>JBMORQ010000025.1:0-7235 GCA_049322575.1 Patescibacteria group bacterium
TTTCAATTATGTGTTGGCAACTTGCGTTATCGAGGGTACAAAACAAACAACAACTTAAACAACTATGGGATATGTGGAAACGTCGTTTATATTAGCATCTAGCAACCCATTTGTTTTACATTAGCTACAAAATTACCAATACCGATTCCGCAGCGACTGATGCTTTCTTTTGAGCAATTGAACAACTTGTGGAAAAATCATCATTAACTCAAATAGAAGCTACTGGAGCATTAAAAGCAATGGATCAAAAAAGTAACCTTCTAGATAATTTATTTGTCGAAAAAATGACCAAGAAAATCATTAATCTAATCGATTTTTCTCAACTAGATAATCCCGATAAAATTAGTCAAGAAACGATTAATGCCGCCAAATATTTATTAGAAAATCATGCCGGGCAACTATCGCAAGAAGCAATCGAAAAACTCACAGCATTTTCTAAAGACTTATCTAGTTATCAAACCACCCAGGAAACCAAAGCAGGTACCGGATGTTGATTTTGAGATAACTCTTGCTAATTCAAAACCCCGGCACTTGGCCGGGGTTTCTAAGTTTTCTTTAAGAAAGAAATACTTTTATTTCTTCTTCAAGACTGGCATGCCGGTTCTCTTGGTCTCAACGACTTGATAAGCAGCTGGCACAGCCTCCAAAGCACCCTCGCGGACTTCGCGAGCGAAAAAGTAAATTCTTTGAACACGACCATTCTTCAAGGTAACTTCTCTGGTATGAAGGTAATACTTCTGTCCCTTGGAGTTTGTGTAACTATAGGCGTTTGCCATATAATCCCCTTTTCTTCCCTTGGCTATTACTCAAGGGATATATTACTAATTTTTAAGCCTATCAATACTTGGCTTCTATATCAAGAAGCAAATATTACTTACTCAAGAGTTAGTCCTGAGCCACCACGCCGCTTAAAACTACTTCACCCATCTCAACTTGGCCAACGTTCTGTCTGGTCACCATCACCTCGAAAGGCATATCCTCAACCGAGACTGCTGCACTACCAACATAACCAGCTTTACCAACCTCAAGCGGGAATGCTAAATTTGCCATCTCTGAACCAACGTTTTTAACCCAAACCTGGTAAGAACCACTCTCCAGGTCTGCCAAATCAGCCATAACACTGAAATAAACACGTCCGTCACGCACTTCATAACGTAGCTTACCTGAAAAATCAGGGTTACCTTTTAGATCTACGGTCTTGAAGTCACCAGTTCCACGAAGCACGCGCTCGGCTTCAGTTTGGCTCAGGTTCTCGATCTGGACACCCTCGCCCAGGCTGGTCTCGGTCGGTGCTGTACGCAAACTGTACCAGCGATAAGCCAGAAAGGCCACAAAGAGCAAGGCCACAACTGGGAAGACATATGGATATACTTTTTTCATGGAAGAACCCTCCGATTTTTTCATAGTGTTTAACCTAACTAATAATTTGTGTATGCCAAACCAGCATGAGGGCAGATGCTGGGAGCTCGATGCTTAGTGCATCACTTTGATACTATTTTCCCTGGAAACAGAGGAATGTCAATGGTTAATTGACGTATTTTTATCCTATTTTAGTCTGGAAAAGGACGCGACCAGTCGAGCGTCGTAGCTAAGATTATTCTGTAATTGGCCAGACTTGCTTGCCTGTTGAGGTATCGGTCACGATAACAGCAGCTGTTGGACAGGACTGAGCTGCCAAAAGCTTGGTTTCATCGTCGTTACCATCTTGAGAGAGAATAACCGCGATACCTTCTTCATCCAGATCAAAAACCGCCGGAGCGATTGCCACACAGCTGGCAGCGCTAATACATTTTTCGCGAATGACCTCAACCTTGTACTTACCAATTTGCTTGACTGCGTGAGCACCAGTGATGGTTTTGTTGCTATCGGCATTTGGTGTTTGGTTGTTGATATCTTGAGTCATTTATTCCTTTACATCGCTATTTTTAACTAAACATCTCATGATGAATGGCCATTGGGCTAATACCCTTGGCTAATAGTAGAGCTTTTGTATCCTCGACCATTTCTCGGCTACCACATAAATAATAACCCGATTCTGGCAAATGTTGGTGGTAATTTAGACAGTCAGTAACATGACCTTTGCAAAGAGGCCATGCTTGCGGTGCCTGAGAGATAACCGGATGAAACTTGAAATTCGGAAAAGCCTGCATCAGATCTGTAAAATCTTCCTCCCATGCCAAGTGATCAGTTGAGCGTAGACCCCAATGCAGGACAATCGGCCTAGTGTCGTGTTGAGCTTGAAGAAGCCACAAGACCATGCCCCGTAGCGGAGCGATGCCCGAACCCGTTGCCACCAATGTTAGCGCAGCTTCTCTTGGCTCCTGCTGGAGTACGAATCTACCCATCGGGGACATCATAGATACCTTGTCACCAAATTGTAAGTTCTGCAAATAATGAACACCCAAGCCGTTGGGCTCGACATCCAAGAGTAACTCAAAACCGTGGTTTACCTCAGGCGAGCTAGCGATCGAGTAAGCGCGACGTTCACCTTGAGCGTTGATTTTGATCGAAACATATTGACCAGCCTCGAACTCCATCCGAAAAGGATTCTCAAGCTCAAAAGAATATAACCAAAATTTGTCATTGAGTTGTTGTTTGTCCTCAAACCTGGCTATGAATTGTTGCGGGGGATGGATCATTTTATCTCCAAAAATTTTTTTGTAGGTTTTCTACAAAATATGTTTTTTCTTTTTATTACTCACAAAGAGCTGGCCTCGCAGAGATGTGTTCTGCTCGTCTCAACACAGGTATAAAACTACTTGGCGGAGGCCAAGTAACTCTATTCTAGAACAAATGAGGGTCATTATCAGCTGATCTTTTCCTGCCAGTCACGACCAAACCATAGCCCCATGGCCAACTTAGTAATTCCGGTGTATTCCTCAGTACGATCGACAAAGCCCTGGGTAATGATGCCGATCATCCCTTTATTTTGCTTTATTGAGTTCTTGTCGTCTGAGCCAATAATATTGGCAACAGCGTGACCCATCTCTTCTCCTGAGAAAATTAGTTCGGCAATTGGCTGGGGAACTTTAAAACGCGCACCATTCACTGAACTACTGTTTCCCTGAGTATCGATTACTGTGACCCAAACAGTTGACCAAAGCTCTCCCTGGCTGTTGGTAAAAACGCCACCTTCCATACCGATAGCCACAATTTGTTCGTTTTGGTCAAAACTTACTGATTTATGAGTTTCCAAGCCTTTGGCCAAAGCGCCGCGAGCACGATTGATCGACCCCTGTTTGGTCTCATCGTCGGTTTTGGGCTGAGCTGAGATCAAGCTGGGAACATCAAAACCACTGACCTTAACATCTGGCCATTGCTCCGAGGCGGCAAGCGTGGCAGCGTTGATCTTAACAGGATTACTGGAACCAACAAAAATTGTCACAAAATTCCTCTCCGGCTGTTTACTGGCAACCTAGCTCAAAGCTCCAGGGCCTTTTTGACAACCTCTAAACCAAGCATCAAGCATCGCAGGCGCCCTGGCGAGATAGCAGGTAATCCTAGTTTAGCCAAAATTTGTTCTTTCTCGAGTTTGGCTATCGATTCTTTGTCCAGACCAATGACCAGCTCTGAAACAACACTCATGGCAGCTCTAGTAATCACGCAACCTTCTCCTTGCCACTTGAGTTCGCTGACGGTTTTATTATCTTGGTCCAAGTTGATCTGGACCGTGACTTTATCACCGCAGGAAATGTTGCCCTTGGTGGAACTGATCTGGGCATTGGGTAACTCACCAAAATTACGTGGTTGGTTAGCTTCTTCCAAAATTGCTTCTTGATAAAGGCTTGATAAATCAGACATTTCTTGAATTAAATTATTTATTTAAGTCCCAAAACTTGGTCAACCTTTTGTAAGGCTGATACCAGGGCATCAATATCTTGCTTGCTGTTATAAACATTAAAACTGGCTCGAATTGTTGCCACCCAGCCAAAATGGGTATGAAGCGGCATGGTACAGTGATGACCAGAGCGAACAGCTACTCCCTCACTATTCAAGATCTGGGCGATGTCATGAGCATGAGCGCCGCGGTAAAGAAAAGCAACCGAACCAGCTCGGTAACAATTCTCCGGTGTTTGGGGCTGATTTCTAACCGGACCGATTATGGTTACTCTGGGGTTATTCGAGAGCTGGCTTAAGGCGTAATCGACCAACTCCAGATCGTGCTCCAGGACATTTTTCATGCCCAAGTTGGTTAGGTAATCGCAGGCGGCTGCCAAACCAACCGTCGAGGCTACGTCAGGTGTACCGGCAGTGAACCGCTCGGCCAGATCAGGGCTAAATTCGGCTCCACTGGTAGCTACCTCGGCAATCATGCCACCACCAAAAAGCCAAGGACGAAACTCAGAGGGATTGTTCTCGGCTGAGGTTGGGGTTGAGGCTGGGGATGGAGATGGTGTCGCGTTTGAGGCCAGAGTTGTTGCCGAACCTTGGCTCGATTTTTCCTCGAGTAGTTCTTGCCTAACTAATATGCCGCCAACTCCCATCGGACCAAGCATTTTGTGTCCAGAAAAGACGTAAAAATCCGCCCCCAACTCATGAAAATTTACTGGCAAATGAGGCGCAGACTGAGCACCGTCGACCACCACGCGAATGGGTCTCTGACCGGCTGAAAGCAGCTTTTTTGAGGCTTTTTTGGCTGACTTGACCATTTCCACAACTGGATTAATAGTGCCGAGGGTGTTGGAAACATGAGCCACGGCCACTAGTCTGACTCTGGGCTGATTGATTTTTTTCTGAAAGTCAGCCAAATCAAGCTCGCCCTCTGGCGTGACGTTGATAAACTCAACCTTGGCCTGGTGGCGTCGCGCAACCTCCTGCCAAGGAAGAACATTGGCATGATGCTCCATGAGAGTTGTGAGGATGATATCGCCAGGTTGCAAACTGCGCTCAGCCCAACCGTAGGCGATGCCATTCAGGGCCTCTGTTGAGTTGCGGGTGATAATTAGCTCCTCTGGCTTAGCGCCAAAAAAGGCCGCGATCTTGTGGCGACTTTCCTCAAGTTGTTGAGTGCTCTCATCGGCCAGAGTGTGGACGCCTCGATGAACGTTGGCGTTGTGGTTTTGGTAGTAGTTGCTGATAGCGTCAATAACCTGTTGAGGCTTTTGGGAGGTAGCGGCCGAGTCGAGATAAGCCAGGGGTTTTGATACATTTTGACCAACCTGAACTTGGCGGCCGAGGATAGGAAAATCCGCTTTGATTTTGATGGGAAGTTGAGAAGACATGGCTGTATTCTAGCAAGTGAATGACGGAGAGAAAGAGGCAATGCTGGTCTTGATAGCGTGATCTGAGTGAGGTTTTTTCTGTTTTTAGTGAATCGGAAAAAAATCGGCCTCATAAATGAGAAAATGGACCTATAATTATTGACAAATACATATGAAATGTGTAGAATATACACATCATTACTCAATTAATTGCGGTTTTTTAAAAAATATCGGCCACAGATTTTTAGACAAGATTAAAAAAACGTGCCCTTCACACAAAACCAACAATGTTTACCGCCTTCAAAAGAGACATGTCACCAAGCATAGAAATATTCAATCAAATGCAACCTCAAAGCAGTGATGCTAGAGTTGGCTTTCAAAACAAAGGTCTAAAACCTGAGAGGCCAAGTCCTATCTCTCAAGCAGTGCAACTACTACAGTCGATTAAACTTGCACAAGAAGCTCACAGAGATGATGAGAAGTTTTGGGAAAAATACGAAGACGAGATCAGAGAAAATTTTGAGCAAAAGTTTTCAAAGAATTCAGAAAATCCTGATGTAGAAGTAATTGTTCCTGTTCATAAAAACATTCATGATCTCCCTGCATTGCTTTTAAGTCTTTCAAGGCTAAACACAACTGATCTTGGCACAATCCAGCTTTCACTAGTAATGCATAATAATCAGGACGATCCTGTGTGGTCTTTTGTAGAACAATTGCAACTTCCAGTTGTTATTAAGCCGTTGATTGAGCCAATGCTTTCAGGACCATATGCTTCATATAATTTTGGCTTGCTCGCTAGCACCGGAAAAAAAATTATTGTACTCGATGCAGATTCGATCGTTCCGATAAACTGGCTACATAATATCCTGGAGCCACTCAATAAGGAAGGTACCGTTATCTCTGCTGGTCCGAGAATTGTTTCTTATGGTCCTAAGGAGCTTTCCAGATACGAAATTATGCTTCTGAGGTTATTGTCTACAGGTGCTTATGCTATAAACTCAACCCTAGATATGATAAATCGCCCAAAAGCAATTAAAACTGGATTGCACTTTGCTGGTGGTCAATGTGCCTATCGAGGCGATGTTAGGAAAATTTTGGAGAATGACTACAACCACCCGGGTGGTGATGGAATCGTATTACAAGGTGTTATTGATAAGCATGGACCTGATGCCATTCGTTACGCCGATGCTCCCGTGTTAAATTGTGTTGACGGTAAAAGGAAACCTAGAATTGAATATATTAGACGAAAACTTAGGGATTTCTTCTCTCAAGAATGTAAAAAAACCGAAGAATTAAAACAGGATCAGTTATCTGCTAGTGATCAAGAAAGAACAAGTAGATGGCATAAAGATCTGCAACTCTTATCATTGTATGTACCAATGCTCAGACCTTTAATTGGCCGTTTTATCGAGGAAAGAAGTCTCACCTTGGAAGATGCTGTTAAAATTCTTGTTCAAACAGCGAACGAGCAAGGGTTTGGTAACAATTCACTTTTTATCGATTTTGTTCACGATCTTGGACACAATCCACAACATCTTTTCTCACGATATGATGATACAGATGAGAAATTCGTTTTGAATGCTCGGGAAATGATGGAACTAATAACGGGAATCAACAAAAGATGTATAAAACCTTCTCTTTTGCAGAAAGCAAGAGATGTAAACTCAGCTAAATAAACTTTATGAGTTGTATAATATATTATTCGGTTGAATATCATAGTTTATTATTTTAACCAGAGGGAAAAATATGAGTATGGAATCAGACAGACGTGGAAATGGGCCGGGGTGCTTGCTGGACATTTTGCATTTGCCAGCTATTATTATTGAAATAGCTATGGAAGTAATACAAGTTCTTGCATCATCTAAAAAAAGATGATAGTAACGAGCCTACTTAAATAAGCCATAGTAAATAGACTTGTAGCGAAATAACGTTTGATAAAATGATGGGCAGTACCAATCTCTCTAGTAAAGGAACTGCCCATGAACTTTACATATCTTCTCAAACATCCTGAACTTTTTCCAGCTGCAGTTGGAG
>JBMORQ010000026.1:0-50745 GCA_049322575.1 Patescibacteria group bacterium
TTGGACAACCTATATTGTATGGTCTAGAGACTAGATTTTGTTCATTCTGAGGAAAATATCATAAAAAAGGATTGATACAAGCAAGAGAAATACCAATTTTAGCAACCCATTTGTTTTACATTAGCCACAGATTCGCTTTTCTTTCGTTAAGAAAATGACAACAATCATGCTGCTAAAACATCACCCAAACAAAGAACGAAAAAGAATTTAGGCGAAAATCTGACTAACAGCCATTGGCAACATAGCTGGACTGGAAACTTGACTGGCAGGTTGTTTCTTCTGTTTTGCGAACGCCACAGAGCTGTTAAGCCCCCATTCTACCGCCACCATCTTAACGCCAACTTTATTTGCTGCCTCCAAATCCCGAACCTCATCTCCCACGTATATTACCTGATCTTTGGTTAGTTTATGCTTTTTTATGACCGACAGTAGCATTTTATCCTTACCAAAAAGGGACTTCTCAGAATAGACAAAATCAAAAAATTCCAAATTGTACAGTTCAAGAAAGCGTACAATGTTGTCTCGCCTGTTAGAACTGACAATTCCTAACGAGTAATTAGTTGCAAGCTGGGTTAAAACCTCAGAAATATCGTCAATCGGCCGTAATTTTGCTAATCGTTTACCAATTTCCTGGTTAATGCGCAGAGCCATTCTGGGTACCTGCCACCAGGGAATTTTAAGTTTCTTCAGCACGCTCTTTAAACCTAAATCGCGAAGATTCAACAACTCCGATTCACTTAGCACTTCATAACCAAACTCTGGAGCAATTATCTCAAGTAACTCTCCAACCATTTCCCAAGTGTTTGCAATCGTTCCGTCAAAGTCAAAAATCACTGTCTTCCTCATTATTCACCTCCTCGATGGCATTGACTGTGCAATAGAATCCTGCAGTGAGAGATTCTGACTCATTCCCACAATTAGACTTGTAGCGAAATAAAATTTTGTAGTGAAAAACTGATTTTTTTGAACGAAAAGGGTTTTTTTGAGCGAAGTAGTAGCATGGCTACTTCGAGCGAGAAAAAAACCTTTGCAGTACTTAAAAGCAGTTTTGTAATAAAAATGTTATTTCACTACAAGTCTATTAAATAGACAACTCCTTAAAATAACCCACAATTTCTCTAAAAAACTCTGCAATTTCTTGATCGTTGGCATCTCCCGTTATCTGCCAAATTTTACCAAACCCCTGTTGGTCAATCTTCTGCTGTAGAAGTCGCTTTTTTGTAAGGAAATCATATTGGCTGGCCAAACGAGTTGCAATCTGCTCAGCACTCAAACCCCTGTTGGCCATCCTTTTTGCCTGAACCTCAGGCGACAAATCAATTAAAATCATGCGATTGTTGGATAAATGGCTCATGTTTGATTCTATTAGCAAGGCAGCGTTGAATAAAATTAGACCTTTTTTTCCGTACAAGCTACGTCTCAAACGTACCAGTAAAGGCTGGTACATGATGCGATTCAATTGGGAGAGCTTTTCGCGATCGCTAAAAACAATTTCACCTAATTTTTTACGGTTGATTAGGCCATTTCCCTCAGCAACCTCCTTGCCAAAACACTCGATAATCTGTCGTCTCACATCAGCGTAACGGGGCTCAGTCAAAGAACCAATGATTTCATGACCGATCTCATCAAGATCAATATTACAGACTGGAATGTTGTACTGTCTTCCTAGTTCCACCAGGCGGTGACATAGGTACGATTTACCGGCTGCAATTTCACCTGTTACACCGATGATGTATTGTCCAGACAACCTCTCCTCCAAGCGACTTTTAACGGACAAACTCACAAATTCGTGTATTAAACCCTGTTCTCGCTGTAGTGCTTTGACCGCACTCGAGCTAACGTGAGCTAATTTAGGATCGGCCGGCAACAAAACTGTTTCCAAACCTAATTTCTGGCTATCCCCAAGCTGATTCAAAACAGCCTCGTAATTAAAGTCGGCTGCATTACGCACACCTTTAACAATCACATCGGCTTTTTGCTCGTAGGCAAAGTCAACCAATAATCCCTGGAAAGACAGAACCCTGACTTCCGGCAAATGGCTTAATGACTGGCGGGCCATCTCAACACGTTCCTCGAGTGAAAAAGTATATTTTTTATCTGGGTTGACACCAATTGCAACAATAATTTTGTCAAAAATCTTGGCAGCACGCTCAATAATGTTGATGTGGCCAAAAGTTATTGGATCACCAGAAAAAGCATAAATCGCTGTAGACATAGAGGTATTATATAATGTGTAGTATGCAAACCACATTCAAAAAAGTCTTTTTAGCAGATTATGCCGTTATGGTCTCGACTCTTACTCCGCTAATTGCTGGCGTAGTTTTCATCGATTCGGTCACTTTAAGAATTTTACCTGGAATTTTAAGCAGAAATGGAAATGAAAGTATTAATCCTTGGTTTTTTTCTGGATTGTTCATAATATCATTGCTCATTTTTTTACCACTACTAGCTATTCGCATTAAACAAATTAAAGACATTTTGAAAAATGGCAAAATCATAAATGCTAAAGTTACCTTTATTAACCTATACAATGATCGAGGCCGAATTGAATATCGCTATAACTTCGATGGCAAAGAATTCATAACTGGCAATGCGCTACATCGCAATAAATACGTGGAGTCACTAAAAGTTGGAGATGCAATTAAAATCGTTGTTTCAGGTGACAATCCGAAAAAAGCGTTAATAAAATCGCTATTTGTTGAGTAAAATAAAATCAAAGAACTAATGCCAAACGACAAAACAAAAACTAAAAACAGTCAAAAAAATTCTAACAATTCTTGGCAGGTTGTAGTGCTCTTTCTAGTTCTGATTGGGCTTATTTTTGCAGTCGAAAGGTACTTCTTTTATCTCACCGAATTGCGAAATAAGTATGCAATAAAGGAGGTCCTCTTATACTCAGCAAGACTCGATCTAGAAAAATTTGGCCAAAAGCAACTTGCCTATTCCGAATGCGTCGTCCATACCAAGTTTACCGATATGCTCCTACCTTGGTTACTCCAGAATCAAATAGATGAGTTAGACAGCAAAATCAAGATCTGTAATGAGAAAGTTACTCAATTACAATCCTCGCATCCAGAGCCTTAACCCCCTCCCCCTCAGGTAAAACCAAAAGTGGATTGATATCGAGCTCAACGATCTCCGGGAAATCACTTACTAGTTGCGCTAAACGACCAATACTCTCGATCATCAAGGCTCGGTCGGCTGGTTTTTGGCCACGCACACCGGCAAAAATTGCTGACGAACGTAGGCCATCAATCATTCTCTCGGCGTCTGTTTTAGTAAGAGGCACAAAAGCTAAGCTAACATCCTTGAGAACCTCGACATAAATTCCTCCCAAACCGAACATCACCATGGTTCCCAATCCTGGGGCGCGATTAACACCCAGAATTGTTTCGGTTCCGTAGGCTGGAGCCATCTCGACCAACAAGACACCGTCCAGACGAGCCTCGGGTTTATTCTTGGCAACAGTTTTCATCATTTGCTTGAAGCTGTCTTCGACTGTTTCACAGGTAACATTCAGCATTACCCCACCCACGTCACTCTTGTGCAAGATATCCTGCGAGACGATTTTCATGGCAAACTTCATCTCTTTTTTGCCTGCCATCTTGGTAGCGGCTTTTTTAGCGTCGACAGCAGTAGCAGCTTGAGCCGACTGCAACATTGGGAAACCGTAAGCAGCTAATATTTCAATTGCCTCAGACTCTGGGAAGGAGGTCTTGCCTTTTGCTTTTGCTGCCGCAAAGATTTGGCCAACCTTTTCTTTGTCAACATCAGCATAGCGCAAAGGACGAGCTATTGGCTTGTCGGCGCGATCCACAAATTTGCCAAAGGTTGCCATGGCCTTAGCAGCTGGCTCGGGGAAGGTTGAAGTGACCACTCCGGCTTGTTTCATAGCGTCAACTCCAGGTTGGACAGTTTCTTGCCCCATGAAACTAACAATCATCGGCTTATTGGTGTTGGCACGTGTCGCTACCACTGCCTTGGCTGTTTTGACAATTTCTGTCATTGACTGAGGTGTTAATAACAAAATGATGGCGTCGGTATTTGGGTCTTCGGCAACTAATTCCAAAGCCTGTTTGTAACGGTCACCTACCGCGTCACCCAAAATATCCACCGGGTTGTGGGTGCTGGCAGCGGCTGGCAGAAATTCTCGGAGAGCTTTGACAGTTTTAGGAGCCAATTCGGCCATCTCCAAGCCACTCTCCACCACTGCATCAGTAGTTAAGACACCAGGACCACCAGCGTTGGTGATGATGCTAACGCGACGAACTTTTTGCAAACTGTTTTTTGAAAAGATCTGTGCGTAATCAAACAACTGACTAATACTTTCGGCACGAATGATACCTGCCTGAGCAAACAATGATTCGTAGGCAATGTCACCACCACTCAACGAACCTGTGTGAGAGGCAATAGCGCCAGCACCAGCCTCGGTCTTACCGGACTTGAGCATAATGATCGGCTTGGGATTTTTACCTCGAGTAATTTCTTGTACAGTTTTAATGAGTTCTGGGGCATTTTCCAATTGCTCAACGTACATGGCAATTACTTTCGTTTGTGGATCTTGGGCAAAGTATTTAATGAGTTTTAACTCGTTAATGTCTGCCTTGTTGCCAATGCTCATAAATTTGGAAAAACCAATACCGAGTTCTTTAGCGTAGTCCAAAACGGCCGTACAAAGTGCGCCACTCTGAGAAACAAAAGCTACATCGCCTGGCTCTGGCATCAGGGCGGCAAAAGAGGCGTTCATTTTGATTTCAGGATTGATAATTCCCAGACAATTTGGACCAACCAACGACACACCTAGTTCGCGGCATTTTGCCGATAAATTGCGTTCCAGCTCAATGTTGCCAATCTCTTTGCAACCAGCCGAGATGACGATAGCTGCCTTGGCACCTTTAGCAGCAGCTTTTTCTATTTCGGCTGTCACGAAAGACGCTGGTACAGCGATCACAGCTAAATCAATGTCTCCAGGGATCTGTTCAACGGAGGCATAAACCTTTTTACCATAAAGTTTGTCTGCTTTAGGATTTACCGGATAAATCTCACCCTCGTAGCCCTGAGTTACAAGATTTTTGACCACGTCATTACCCACTGTCTTCAGGTTCCTGGATGCGCCAATCATGGCTATGGCTTTGGGATAAAAAAGAGCTTGATAGGACATGGAGCCTTTCGAATTTTGTCGTTAATTAAGATTGTGATTATTAATGACGAAATTTTTTTTAGTAGATATACAGCTAAAATAATGCGGTGATTTTATTACAAACTATGCTTACTTAAAAGTGGAGTAATAGAAAAAATCATACTTAAAATAAAAAATTTGTGGTGAAAACTGATTCTGCAGCTTTCGCTCATCTCACCACAGTTCAAATCTCTCAAGAAACATTACTCAAGTACAGTCTTGATATATCAACCTTTTCATTTATAATCGACGCATGTTATTTCAGGAAAGAGATAATACTGGAATCGAGCCAATTGCCAGTGATAACTTAAATTATTTTCACTGCCTACAAAATGCATTTCATATAGCAAATAATTTCTTTGGTTTTCATGAAGATTCTAAATTATATTTACCTAGAAAATCGGCGCATGTTGTTGTTAACAAAGAACCCTTCAAGATTAGAATGGAAGCCGAGCAGATTTCCTTATTAACCGAGGATGAGATCCTAGAACAAGTTCACTCGATAAATTTTTTATTGCTGCAGCAAAGTGTTGATAAGATTGCCAGTCATCTTATTTCTAACGAACATGCAAACCAAAATACTAGCAACCTTAACACTGATGCAAACATAATTTCGCAACTCTATTCACGACTAAACAGTCTATCATGCTTACTCAAGCAAATTATATTTCTCGATCCTAATACTAAACAAAGACAGGATAAAATAATTACAATTCTCTGGTCGCTCAATGAGCTTTTTAAGGATGAATCTGGAAAAAGTATGCCATATTCAAAAGTTTTTGTGTCATTTTTGGCAAAAACTCATTTTTTTGATAATTAGCTGACTCAATCTCTCTCGACGTTTCGCCAAACTCATCTCACCACCACGTTTTTCAAATGCCTATCAAAAATCTCTTTAGCTGCCTCAGCCTGCTCTTTTGTGGCTGGCGGTACGCCTTCCAATTGATATGGCAAGCCCATGGCTTTATATTTGTGAACTCCAAGAGTGTGATAAGGCAAAATCTCAACTTTTTCTAGGTGTTTAAAATTTGAAAAGCGCTTGGCCCATGCCTCCAGGTGTTCCGGTTGATCACTCCAGCCAGGCACAAGCACATAGCGCAACCAAAGCCGCTTACCAATTTTTTCGGCATAATCAGCATTTTTAAGCGGATTTTCGTTGCTCTGGCCAGTTATTTTTTTATGCCACTCTGGATCAATGTGTTTGACATCCAACAAAATCACGTCCGCCAACTCATAAATGCGATTAATTTTTTCGTCAAAAAATGCCCCGCAAGTGTCTAAAGCAATACTAAAACCAGCTTTTTTAACCGCGGTAAATAGTTCAATCAAACCATCAGCCTGGACAGTTGGCTCACCACCTGAGACAGTGAGGCCACCCCCATCTCCAAAATAGGTTTTTTGTTTTTGCAACAAGGCTACAATTTGTTCTGAAGTCATGTCTCTTGCCTCTGGACTTTGGCGCGGCCGCGCATCTGGATTTTGACAATACAGACAACGAAAAATGCAGCCCTGCAAAAACAGTACCAGCCTGATTCCTGGGCCGTCATGAGTGCCAAATGTCTCGATCGAGTGAATATGGAGCATATTGGGTATTCTCTATTATAATATCTAGATATTCAACTTTATTAAATATGTCCCACCTCTCACCCCTCCGCGTTAAAAACTATTTCTTCTCCAACCATCAGAGACTTTCAGATTACACCTGGTTTCACTTTCTAAGTCGCAGCTGGTTAATCATTCAAGACAGAGACGCCAAAAAAATACTTGACCAAATATTCGATCAAGAAATCAAAGATCAACAGACAGAGTACCAAATTAAAACTCTGCAACATTATCTTAAAAACCCACTCGATCCGGTACTTCCTGAAAGAGTAGCTTATTTGAACAAATATCCAGATTTGCGACCATTAACACGCGATTCTCTGACCGCGATTTTTGCTCAAAAGCTTTGGAAGCTTGATCTTAAACAAGTCCTAAAATCCTGGCAACCGCAGCAGCTTGATCAGGTTGCCAATCGTCTTTGGCTTGATCAACCAGCCATGCTATCCCTGGCCACCTATGCCATCAACTTTCTGACTCTTTACTACTATTCTTTTGCTGAAGACAGATTTGCAAATTGTATCGATCATCTATATCAAATAATAGATGAAGCTTGGGAAAAGCTCTCCCAAGTGCCAGGTGGTTTACAAAGTATCGCCTACTTTGTCACTCACATTATTATCAACGACTCACTTTTTTACACTCGGCCAATACCCAAAGAACGTCGAGAGTTGCATCTTAGATTTCTCGACAGACTTGTCACTGAAATTTATCCTGATCGCATCACCGATGTCTCTGTTGATTGTCATTGCGAAATCCAAACTTGTTACCTAATTTTGGAATCGATCTCGCCTTTTATGGAGCTGGCCAAACAATATGTGGAACAGCACACTGATCCAACTAACCAATTTTTAATCGAAGAACATCAAAAATCGGTCCCGTTTTCCAGGATTGAGCATCAAAATGTTCTATATACTGTTGGTTTTGGAAACGCGTCGACAATCAGAATAAAAGAAGATTTCCGGTAACTCCAACCCTCAACGAAAACTAACAAAATTTTTTGTATTGAGACGATACCATCAAAGAATTTCACCAAAAAAAACAAATAATTCAACTCCACTTGCAAAACGAACATGTAACAATTTTTTTGTTACCTAAATCCGATTCCTGCAGCCTGACAGAAAAACTCTGGCAATTATTTATCAAACCACAACACCAGTCAAAGTGTTTTCTGACAGTAAAAATAAAAGAGGATTTCCAGTAACTCCAACCCGCAACGAAAACTAACAAATTTTTTTGTATTGAGACGATACGAGCAAAATTGGCAAAAAAGATTGAGACAGCACAAAAAAAATAACACCAATACTTTTTTGCCAATTACAAACAAAAGAGTCTCACGGACAAAAAAATTTGTTAGTGTAACTTACATGGATTCATGAAACGTTCGCGCAATCACCTCTTTTTGTTTGTCTGGTGTTAGACGTACAAAGTTGACAGCATAACCAGAGACACGAATTGTCAGCTGGGGATACTTTTCGGGATGCTCCATAGCTTCAATGAGAGTCTCACGGTTCAAAACGTTGACATTTAAATGATGGGCATTCTTTCCAAAATATCCATCAAGCGTGCCAACTAAATTACCAACCTGCTCTTCTCGACCACCACCAAGAGACTTCGGCACGATCGAGAAAGTGTTAGAAACACCGTCACGAGCGTTCATGTAGTCAATTTTTGAGACCGAGTTCAAGGAAGCGATAGCTCCTGATCTGTCTCGGCCGTGCATAGGGTTGGCTCCTGGGGCGAAAGCCTCACCTAATTTTCGTCCATCGGGAGTAGACCCTGTCTTTTTACCATAAACAACGTTGGACGTAATTGTCAAAACTGACAATGTTGGCACTGCATTACGATAAATGTGGTGCTCACCCAATTCCTGATTGAAGTCACGCACCAGATCACGAGCTATCATATCAACCCGATCATCGTCGTTGCCGTAGCATGGGTAATCACCCTCGACTTCGAAATCGACTGTCAAACCCTGCTCATTACGAACAGGAGTGACTTTGGCAAACTTAATAGCCGATAATGAATCCGCCACCACGCTCAAACCAGCGATACCAAAAGCCATGTTACGCTTGACCTCAGTGTCCATAAAAGCCATCTGGGCTTTCTCGTAGTAGTATTTGTCGTGCATGTAATGAATCACGTTCATAATGTTGGTATAGCTACCTGCCACATGATTCATGGTGATATTAAAACGACGCATAACTTGATCGTAGTCAAGTGGACCCTCAGGCATTGGCTCGATTCCTGGAACCAACTCCACTCCAGAAATTTCGTCACGACCCTCGTTTAGAGCAAGAAGCAAGGTTTTGGCCAAGTTACAACGAGCACCAAAAAACTGCATTTCTTTACCTGTCTCCATCATGGAAACACAACAAGCGATACAGTAATCATCGGTATCACCAGCGCTGCACATTAATTGATCGTTTTCGTATTGAAGAGATGACGTATCAATCGAAACCTTAGCGCAGAATTTTTTAAAACCTTCTGGCAATTTATCGGACCAAAGAATGGTTAGATTCGGCTCAGGAGCAGAGCCTAGGTTGTACAGGGTCTGCAAGAAACGAAAACTAGTTTTAGTAATCTTATGTTGGCCGTTTTTCCACAAACCACCAATCGATTCCGTTACCCAAGTAGGGTCACCGGCAAAAAGTTGGTTGTACTCGTCCATGCGCAAGTGACGAATTAAGCGCAGTTTCATGACAAAATGGTCAACCATTTCTTGCGCTTCGGCCTCAGTAATCCAACCATTAGCCAAGTCTCGCTCGATGTAGATATCCAAGAAACTACTGACATTACCTAAACTCATAGCTGCGCCATCTTGTTCTTTAACAGCTGCCAAAAAAGCAAAATACGTCCACTGAATCGCCTCCTGAGCAGTGGTGGCAGGCTTGGTCACATCAAAACCATACTCTTGCGCCATCTGGGCAATCGCTTTGAGTGCACGGATCTGCTCGCTAACCTCTTCGCGCAACCGGATTACCTCATCGGTCATGACTCCCTCGAGGGCTTTTTTATCGGCTTCTTTGGCCTCAATCAAGCGATCTGTACCGTATAAAGCAAGACGACGGTAGTCGCCGATGATCCGACCACGAGCATAGTTGTCTGGCAAACCAGTAATCAAGCCAGAGGATCGAATCTTGCGCATTTCTTCAGTGTAAACGTCAAATACGCCATCATTATGGGTTTTTCGATACTCACTAAAAATTTTAATCACCTCTGGATCAAGCTCCTTGCCGTTTTCCTCGCAAGCCTGCTTAACTACGCGCCAGCCACCAAAAGGTTTGATAGCTCTTTTTAAAGGTTCATCTGTTTGGACGCCAACAATGGTTTCGAGTTTCTGATCAATATATCCTGGCTTGTGTGAAGTTACGGTTGGAATTGTTTTGGTGTCAATGTCAAGAACGCCACCATTTTTGCGTTCTTTTTCCAAGATTTTTTTGGTTTTTTCCCAAAGTTCTTTTGTTCTGGCAGTTGACCCCTCAAGAAAAGAGTCATCACCATCGTATGAAGTCATGTTCGTGAAAATGAAATCGCGGACGTTGATCTCATCCTGCCAGATATTTTGTTTAAAAGCTTGACGCTCAGAATTTTTTTTTGCAGAAGTAGTTTTTTGTGACACACTTACCCCTTTTTATGTTTAACAAAAAAAAGCACAACGCAGCCTCTTTTGTTAATCGTATTTAATAAAATTGACTTGAACATGCAAGTCTCAGGAACTAACTTAGGAAGACAATTATACATTACGAGTATGCAAAACCGGAAATTGCATATCGCCATAGAATTCTCTCAAGTCTAGGTTTTTTGCTCTGGATAGAATTCACCAAATATTTGCCAATTCTACCTCGGCCAAAGCATAATATCTTGGCTAACAGTCTGACCAGCCTGAACTTCTGTTCTAAAATTCTTGTAATAGGCATATGGCAAGTTTGCATCCGTTTGAAGTTGATAGGTGCCTGCGTACTTATCGATAGTTAATTCAAATTCACCAGCGCTGTTAGTTTTAGTGGTGGCGCCCAAAAAAACCTTATCATTGGAAGCAAAAAAGTAGGCATATATCGGTTGGTCAGCCAGCAGTTTGTCATTTGGGTCGTATTTGTTGTCGCTATTGGCATCTACAAACAACTTGCCAGTAATTTTCCCTGGCTTAGTGTACATAGCAACGGGCGCACCCTGGAGATATTCTAAAATTTCAACAGTTTTTTGGGCTGTTCCAACCTTGGTATCTGTCTCGCCCTTGATTGTATAAGTGCCGGCCTGGAGATAAAAAATTGCGTCTGGGGTATCGAGAGCTCCACTTGCAACTTTCTCGTACGAAGCTTCGCTGGTTTTAGTCGCAACCAGTTTGCCTTTGGCATCATAAACCGAGAACTTGACACTGGTTACAAAGTCGATTGCCCGACCGTCAGAGTAATCGATTCCATAAACATTTACTTGAGTCACTGCCGGTGCTGGCGTAGGAGTTGGGGTTGCTGTTGGCTCAGGGGTTGGGGTTGCTGATGGCTGGGGAGTTGTGGAGGGCATCTGTGCCTCTTTTACCTGGTTGGGGGCAGTGTTCGGGCCATTTTTTTGAGAATTATTGGAGACAATTGAAAGCTCCAACTTTTTACCATTCTTTCCCAAAAGCATGCCGATCAAAATCACTACACCTAGTAATGAAGCCAAAATAATTAGAGAGAACGCTAAAAATTTTTTATAATCGTTGGTTGGTTTTTTCATAGACAAATTCTATCATTTATCTACCACAAACCCTGTTGTTTCATGTAACAGGCGTTGCTAATAACCTCGGCTCCATGACTTTTGGCAATTTTAATGGCCTCGTCGGACTCTGACCCCGGCTGAAACCAAATGCGTTTTATTCCCAGCTCGGCGGCTTGTTCTGCAACTTTTATGGCAATAGCTGGGGGCACAACTATGATGACTAAGTCGGGAATTGGTGTGATTTCCTCAAGACGCGAAACCAGCTTCTGACCAGCCACTTCCCCACCCTTGGGATTAACGCCAATCACAGGATGTCCCGCTGCCAACAAGTCAACAAAAATCTTGTGGCCATATTTTTGCGGATCGTTGGAGACTCCGATGATTGCGATAAGCTCACGAGCGATAGTTTTTTGTCGATTCATATTTTTTAACAACTTACTCTTGGGACACTACAAGTACAGCACTCAGTGCCAATGGAGCATCATCAACAATTTCATGTCTCAATTGATTTATTTCTTGTTCCATATCTTTTCTAAAAAACAGCCATATTTCCTCTTTACAAGCAAGCCAGGTTAAGCCTTGATTCAAACCGCCAAGTTGAAGATAAAGATTCTCTCTGGCGGAAATAATATTAGGATCATCAGAAGTAAAAAATGGAGTATAAACTGGGTAAATGATGACACCATAAGGCCATTTTTGGCAAAATGTTTCTGCTTTTTCGATCGAACCAAAAACATCCAAGACATTTCTTTCAGGAATTAATTGCCAACTTGAGCTGATATTATACGTGAAACTTCGCAGACAAAGATTCAAAACACCCTCCAACAAACTTGATACAGACAACTCTCCACTTTGGGACGGATCGCCATCTTCAGGATAATTATTAGTCCCATGTATATTTTCGACTGTCATTTTCTTCTCTGTTTTTTAACAACTACAAAATAACTAATTAACCTTACTATGAGTATTCTAACCCATATGTCGATTAGTTTATAAAATTGGCTTAAAAAATAGAGTTTATAGAAAAACTGTCTTATAAGTCGTAGTATGGAATCACTTTTTTATAAACTCTTGATGCTCAACCTCTGCTATATTAGTTTACAATAAAAACATTTTTATGAATTAGTTACTTTAAAAAGGACTCCATGCCAATTGCTAAAGCTGTCATTACCGCTGCTGGTTTTGGTTCAAGATTCTTGCCAATCACCAAAACCATCCCCAAAGAAATGCTGCCCGTGATCGACAAGCCAATTATTCAATATCTGGTCGAAGAATGCGCCGAAGCCGGCATCAAAGAAGTTATTATTGTGGCAGCACCACACGAAGTTAGCAAATTTGAGGACTTTTTTTACGGCCGAGCCAATAATATCAAGGCCTTAATGATCAAACAAAAAAAGATGGATCGTTGGGAAAAAGTCCGCCGACTTTTTGACCTACCCAGAGTTACGGTCGTACCTCAAGACGAAACCCTCCCCTACGGCAATGGCCGCCCCTTTTTAACTGTCAAAGAAATGGTTAAAGACGAAGAGGCCTTTGTAGCTATGTGGGGCGATGATCTTGTCCTGAGCCAGGTGAGCGCTGTCAAGCAACTAGTCGACGATTATCACCGCGACCCCTGTGACGGAATCTTGGCGGTTCAGCCAGTGCCAGATTCAGAGATTAACCGCTATGCCATGGTCAAAATCAAGCCTGGTACTGATGATGAAGTCGAGACAGTTTTGGAAAAACCCACTCCCGCAGATGCTCCCTCCAACCTGGCCTCTTATGGTCGCTATATCTTGACTCCCAAAATTTTTGAATATCTCAATCCCGATGCGCTCGGCCTAGACGGCGAACTCTGGCTGCAGGATGCCAACCACCACGTTGCCCAAAACGGTCGGGTGCGCCTCAAAGTTGTTGACGGCGAGTGGATGACCACCGGCGATCCAATCCGTTACATCAAGGCGCACTTGAGTTTTATGCTTGCCGATGAAAGCTATCGCAAAGACCTTTTACAATTTTTCGGGGAGAAGATTTCTGGTTAACAGACAGTTTCGCTCGACAAATCACTCTTGGGCATTGGGCTACTCCACCAACCCAAAATAATGGAGAGTCAGGTCTTCTGTTCCATCATTGGCTATGGCATGTTGTTCACCTGGTTCAATAACAAAACAATCACCCCTAGCAATCTTGAACGTGCAAAAGCAAGAATTGAGCAACAGTGGCAAAAACTCTCCACTAAAGCAAGAATGAGTGTTGTCGTACTTTCATTAGTTTCACTTGGTTTATTATCCGCAACCGGCATAACCGTATTCCAAAAACACCAGGCATACCAAAATTTTGATCCATACGATATTCACCAAATTTCTCCGGGTTTAAATATTTCTAGAAGTGCTTTCGGTGATGGTGAGTGGAGTAAAAAGTGTCAGTGGGAGCTCTCACAAAAACCAAACCAAGAGCTGGAAGAACTAATTGGAAGATGCGAACCACATAATCGCGTCAGTTTGTTCAATACTGGGGCTCGAGACCTAATAATTACTTTTGAATATCCAAATGATAGAAAAACAATAACCACTGAGCTTGTTATTCCTCCAGGAGAAAAAGAGATTTCTGTCTCCATCGGCAACATCGTTGAAATAAGGTGGGGAGAATAAAGAACGAGACATTCTTTTTTAGTGCAGGGCTTGGTGGAGGATGTTGGAACCTATTTCTTTTCCATCAACACTTTTCTTAGACCAACATGTACATAGGTATCAGCCAGTCCTCTTTTATGACTTTTCTTTAATAAGCCAATCTGTTCAAAACGCAAAATATTATTTCTAGCTGTTTGATAAATAGCCTTAAGGGGAACTTTTTTCTTTTTGAGATAAGCTTCAAATTCTGTAATAGTAAAGAAAAACTCCTGAAGTGAAAAGTCCAATAATAACAACGGGGTAGAACTGTTTCTAAAGCTTGAGGTTACAACCTCTTCGTCTTTTCTTTTGATATTTCGTAGTTCATTTATCAACCTTACGACTTCTCGAGATTGTTCTTCAACTCCCTTTAAGAAAAAAAGCGTCCATTTTTTATAATCTCCGACATCTGTAACATTTCTAAGATGGTAAACGTATTCATCTCTATTTTTTTCAAAAAATTGACTAATATTCAATATTGGAGCAGATAAATGTTTCTTATTCAATAGAAGATAAGCAAGGATCAGCAACCGTCCAGTTCTTCCATTTCCATCTTCGAATGGGTGTATGGCTTCAAACTGAAAATGACGTATAGCAATCCAAGGCAAACTCAAATCGGGTAAATTAGAAACCTTTTCAAATAATTGAGTTACTAAATAACTAACCTCAAAAGGCTCAGGAGGAAAGAAGTCTCCAAGCTTACTGTTACGAATCTTAACTTGAGTGGTTCTAAAGATTCCTGGATCACCGTGGGTTGCTGGATCATTTTTCGTTAGAAGTTTATGCAAATGACGAATAAGACCAGCGTCAATTTTTCCATATCCAGCAACAATTCTTTCCAACTCATTAATTGTATATTTATAATTCAAGGCACTAAACAATTTTAATTCCTTTTTCTTCTCAAGACTCAAGAAGTCTTCCATGTATAGGTCTTCCAAGTTGCCGGTTGTCCCCTCAATTTTGGCACTATTTAATGCCTCAATATTTTTTAAAGTGTCAATAATAAACGATAAATCAAAAATTGAAGTTGAAAGCTGATTTACTTGACCTAAATAATGGGACGCTTGTTCCCATGCTTCAAGAACTTGAATTGAGGATAAACTATCTGTTGGGATATCAAAAATATCTTGTTTTTGGGCAAATTTCATAATCTATAACAGATTATAGACCATTTGTTTAAAATATAAAATAGTGGCATTAATTTATATTTTAGCCTGGAAATTTATCAGCAGGGACTAGTGGAATGTGTTGGAACTTGGTTTTCGTCGAGTATGAGAGCAAATTTGAGCCTATAGTTTGAAAATGTTAAAACTAAGTTATTTGAGCAACGTCAATCCTATGATTCTCTGCCCATTTCTTCCAATCATTAAGACTGTAACCTCCATTCTGCGGTGAAGCCTCCATTTCGACATTATCCATTCCCATAATCCATAAGGCAATAAAATCAGCGTTTGTTTCTGGAGTAGAATTAACATACTTAGAGTATTCTTCAACTGTATAATTTTCTGAATCTAAACAAGTACCATCCCAAGCACGATCTATATCGTCATCGAAAAGCATAAGAAAAAAACTTTGAGCCTTTTTTATTGCTTCATTCTCCTGAACACTTTGATTATATCTAGCAATTTCTCGTTTTAATGCTTCAGCTTCTGCCATCCTGTTTAGATCCATATCTTCCAAGGAAACATAATCAGCTAAACCTTGAATTAAATGCCCAAGTTCGTGACCAACAGCAAAGCGAAAAATATCTTCATCTGTAACGTTTTCCCTCCCAAGTCTAATTGCAATTCTTCTCCTTAAATTGCGACTTTTGAGCCCTTTTTCTATATTCAAATCAATACTCGGTTTGGCAACTCCATTATCAACAATAATATTTGCACCAAAACCACCATCTGTTGTGAAATAAGCAGACTTGTCATTATCATTCACATAATTTTGCACCATTTGTACCACAAATGGTGCCCTAGCAAAAAATGATTCTCTTGAATCTAAGATTATGTTTAGTATGCTATGAAAAATTCTCTGGCACTCTTCGACACTAAGCCTTGATTTATCTTCGGGTAAAACTGTTTCTTCAATCATAAACTTATTATCTTTTTTCTACAATTTCCTGAGTATATCAAAACTATAGATCCTATACTTAAGTGAAAAGCTCGAACCTAGTAAAAAATCATGTCACTTCAGTCAAAAATTACAAAACTTTTAGGAAATTTTCTTCCGTCCCTTTTCTTTTTATAGGCTGTCTTCTTGAGAAAAAATGTGCTGGTCTCCCTTATTTGCAGGGCTGGAAGGATTCGAACCCTCTCGAGAGGTTTTGGAGACCCCCATGCTACCATTGACATCACAGCCCTATCGTCTCGGCCCAGGTAGTATAAAGCCAGGATAATTACTTGGCAACAGAATCTTGTGTTGCGCGAATCTTGCGCTGATTTTGTCGTTACGTAAGAAACACTTCTGAATCTGGCAATACGTTCTCGCACAAAAATCGCTCCTTGCTCAATTAGCCCAGAGCAACGACCAAACTATTTCCGACATTGTAAGAAAAGCCATTGACCTTGCAACCAAAATCGGACATCAAAAAAATGTAACTTCCCAAGCGGTTTTAGGAGAAGTGCTTACTGTTGGCAGTCAGAGATTTGACAAAAAAACAACTGTAGAGTTTGTGGCCATGATTTTTGAAAGTGACACGATAATAATTACCGAAACAAAATCAACAATAGAATCCGCCTGAAAAATATTTTGCGCATGTAGTTCAAAAAATATTAGCTGGGTTGATTGTTACACTTTAGCAATCATGAAATCACTGGGACTGTTCAACCTCTTTACCTTCAACAAAGACTTAATAAAACTTGCAGAAAAAATTGCCTTACGGTAATCGCAATCTTTTTGTTGAGCTATCATTTTGCTAACTGTTTTTGCCCACCAATTTAACCCTTTTACACACCAGTACCACTTTTCTTCTTTCATTTCCATCTTGCCCCAACCAGCAAAAACCTCTACCCTATTTATATGTCCAACGGCCGTGCTGACTCGACAAATTTCAACCAAAATACCAACCCAAATTTTCCTCTCAAAAATCAGGCGATGACTGCCCCCAACCCCACAAGCGAGATCCTTGACCCAGCTCTGCAAAAAACCTTTCTCAAAGATAAAGCCTACCTCGAATCGACTAAGCTGCCCATCATTACCGTTTCGGCAACATACAAAGAAGACCTCAAGGGTCTGCACCAGCTAAAAGAAAACGATCGCATCCCCGACTTTGTTTTTTCCCGGGCACACTATTCGATGGCTCTTGCCGCAGCAGTTCACGCCTGGAAAGGTCGAATTAATCCGCAAAAAGCCTGGATTGTTGACCCATCCAACTACGTAGCACATCAAGATTGGTTTAATATTTTGCTGACCGATGCCATTGGCCGAACTCTTGCCAGACAGCCATTGCTCAAAAAACTCAAGGATGTAATCGACAAATTTGGCAGACAAAAACTGCCCATCCTCAAGAGCATCACGCCCCCTTTGATCTACCTTACCAAGGACATTGAGAGGCCAATTCTGTCTTTTCATATCGCCTCTGGCAACATCATAGCGCAATTGGGTAAAAAAGTTATCCAAGTTGTCACTGATCCCCATGTGCGCGAGGATTATCTGGTCAACGCCGATCTACCAAATATTCGTTTTTGTGTTTTTGACGAGCGCACCAAGCACGAATTCCTTGAAAAAGCCCATCTCTTGGGTAAAAAAGTCAACCCAAACCGAGTGATTGTCACCGGCCCTCCGGTTGATCCTCGCATAATTGCGGCTCGCAGCAATAAACAACCCTGGGAGTCACATCGTCCTCTTCGCCTTTGTTTAACCACTGGTGGATTGGGTACAAATAAACCAGAGATCGAACGGTTTTTGCAACAAATTTTACCCGCAATTAAAGAAAAACGTTTGCCCATTGAGCTAATGGTTTACGCTGGTACACACCAAGACATTTGTGATTTAACAGTTGAACTTGCCAGAGTAAATAATCTGCGCCATAAATTGATAAAGACTGAAGATCCAGCCAATTTTGAGATTGGCAGCCAGCTAAATCACACCCAGCAGACCAAACTTAACCCTCATAGCCATCTAACGATTTTGCATCATCCCCAGATTGTTGATGCCAATGAGCTGCTGATCCGTTTTGCCTTCCCCTGGGCCGACGGCTTCATCACCAAGCCCTCTGGAGACATGGCCTATGACGCAGCTGCTGCAGGTTGTTTCTTACTGACTCTTGAGGAATGGGGTGAATGGGAATACAACATTAGGGCTGTATTCGAAGGCCTGGGCATTGCCCAAAAAATTCAAGCGGTAGACGCTGTAGGCCAACTTCAGTACTTGATGGGCCCTGCTGCTTTAGGCAAAATTTACAACCCCAAAATTCACTTTCAACCATGGATTACTGTCGCCACCCGCAAAGCTCATCACCTTGAGCCGCTATTTCTGCACGGCATAAAAAAGATTGTGGACGTTGCCAAAGAATAATAAAAAAGAAAAAGTTGGCCTATTGGCCCTAAAGGACAAAGAGTTACTTTAACTTCTTCATCGTCTTGTGTGTGGTGTGCTTTTTACAGCGTTTGCAGTATTTACTGATAGGAAAAGAACCCTCACCAGTGGCTTGTTTTAAAGCGATCTCATTATTTTTGTTGTACTCGGTAACGTAGTTGTGGGCTTTGCATTCACTACACTGCAAACCAACAATTTGTCGTGGACCTTTTTTCTTTTTTGCCATATTTTCCTTTTTGATTCGAGTTTTTTGCCTCTGGTTCAGCGTAAGTTTTTCCCTTACACCGCATTTCTCATTTGTCTGAGCCATCTCAGGGATTCGAACCCTGGACCTACAGTTTACAAAACTGTCGCTCTAACCAACTGAGCTAAGATGGCAATTTTACACTGACTTTACTTGTTTTTCTAGAGCTGCTTCTGATGTATTTCAGAACAACCAGCCACAAATAAAGATTTGCTTCATCACCAGTGCCAGGAGCAGGATTCGAACCTACGAAGGCTATGCCAGCAGTTTTACAGACTGCCCTCGTTGACCACTTGAGTATCCTGGCTTATCTTCTTCCCGCCAATTTGTCGTTTCTTGTACCAACAGACTGTGTACTAATACTAATTAATATAACAAAATATTAAATACACGAACAAATGAGCGATCACCAACTGTCAGAAACTGAGCCGAAGATGGGAATTGAACCCATGACCCCCATCTTACCAAGATGGTGCTCTACCCCTGAGCTACTTCGGCGATTTGCCTTGCTTAAACCGATCTTTTATCTATTCGTCCAATAGACTTGCAGTGAAATAGCATTTTTATTACAAAATTTTATTTCGCTACAAGTCCAATAAAAATTGGTCTCAAAACTTTCTTCATCAAAGGCATATTCATGAAAACAGCCACAAACGCTGGCTATTATAACCTATTGAGCGATTTTTTTTGAGAAAGAAACACACTAGCAAAACTGTGTATCAGTAAAAACAAAACAATTTAAATCTAACTCCTCAAGAGCCAGGCGTGAGGGGTAGCCGTTCCCCCGGATAAACCAGGTGGGCAGGACGACCATCACTCCACGAAGTAACGGCACAATCCATCGGCCCGTTAAAGAACTGTTGAGGAAAATTCGCTTACCCCTCAGGACTGACTCTTAAAGAACAAGCCATTATGGCCCAAAAACTTAGAAAAATAAAGATCATCAAAAATAGACTTATAGGGTTTAACCAGGCCGGCAACAATTAACACCAGTCTTTGATTTTGGTACCGTATTTTTCGTTTTTCATCACAAACTGCAAATGGGCTTTGAAATAATTTTCAGGGTCACCTGTGGTCATCCATTCTCCTTTGGTACGCTCGACTAAAACCCTTCTAGAATGCGCAAGTTGGGTGATGGCGTCAACCGTCCAGAGCTCATTGTCTTTTCCCGTGTTTGTTGGAGTGAGAAACTCAAAAATCGAGGGTTTGAGCAAATAGCGACCGTAGGAAGCCAAATCTGATGGCGCAGTACCTACCTCAGGTTTCTCTATAATATTGTCCAATAAACAATCGCTCTCCCGCGCGAAACTGATTATGCCGTATTTATCAACTACCTCTGGAGCAACAGGTTGTGACATAATGATCGCCTCAACACTTGTATCGCGCTCATAGGCTTCTACCAGGCTTTTGGCATCTCCTGGTTCACCAAAAATCACGTCGTCGCTATACAAGACCAAGAACGCCTCTTCACCCTCAACAAACTTTTGAGCAGAAGCCACTGGTGAACCATTGCCGTAAGGCAAACTCGGATCCTGAGTGATGACATGGATCTTGGGAAAATCTAAAATATGCTGCACTGGTTCGTAACGATCTTCTTTTCCCTGGGAGGCAAGTTGTTTGCGGATTCGATTGACGCTGTTATTAAAATAATCCTCATATATCGGCAAACCTTCGGGTGTAGAGACGATGATAATTTCCTCTATGCCGGCCTCAACACACTCCTCTACAACAAACTGCATGATGGGACGATTGCCAAGCGGCAACATTGCTTTCGGGATTGTTTTGGTTATCGGTAAATATCGGCTAGCGAAACCAGCGTCGGTTATGATGGCCTTTCTGACTTTCTTCTCAACTCGTTCATTTTCTGAATGCATTTTGCTCCTTGTTTAGCTAAATCCACGTGGACTAGTAGCTCTGAAAAGCAGTTTGGTAATAAATAACGTTATTTCGCTATTAATCAAAAGATAATAGTCAGATTTCAAAAATCTACTTGCGTGACTAGTATACTAAACTTTCATCAAAAAGGCATTTTTACAAAACACCAATAAACATGACAACCCTATTGACTTCATCTTTGAAAATTCTGTATGCTAAAAGTCGAACAATTTTTTTGGCTAGTGCTAGTAGTGTCCAAGGCAAAATTGACCAAGATTTCAGTTAGACCTCCAGTTAAAAACTTACTCTCCTCTCAGGCAGTTAGGTTGTCAGTTGGCCTTTTTGCTTTCGTGGTCATTTTGGGGGGCACGATGTCGGCCATCCGCCTGGCCAGTATTAACCAAGAAACCAGAAAGCAAGCCCAAGAGGCTGATGATAATCTATGTGAGTGGTGTGGCTCAACCTGCAAGCTTAAAAACACCATGCAAGCCTGCCAAGAGGGTGATCCGCTCAGGGGCTATGATTGCCAATACATCAGTACCGATGAGCATCGAGGCTGCTTTGCTATTCCAGAAGATCCTCAAGATCCAAATAATTGTGAGTGGTGTGGCCGAGAGTGCGTCAAAACCGGTAGTGTTAACAACTGCCTGGCTGTCTTGCCACCTATCGATGAAAGATGTGAATGGATTCCAGAAAGACTCGACTGCGATGAGGTGCCAATAGTCGCCCAGCCCACTGCCACCCCAATCCCTTCAATTTCACCCACCCTCACAACCACTCCTCGTCCAACCAGCACTGTAACTCCTCTTCCAACCGCCACCCCTCAACCTGGCAGCCCCACCCCAACACCTCGTCCAACTCTTGTACCTGGGGTCACAGTCTCTCCCGCCCCAACTTCAGCAACCTGTGAGCCCCAGTGCCAAAGCTACCCTGCATGTTATTACGCTATCCCCAGCTGTGAGATTGATGGTCTACCTCGACCAGTTGGCGGCTGGTGCAAACCAGCTGATTTTGACAAAGACCATGACGTTGACTCGGCCGACGTTAGCTATCTCGTTGATCGTTTCTTCTCTACATCATCCTCAACCTCTGTACAACTCGCTGATTTGAATCGAGACGGTTCGGTAGATCTTCGTGATTACCACGAACTGGTCAAACAGTGGACAGGGTCGAGAAATGTCGATATTTGTGAGAACACCATTCATTAAGAGCCAATGACTACAATGAGCAAAGAGAAAAACACAAAAGCACCAGCAAAAAACCTCGCAAGCAAGTTCTCGTTCTTTGCCGGAGTCTTTAGTTTAGTTCTACTGTCTGTTCTAGCCGTCAGCTCGATAATTCTGCAAAAACGCGTCAGGGAACAGAGCTTCGATACCCGCAAAGCCGCCCAAGTTCCACCAGGACAAAGCGTTTTAGTCTCCTCGGTGCCAACAAGTAGCACTTCCACCACTTTCAACGTCGGCGAACGCTCCTCCGTGGTTCTTAACATCAACACACAAGGTTACTCAATCGATGGTATACAACTCATAATGCGCTTCCAAGGCGAAGGCGAGATGTTTGCCGACAACAATCTAGTAGTTGAAGCTCTAGCCGCCCAAGGACTACGAGTTGCTCACTTGGATAATAATCCCATTAGTTGCACCGGATGCAGTAATGCTCGTTTAATTCGCGTCATTGCCATCACTGATGATCCAACACGACCCTTCACTACTAATAATTCTAACGTGCCGTTGCTGCGTTTTAACTTTACACCTCGCTCAGCAGGGCAAATTAGCCTCGATTTTCAAGCACAATCATTGGCAATCATCAATGGCACCGGCACGGTTGTCGATCTAAGCAATCTCTCTTTTGACTACACCGCTGTTGTCAACACCCCAGTTGCTCACCCAATCAACTGGCGCACCAACGATGCTTATCTCGAAGCTGACGATTTTTACATCATGGCTAACGGCCGTCGTTTCACTGGTGCAGCTACTTATAGTATCGCCTCAGACCCGCCTACTCCACCCGACGTTAATTACACAACATTAGAAGTTACCTGGAGTGAAAACGGCACTGAAATGCGCACTTACCTATATTTCCGCAAAAATGCCCAGGGTTGGTATGTTGATGAAATTCGCACCTATAACGGCAATAATCCGGGTGACTGGATCTACTACCTCAATCCTGAAGCTCAAATTCCTCAAACCGCCGTCGGTCGTGCTTACACTAACTCTGGAGAACTTATTTTCACCAGCAGCCAAGGAGGCGTTGGCGAAATCCACTTCAGAAACCTTAGGCTTCAGGCATTTCTACAACCGGAACCAGCCCAGTGCCACTACACCTACGGTAGCTGGTCCACCTGCACCAACGGCTGGCAAACCCGCAGCTACTCCTACGGGCCAGATGGCTGTTATTGGTACCAGCCCGAGACACTCCAAGAATTAGCCAGACCATGCTCGACAGGTGGCACTTTGCCCATCACCACAGACTACTTTATGGTCTATTCCTACGAGTCCTGCTGGCACGGTGACTCAGAAGGTTACACTCTACTTTTCGCCTGGAATGACGATATCTTCTCCGACGTCACCTGGATCGACATTTCTGAATCACCGGACTTCAGTAATTTTGCCCACAAAAACGTTCAAGATGATGTTCAACCATACTATGGTTGGTTGCTAACCAACGGTTTGGGTTTTTTCCGAGGTAACAACACCCAAGACCGCTTTTATTTCAGACCTGATACCAGATATTACGTTCGCCTTTACAATTGCCGCAACCACAGTGGCGTCTTAACTTTTTACATGCCCCGTTGCAGCGGTGTCGGCGGAACCTCCTACAGACAGTGTAACGAAAGCTGCGACAGCAACCGTCAATGCGCCCCCAACCTCACTTGCTACAACGGCCAATGTCGTTTAGCAAGCAACGTTGGTAGCAACGTCTGTGCGCCCAGACCAGACCAAGGTCTAAACAGAACCTGCAACGAATATTGTGCTAACTCTGGTGAATGTCAGGCTGGATACACCTGCTGGTGGAATCGTTGTCGCAACCCTCAAAACCTCGAGGATCAGTACTGTCGCTCAACGGTGACTACTACCACCTACTATTACTATACCTCGAATGTAAGTGGTCAAGAAGTTGACGCCGAATGCAACACTGTTTGCCAAAGCAACCATCAATGTCCCGCCAATTACCGCTGTTATGGTGGCCAATGTCGCTTGGCAGCCAATCCACAGAGCAAAACCTGCAACCCAAGCGAAATTGTACCCATATCCGGCGAAAAGGGCGATGATTCAGGTGCCATTAGTCAAATGGACAAAGACCCAAGTGCCACCAACGAAGCCGAACTCTCGCCCACCCCAACTACAGCTCAAGCCAGCACTAAGGAAACTGAGGAAGAAACTGAGCTGGCCAACGAGACAAGTCTTGATCTTTTCAAAAGCTTCTTACGAGACCGCCACATCTCTCCCTGGCTTTTAGTGTTGGCCGGACTGGGCTTACTACTTGTTATCATCGTTTTGATTGTCATTGCAAATCGCCAAGATGAGTCGAGTCCCTCTGTCTACTCAAATCCAAGCACTTATCAGAAAAGCCAGTCAAACTACCCGACAAACACTTCCAGTGGCAGCACAACCAAAGCAACAACCGGTTACGGAACATCGGCTTACAATCCCACAAACAAACAAACAAACTCAACCTCACCTGTAGCAAAATCCTATGGCACTGGTATCGTCTCGACCATCCCAACCACCAAACAACCTAGCTCCTCGGGCTATAGTTTAACTAAAAACACCTATGGATCTGGTAGTTATGCCAGCAAGCTGCAGAGCGGTAATACACCAACCAAACCAACCTCTGCCACCACCAGCTCAACTCCGGTGGTTAATGTTGCCAAGACCAGTCCTATCACCAATCCTTCTCAATCTGGGCCAACCTCAACCGCTCTTCACAGCAACACAACTCCATTCAATAAAACTGCTACCTCCCTCACTCCAAGCACCAGGCCATCTGTCAGCCAACCAACCACACCTGTGACCGAGAAACGTGTTCAAGTTGGCTACTCTGGCGTATCAAGCAATTCCGGCATGATGGACAAGCTTAAGAGCCGAGGCATTACACCCACAGTTACCTCCCAAGCCAATCAGTCTCAGGCTAATAAAGGTGGTCAGGACAATAAAAAAAGCTAAACAGAAATTTCGTGTTAGAATAGTGCCCCATGCAAGCAATTAAAAAATACTTCCAGGAAGTTGTTCAAGAGCTTAAAAAAGTTAGCTGGCCCTCCAGGCAACAAACAATTAACATGACCATGGTGGTAATTGTTGTTAGCCTGATAATAGCCGCTTACCTAGCTGGTTTGGATATCGTTTTCCAGAAAATGATGGGCGCTGTCTTGGGCTAGTTATCAGCTAGACCAAGATTTTAGAGGACAAAAAAATCACCAGAAACTCCCGCTAAAAAAAACGGCAAAAATGATGTAAAATACTCGGATCTAGTTGAGATTTACCTCATAAGTACATTAATCAAGAAAATCACAACGCTTATTCAGCAACTAGGAAAATTATGGCAAAAACAGCTCAAGTTAACCAAGACCAACCACTAACTCCCCCAGAGGTGCAGGAAGTGCGTGTAGATTCACCCAATATTGTCACAATCTCCGATGAAGAGAACAAAAAAGCCCGATGGTACGTTGTTCACACCTACTCTGGTCACGAAAATAAAGTTGCCGAAACACTCAAACAAAGAACTGAAACTCTACACCTAACAGGTCAAATCCTAAAAGTTTTGATTCCAACCCAAGAAAAAATTCAAATCCGCCGCGGTCAACGCAAAACTGTCAACGAGAAAATCTTCCCAGGCTACATGTTGGTTCAGATGGAGATGTCAGATGACGCCTGGCTGGCTGTCCGCACCACTCAAGGTGTGACTGGTTTTGTTGGCATGAGCAGCAAGCCAACTCCCTTACCAAGACACGAGGTCGAAGCTATCACTAAATACATGTCTCAAGGCACTCCTCAATTTAAGGCCGACTTTGTCGACGGTGAGGCCGTTCGTATCGTCGACGGACCCTTCAACGATTTCTTGGGTACAGTTAACTCCATCGACGAAGGCCGTGGTAAAGTTGAGGTTTTGGTGAGCATTTTCGGACGCGAGACTCCAGTCGAGTTAGATTTCTTACAAGTTCAGAAAGTTTAAAGACTAATACCTAAATATTGGCTTGCTTATGGCACCTAGCCCTTGCAGTTGAGCCGAGCAACAAGCCAGAAAGTATGCTAAAATAGCGCTTCCGAGAAACTGATTGCTTCTGTCAGGATCTCAACAAACGCATCAGAAAGAAAAAATGGCAAAAAAAGTTAAACAAATCTTAAAATTGAATTTACCAGCCGGATCAGCTACCCCAGCTCCTCCAGTCGGTCCTATTTTAGGTCAAGCTGGTATTAACATGATGGATTTTTTGAAGCAATATAATGACGCCACTAAAGATCAACGTGGTCAAGTTATCCCCGCTTTAATTACTGTCTACGAAGATCGTTCTTTTACCTACGTTCTTAAGCTACCACCAGTTTCAGACATGATTAAGCAAACCCTGAAACTCAAACAAGGCAGCGCCAAGACAAAATCGGATGTGGTGGGCAAGTTGACCCAAGACCAAGTTCGAGAAATCGCAGAGAAGAAATTACCAGACCTCAACACCACTAACCTGGATGCGGCGATTAAGTCCGTTACCGGCACCGCCAAAAGCATGGGAGTGGAAGTTATATAGTAACGAAATTGCCCCCTGGGCAAGCCGATCGGGATGGTCGGCAAGAGGAAAATATGGCAAAAAGTAGAAATGTCGACATGTCGGCAAAAGTTGATGAAATTAAAATTGTAGCTGCCCCCGAAGATAGCGCTGAAACACAGCCAACGGCCGAAGCTGAAGTCGCTGAAGGTAGTAAAGTCAACAAGAAAGCCAAACAAGGTCGTAGCGCCAGATATCAAGCAGTTCGCGCTCAAGTTGACAGAACCCGCAAATACGATTTAGCAACCGCTGTTGAGATGGTCAAAAAGCTCTCATACAGCAAGTTTAAAGGTTCTGTTGAGGCTGCCCTCGTCGTAAAAGAAGTTGGCTTTTCAACTAGCGTCAGCTTCCCCCACTCAACAGGTAAATCGATTAAAGTTGCCATCGTTGATGATCAAATCTTGCAAGATATTGAAGACGGCAAAATCGACTTTGATGTTTTGGTTTCCAAACCAGAGTACATGCCAAAATTGGCTAAATTTGCTAAAGTTCTAGGTCCAAAAGGCTTAATGCCAAACCCAAAGAACGGTACTTTGACCACTAATCCAGAGTTAAAGGCTAAAGAGTTGCAATCTGGCAAGATGACAATCAAAACTGAGAAAAAAGCTCCATTAATTAACCTATCAGTCGGTAAAATTTCCATGGACGACAAAGAATTAATTGAAAACCTAGAGGCTTTACTCAAAGCGGTTAAAGGCAAACTTGTTCGTCTGTCTATTTCTGCAACCATGGGTCCTGGAATTAAAGTTGCTTTCGAGCAGTAAACTTAAAAATTCATTTGTTTAGGGAAAAAAACCGGCCTGTTAAGGCCGGTTTTTGATTTCATTTACAAACAATGTCAGAAAAGCAACCAATTACTTTTTATTTTCAACATCTTCCTCAAGTCTTTTTGCGAAATCAGCAACGCTCATAACTTCTTGTTCTTCTTGGTCTCGATGACGGACGCTCACCTGTTTAAGCTCTACTTCCTTATCACCCAAAACCAACATGTATGGCACTTTTTCCAGTTGCGCCTGGCGAATCTTGGCTGAAAGACGCTCGCTTCTGTCATCAATTTCAACGCGCAAGCCCTTTGCCTCCAACATTTGACGAACTTCTTGAGCAAAAGCTTGATGACGATCGGCGATTGGTAGCAGTTTTACTTGTACCGGTGACAACCAAACCGGGAATTTTCCAGCATAATGCTCGATCAAAATCGAGATATAGCGCTCAATTGATCCCATGATGGCCGCGTGGATCATTACCACTCGCTCTTTTTCACCCTGCTCATTTATGCAGATTAAATCAAACCGCTCTGGCATCTGCATATCAAGCTGGTTAGTGGCAACCTGCCACTCGCGACCGAGTGAATCGTTAGCCATAAAATCGAGCTTGGGACCATAAAAAGCTGCCTCTCCTGGAGCCTCCTCTACGGTTATGCCGCGCTCGCGAGCCAACTCTCGTAGTTGGTTTTCTGCCATATCCCAATCTTCGCGACTTCCAAGATATTTTTCTGGATGAGCAGGATCACTCAAGGATAAACGAACTTTGAGTTTAAAGCCAACCGCGCCATAAAACTCTTCGATGATGTCCCAAATCTTGAGCATCTCTTCTTTAACTTGCGATTTGCGACAAAAAACATGAGCATCGTCTTGCGTAATTGAGCGGACACGCGACAAACCGGCCAATTCACCGGTTTGTTCGTCACGATACACCATGGTGGTATTGGCGTAACGCTGTGGCATTTCTTTATAGCTGGTGGGCTTACGAGCAAAGATTTGAGTATGATGTGGGCAGTTCATTGGCTTCATCACAAATTCATGTCCCTCACGAGTTGTAATACGAAAAAGTTCGTCACCAAATTTTGCCCAATGACCACTTTTTTCGTAGAGATCTTTCTTGGTGATGTGCGGGATTTCCACCTTAACGTAACCACGTGCCTGACGAAGCTGCCAGACGAAATTATCCAAGATATTGCGCATAACCGTGCCGCGAGGTGTCCATAGCGGTAACCCAGGACCTACCAGTTCTGAGAAAGTGAACAGATCCAGCTCACGACCTAGCTTCTTATGATCGCGCTTTTTGGCTTCTTCAAGCTGATAGACATAGGCATCAAGTTCTGCCTTGCTGGCAAAAGCAGTTCCGTAGATGCGAGTTAACATCTTATTTTTCTCGTCACCATGCCAATAGGCACCGGCCAAAGACAGCAGTTTAAAATGCTTGACCTCACCCGTGGAGACAACGTGGGGACCAGCACAGAGATCAACCATTGAGCCGGCTTTCTGTGGCTCACCTGTCCAATAAACGGATACTTCTTCTCCCTTGGCTTCGATCTCATCTAACCATTCCTGTTTGTACGGATTGCCGGCAAAAAGTTTTCGACCTTCTTCAACAGAGATCATTTGACGAGTCACAGGCAAATTCTTGGCGACTATCTCGGACATGCGTTTTTCGAGAGCGGCAAAGTCCGATTCAGAAATCGACACAGCCTCCTGACCATCTGGAGAGTTGTCGAAGTCGCAGTAAAAGCCTTCTTCGGTGGCTGGACCCATAGCTAAATGGACACCTGGGAAAAGCTCTTTAACTGCTTGCTGCAAGATATGCTCTGCGGTATGTCTGATTTTGTGCAGTTGGGATTTTTCTGCGTCAAGTCTATCCTGCTTTGAAGACGATGACATTGACAGTTCTGACAATGATTTTTTATTTGACATGTTTTTTACTCCTTAATATTTACTTTTTGATTTTATTACTTTTTAAGGTATTTTTGAGTTGTGTTTCTACTCAGGGTCTTTTTTTGCTGGTAAATGAGGTATATTTGCTGGTCATCCCAGCAGTAGATATAGTAGTTCTGCCGGTTTTCTTTAAACCACCAACGGAGAAAACAGAGAAAATTGACAGTAATTTGCTAAATCTCAAGATTGGTTCAAAAACACTCACTAAGGCAATAGCCGCCGCAATAAGCGTTAAAGACATCGACCAATCAGCCATACGTCCCAGAACGGGATTGAGAATTACCAAACTCAGACGCTGAAACATCGAAACTGAGGAAATGACCGTGGCACGCTGCTGCGACGGAATGTGTGGTTGCATTAGCGCCGAAAAATAGGTTTGACGTGTCAAGCCAAACCCACCAGCCAAAACCACAAATGCGGTAATTGTGAAAAAGTTGGTACTAATTGCCGGCAAAATAAAACCAACTACTACCAAGGCGGCACTTAGCTGGGCGTAAGAAAGAGGTAGTTTAAGCCATATGAGTAGTCTTTCAAACGGCCTAAACATATTTAAAATTGCGATTTCCACCAAAACCAAGCCCGCATGAAAAAAACCAAATTGCCAAATCGGCACACTGATTTTTTGTAGCAATAGTTGATAAAACCATATTACAAAATAAGCCGCCGAATGCACTAAAATCGAGTCCAATGCCAATCGTCGCAGCGAACGATGCTTGGCAAAATAACGCACTCCCTCGACAGCAATTTTTAAATAGCGTTGCGACTCTTTTGGACCAGATGAAATCTTTGGCTCACGCAGTGTAAATGCCACCGCGGCAGCCAAAGCAAAAGGAATTGCCGAAAATTGCATAGGAGCCACCACCCCAAACCACTTGGCCACCTGACTACCAAGAAGTGAGCCAATCATGATACCGGTAAAATGAAATGAGCGCATCCTTGCCAAGATTTCTTTAGCCTGACTCTCTCTCCCCTGCTCTTTAAGCGTGTCATAGAGCCAAGCCTCATTTGCCCCGGAGATTAAGGAAATGCCCACTGCAAAAACCATTTCCGCTACTAAGAAAAAACCAATTTCAGGCTGTCTGGTGTAGATAAATGTTGCTAATACCCCAGCCAAACTTCCCAAGCCAATCGAAACCCTACGTCCAAAACGGTCAGCGATTGCCCCTGTTGGCACTTCTAAAAGAAAAATCCAAAGCATAAACCAAGACTGGATTAACTGCATTTGAAAAACCGAGATCCCTCCCCAATCTTTAAAAAATGGCACCAAAACAGCTCCGAACAAAACCATGTCGTGCAAAAACGAAAAAAGATAAAAACGGTTTATTTGATTTTTCATTGTTTGTGATTGTTAGATTAGTGTCAGATTTCTTACAATTGCGTAAGATTGTCCTGATGAAGCATCTGTTTTGTTGATTAATTGGTCGGTTGATCGATCGGCGTTTAATGTAATTTGTAAGCCAACCGCTCATCCACAGCCAAAAAACTACAAAAAAACCCCGCTTGTCGGGGTTGTTGTTTTTGTCCAGCAGCACAACCAACCCCTAAAAAGGAGTGACGGTAGTGTTGGTAGTTGGACAAATCGATTTCATCACCGGTTATTGTAACACAGCTGTAAAAGCTGTTGGTAGAAATTGTCTGAAAATTCCGCCGAACAAATATACTTGTCTATGAATAGATGGCAAGGTAACCATATTTTGGGATAAGCACCAAATATCGGTTGGTTGCAGTTCTCACACCTTCATCTCCCTCATAAATTTGACCAGCATATGATGCTATACCATCGGTATGAGTTTCTTCACATTTAAAGAAAATATTTGTAGAGATACCTTCTTTGGAAACTTGGACAAATTTAATCTTGAACAGTTTTTCTCTACTATTGTTTGATAATTGTGGAGTGCCTTCAAAAGTTTTACATGAATAACTAACATGCAAAGAGAAAAAATAATTCTGTGCAATTTTTCTCAAAACAGCATCAGCAAATTTTGGCGCATTTTCTGCCCCACTCCTCAGTGGATCATGATATTGCTCATTAGTCCAAGAGGGATATCGAAATGATAACTCTCCAGTTGTTCCGCTCATATTGATAAACAGTTCTCTCTAATCTGTTCTCTACAGGACTCATGACGAACTACCTGAACGTCAAGGACAGAAAACTGTTTATGACCAACAAGGGCAGGAGTTTTCCTTAGAAACCAGTCGTTGGGAAAAGCTTGTTTATCTGGAACGTATTATACTATGTATGTAATGGATATGTCAAAATGCTCTGTCTTCATACCAATTTTGAAAAATTCTCTCTCAGTCTTCAATTTGTGAGACCCAGGAGATATATCAAAAATAGCTTAATCATTTGGGCAATAAATAGCACAATAATTGTCTTTTAGATTATTTGATTCTGCTGGAATATAAATGAGTATTTTAGGAGTTTGAATCGTTCTTCCAATCGATCTCGGCATATTCATAGCCTTTTCTCCCTTCATCATTTTTTTAATCTTCTCAAAAAATCCAGTACTAGAAGTTTCGATTTTTGTTGGTTCCTCTTCTTTTACTACTCGGCCAGCGAAAAAAGTATCTCCCTTCTCGTTTTCACAGCGTGTAATCTCAAAAAGAATTATGTGTGTCCCATCTTTATCGGAAATACTCAATTGGGCGATGTTGTTGACCTCATCCAGCAGCACAATTTTCGGGACAGAACCAAAGAATTCTCGATGATATTGTGACGGATCTCTGACTAAACAAGCAAAATACTCATCTGCCGTTTGTGGGATACGCGTTATCTGATCCCTCTGGGGCAAACGATTAACTGAACCAGCTTCCCTATAAGTAACTGCATTTGTCATATCGTTTAAAAAAAATGACTATAAAAAAAACTCAAAAAAATTCTTATTTGCCAAAAAACACCTTGCTGAGTCTGCTTGAGATTTTACTAACAAGACTAGGTTCTTTTAATTGAAATCCATACTTATTAATTAGTGCATCTCTGATTCCACAGGCATTGGTCACTCTCTTCAATTTTTCATATAAGATCTTCGAGTTTTCACCACCAGAATGAACTCTTGAATTGGCAATGCCTCGACTCCTATTTTCTATGATGTGACCTGTAAAGGCTTTTTCACAATCTTGAATAGCTGCGATCACAGCTTCCGGATAAATTTTCATACCACTACTTGGAGATGTTAAATGAACATTATTTCTTTCCAATAATTTCAGTGCTTTGACCAATTGATCAACGTCAAATCGATCAGCCTGGACAATAACTTCCAATCCGGACCGTTCTTGATCTGTCATTAGCCTGGTTTGATAACGCTCTTACTCATTTCCAGCATTTATTATCGGATTACTTTCTATCATTTGATCCTTTTTGCGCTAATTTTTTTATTATTGCTTTTAATTGTACTGCATTTTTTATTCAACTACCCCGCCCCGCCACCTCCACCGCCACCACCCCCACCCCCTCCACCGGAAGCACCACCGCTGCCTCCCACCCCAGATGCGCCATAGCTTGAGCTAACTGCTGCCGAGAGGCTAGAGAGAGCTTCTGAGACAGAACCCAAACTCTCACCCAAACTGGACAACCCAGCTGCTCCTTCAAGGCCTCCGCTCAAATCACCAACTCTTGACCCAGAATAAAATCCCCAATAACCGAGAGCGGCTTCGTCTTCAGAGCTGAATTTCACCGGTAGTTGAGACAATGCCTTGATAGAAACTCCCAAAACCGTACCATAAACTAAGTATTTTTCCCATAAAATGATCGAGTCGATTGGGTAATTCTTGGTCTTGGCATATTTTTTAATGTGTTTCTGAAAAGCCAGCCACTTGGCAGCCTGCTCTCTTCCCACGTCTGATAATCTCTCACCATGCCTAATGAAGATCGAAACCAAAATCAAATATAAAACGCATATGATCAAACCGCCCACAGCACTTAAAATTACCAGCAAAAATCGACTGTCACTTTCCTGCAAATTTGCCGCAACAATTATTAAAACGATCTCGGAAATCAGAAAAACTACCAATCTACCCACCGCCCCAAACTGGCTTTTCATTTCGTGAGTGGTCTTGTCAAACAAACCATCTCTTAGGTTTTTAGCCATAACAATCTTCCCCAAGCTTTTGAAAAAATCATAGCTAAACTTCTTGTTGGCTGAAGCAAAACTCACAATGTCATCAAGGGGAATTGCCTCAACCTCCCGACCATCGGCTTGAACAGTTTTTAAGCCAACCATCATCAAGTAATTGGCAACTTTTTCCTGTATTTTTGACTTTGCCCCAGACTTTGACGACATCTTTTCAAGCGGTTCCAAATAGTACCGATACTTTTTAAATACCAAGCCTAACTTTTGGTTACTGCGTACCAACTTAAAATGGCGATTTTGCACTAATGACAATACCGTTGCCACAAAAGACTTGGGAGTTCGATCCTCAACCTTGTTTAAAAGCTGCTCAACCTGAGCTGGATCAATGTTGCTGGGCGGTTCCCACATCCCACCTGAAACAGCCAGCTTTGGCAGCGGTTTGTCCTTGCCATATTGCCAAAAAAGACGCGCTTGCATGATAAATTGATAAGTGGCAACCAACGCCAACAATCCTGCCAAGACCACACCAAATATAATTATCCAACGATTGCGATTTAAGGTTTCGATTGTCTGATTAATATAACCCTGCTCCTGTGAAATAATCGCACTTTTGCTAGATAAACCTTTGGCTCCAGACGCAAAAACTTCAGGTGCAAAAACTGCCCGGACTTCGAAGAAACGCCCTTTGGGCAATTTGTCCACTCTGGCTGTAATCAAATCAGTGTCGGGGATCGCTACCTCACCGTCGAGTGGACCATGGGCCCAAGCCTGAATTTCGTCTTCTTTAATTTTCAGTGCGACGTTTTCTGGTATTTTGATTGCTACATTAATTCTGTGCTGATCAATTTCCCACCCCGAACCAACAGCCTGCCAGTAAATCTCAGAGATATCCTGATGGTTTGTCACCAGATTTTTAACTCGATAATGAACCACAAAGCGCCTGGTTTCGTCGGTAGCTCGGTAAAACCACTTAATATAGTAGTCATCACCTCGATCAACAACATAAAAATAACCGTCTGGACGATCTATGTCTGCCTCAGCAATTTCATTGAAATCAGAAATTTGTTTGTAACACCTGAGTTGGTATTCTCTGCCACCCTCTGAGTTTACTCTTGAAATTGTTGGGTCAGGCTCGCAAACTTTAATCTGTTCAATATAATATGGTTCGGTTCTACCAGAATACTTGGTCTGATCAGATTTTTTATTAATGGTCTGGTAAGCAAAAGTGTAACTACCGGTAAATTTGTAGTTTCGTGACTCTTGAACCTCAGCCGAGCCGTCGAGACTTGGCTTAATAATGACATTAACATCACCAATTGTATATTCCTTATCAGCTGCAAAAGCGGTTAAGGGTAAAAAGGCGACAGTGAGCAACCAAGCAATTTTTAAAAACACACTAACCAAGATCAATCGAGCAAAACGAGATCGGAAAATCATATGGTTAATGTTAGCATTTTTTAATAAGTTTTTGCCTGACTATTCCTGAGTTGTGTTGACGCATGATTCCAAAGCTATGTGTTGACAACACATAATCGACAGACCACAAACTCGTGGTATAATTCATCCATTCCGTAGACAGTGTGGGTTATGTTGTTAGCCAGAAATACGCTTACAACCAGACTTAAAAATCGCACCGAGGAGAACTTCAAATAAAGCAAATCATTGCTCGCTCGAAATTCTTCTTCCCATTCTGTCTTCAAGAAAGTAATTAAACAGTCTTTGTCTGCGGTTTTTGCCTTAGACATTTGTACAACAGGAGAACCATGCCAAGTCAACAAAATCAGGCACAAGTTAAAGTCTTACAAGACAAAGTAGCAGCTGCTAAATCAGCCGTGATCGTCGATTATTCAGGCACAACTGTTGCCGATCAGGTCGAACTGCGCAACATGTTGCGCGAAGCTGGTGGCGAAATGTATGTCGCAAAAAATACACTTGTCAATGTCGCTTTTGGCAAGAAAGAATTAGCCGAATCGCTCGAAGGAATGAATGCCGTTATTTTTTCCAACGAAGATGCCGTTTCTGCCTTAAAAAAGCTCTTTGAATTTCACAAGGACAAAGAAAAACTAGTCATTAAACAGGGCGTGATGGAAGATAAAGTTCTCTCGCCTGGTGAGGTTGAGGCATTAAGCAAACTCCCAAGCAAGAACGAATTAGTCGTGATGTTAATTCAACGCATCCAAGGCCCAGCTTATGGTTTGGTCAATGTGCTCAAGGCCAGCCAACGAGACTTGGTTTATGCACTCAAAGCTATTGTCGATAAAGGCGCCCAACCAGCTGCCTAATTAATTTGTATTAAAAAGTAGTAAATAACGCCCAACACTAAAACCAAACAAGGCGTAATATAAAGGAGAAAGATGTCAGAAGACACACAAAAAGACAACAAAGAGTTGTCCAAAGCCGTACAAACTATCGTCGACGCCGTCAAGAAATTAAGCTTGATGGAAGTTTCCGAGTTGGTTAAAGCCCTCGAAGACGAATTTGGCGTTAGTGCTGCCGCTCCAGTCATGATGGGTGGCATGATGCCAGCCGCCGGTGCAGCCGCTGCTCCAGCTGAAGAGCAAACCGAGTTTGACGTCATCTTGAAAGATGCCGGTGCTAACAAAATCGGTGCTATTAAAGCTGTCCGCACCTTAAAACCAGAATTAGGTTTGGGTGAAGCCAAAACTTTCGTTGAGTCAGCTCCCAAGACTGTCTTGGAAGGTGCCAAGAAAGAAGACGCCGAAGCTGCCAAGAAAGCTTTGGAAGAAGCTGGTTGTGTTGTTGAGCTCAAATAATTGTTTCAATAACTTAACTTTGTTAACAAAACCCCGCCACAAGGCGGGGTTTTTGGTTCTCTGGCAAAGTTATCTGGTAGATTCTGATCGGCCAGGTTACACCGTTAGTTGCCTAGTTGGCGTTGACAGGAATAGCTTTTGACCTATCTAGAGTAGGCATTTGAGGGTTTGTAAACATTTCCAATATTCCTAAACTACGCAAACATTCATAGGCGTTTTCACCAATTGCATTAAACCTCTCCATAGTTGCATCAAGGCGTCGCTTGATTTCGTGCTTTTCTTGCTCAAAACGATCTCTCGCACCGCTCACCGATCTATAAACCACCGTTTGGCCAGCAGTCTCTGGCTCAAGGCTGCCAAGTTCAGATATGGCAGTATTAATCCTCTTCTCTTCCTTCTCCAATCGACTTATCTTTTCCTGCAGAACAATTTTCTGGATGATTTCTAGGGTTTTAACAATTACAAGCAACTGCTGCTTACATTCTTGTGAAACTGTTTGAAGTACGTCCAAAGAGCTCATGACATTTAATGTCAGAGTTTTAAAAACACCAACTGCTTCTGGAATTTGAGGTTCACCAAATCGATTCCAAAGCTCAGCTGCTGCATTTTTTTCCAAAGCTGAATCAATTAGCAATCCAAGATTTTCTTGTAAAACCTGCAAATTAGCCTGAAGATACTGCCCCATCTCAGCTGGCAACTGACTCATTGTTTCTGTTATATCAGCCAAATTGAGACCAATTCTGGAAAGAAAAAAATGCTCTAATGCACTTAGGACTGGCCTTTCGCCATTAAACATTGTAGCGAGAGTTTCTCTCGACCGTCCTATTCCTGAGGTTCTAGCGCTGGTTTGTGGCATAAAAAAAGCTCCTTTCAAAGGAGCATCTGGCAAAGGCTTTGCCGTTTAAAAATGTCGGCAAAAGCTCAAAGTCTCGATGCTCGTCGATTAATAATTGCTGAAGATCGGACTTTTTGCTTTCTAACACCTGGTTTTTGGCCAAAAGCAAATCACCGTTGCGGCACAGTCACGGATTTTCACCGTGTTCCACAGCTTAGTTTGTTACCTCCTGCATAGCCTGCGCTTGGTTTTGCGGGTGCGGTTACAAACTATCAATAGATTTATACAATTATGCAAATATTGCAAGGTGTAATTTCTATTACTTTTCCCCATTTTTGGTTCATAAAAAAATATAGGACAAAATTTGCACTCTTTTACAACAATATAGGATCTTTTTGTGGATAATCTGTTGATAAAAAATTGACAAATGTTTATCGTCTCAAAAAAGCGTTAAAAAGTCATTGCCTACCCAAACAACTGCTGATTAACACTTGATCACTAACGCGTCGAATCAATGCAATTTGACCCTTGACCCATTTGATACTACTCTGCTACTTTTAAGGTAATAAAGGCAAACTTTGATCCAAATTGAAATACTCCTCACCACCGGATCAGCTTGTACATTTAAAAAGTAACATTTACTGGCGTCATTGCCCGAGCGGCAATCGCAACTTACAAGGAATCCATGACAGACCAATTTGTCGCCAATCAGAACTATGATCTAGAGGGTGAGGACAAAAGAACCGGCCGCGTCGCCGATGCAACTAAATTAGACATCAACAATTTACCCGATCTTCTTACAGTGCGTGAAGTCGCTGATTTGTTGCGCGTCTCACCTCTAACCATCAAGCGCTGGGGCAAACGCGGCAAATTGCCAGCAATTCGCATCAACTCTAGGGGCGATCGCCGTTATAAGAAGGAGGCTGTGCTTTGGCTGCTCGGTATAAATCCCGAGGGCGACGAGTAGGCTTTTCCTGCTCATCACCTATAGTTTGCAGCAAAAATACAACAGGTTTGTTTTCATCAGTTTTTTTCCTGGTAAAACCAAGAAAACATTGCGCTACGATCGGACACTCTTTGGACATTTCACAAATGATTTGAGTAACACCCTGAAAAGTCTCCAAGCGTATTACCTCCTCGTATCTATGAGGGCACTCTAGAGGAATGAAAGGATCGCCATCGATCTCAGGCAATGGTCCATATTTTGGCAGTAGTTCTGCGGGACTAATTAACATATTTGTTATGTAAAAAACAAGGGCTGCATTCTCTAACGCTTTCTATATATCTCCAAGACGCATTTAATATGTAAAACTGGCTTTTTTGATATATAATCGCCTCTTGTATGGTCGAGCTTTTACTAAAAAAAGAACAAGATATTGACACTCCATATGGCGAATTACCAATTGGCTTCTCAACTGGCGCCGCTCACCCCTTTTCTCCAGAAGGACAGTTAGAAAGACTTAAAGCATTGGCAGAAACTACTACACCAAAGCGAGTTCCTCTCGAAATTAACCTCTGGACCTGGAAGCAAGTAGAAGAACTAAAAACAAATACACGCTTCCAAGCGTTACTAATTCAACACAAACAACGAGGAGGCAAATTAATTTTCCACTCCCCACCGCCAGAAAAAGATCAAAGTCACAGTCATCCGACCTTTGATCCAACCGACCCCCAAACACTCAACCGATTTCAATCCTTAAAGCAATTGGCGATGTCTTTCCAAGTAGAATACGTAGTTTTTCACCCTTATTGGTTTAAAAAGCCGGAAGATCTTGTAACTCTGTGGGCAAGTAGTAATTCCTCCCAGGATAAGATCGCTCATTCAGTCACACCAGCAATTGAAGCAGCAGATATTAGACAACTGCGGTGGATGACAGCTGAAGCCCTTAAACAGTTCATTTTGCTTGGGGCCAGAGCTCATGTTGACCTCGGCCACCTGCTAAGTTTGCTCAATGTCGGAGCTGCACCCGAGACTGTTGCCAAGGTATTTAGAGAGCTCTGTCAACTAAACCCAATCGGATTTCATGTTAGCGATGTAGTAAGCGATTACCAAAACGGCCAGGCAGTCCAAAGCGGCAGACACGCACCGGTCTCAGAAATTTCAGATCCTATAAAAGAAAAGCTTTTGGCATATATGCTCTCAACCATTCGCACCAAACTTCCCCAAGCACCGATCACTATCGAAAGTCCAGTTTCTCCCACAAAACTTAACGAGATTTTTGGTAGAAACGGAAGCAAAGAGGCAACCACTAGCAGCAACGCTACTCTGGAATACTGGTTGATTATGGCCTTCTATCTTTCTGTAGCTGAATCAAACGATCTTCGAGAAGAAACTGTCAGAGCTAGTCACTCAATTGCAATTCTTAAAAAGGCTCTAAAGCTGGCTGATGAAATACTGGATTTTGTTCCAGCTGGCCCTGATAGTCTGCACAAAAAAATTGAACTTTTATCTCAAGCTAGAGAAATGATGAAAAGGCTCACTTTGGTCAAACTAATTTCAGAAGAATATCAAAACACCATTAGTTTAATCAAGATTCTTGAGAATTTTCTCCAAGACTTTGAAACAAACAACTAGTTTCTCGCTCAAAAATTTACGGGGAACCCTACCAAATCTCTCTTGCTACCCACCCCCAAAACTTAATCAATCGCAATTGTCTTCTCCACCGCCAAGGTTCGGTTAATAAACGGAAAAGCCATTCTAAAGCCAAATTCTGCATCCAAACTGGTGCTCTTTTAGCTTTACCCAAAATAAAATCAATTGACCCACCCACCGACATCGCTAGCTTTACACCAGAGTCAGTCAGAAAATCTTTATGATCAATCAGCCATTTTTCTTGCAAAGGCGCACCAAAAGCCACCAAAACACCATCGGGCTTTAGACTAGAAACTTGCTGTAATAATTTATTTTCTTCATCCTGCCCAGGGCAATTAACATCTTCATACGCTGATGTCCAAAAAAAACTCAATCTTTTGCCAGCTGATACATTGGAAAACTCGTATAAATCTAGCTGGTTTTTTTCTTTAATTTGCCAGTTATTGGTAAGTTTTAGCTGGTGATAATCTCTACCACCAATTACCAAAATCTTTTGGTCATGGTTAGCAGCCATTTCTAACAAATTTCTGACAATATCAACCCCAGTAATGCGCTCTGTTAATGACCGAGCTCGCAACTTGTTAGAATCTTTAGCCAATTTACTAATAATTTTTGAAGCAATAACCAAGCCAGCTCCATCAGGAATAAGAACATCAGCTGCCTGCAAGTGACTTAAAAAGGTCGGATTCTCTCTCGATAAAACAATCTGCTCGGCATTGGGAGTTAATAGAATTGTCACTTTCTTTTCAAAAATCAATCTGTCCTTTAGCCAAACAAGCAATTGATTTTTCCGGCCATTAAAAATTTCAAGCTCAAAAAATCTGCTAAAACTCAACTGATTCTGACCATCAACGGTGCTATTATTCATTAGCTAATTTTATCATCAACCAGAGACAAGGTATAATATTGATAATGAATCTTGCAGAATTGCGTACCAGACATTCACGATTAATATATCGAGGTTTTTCCTGGAAATTACTTGGTTCGAATCTCCATATCACTGCCGACTTCCTACTTGAACCATCGATTGTTTTTCAACCATTGCTAATAATTCAAGGCGTTGGCAAGGAGCGCGTCGAGCAGATAGGTACTTCAAAACTCGACCTGCTTGCTTTTCACCTCGGGCTAGCAGAGTTACCCAGCTATTGGAAAGCAGCCTGTCCCGCGGAAATTGTGGTAGAAGCTGGCCCTCTAACAGAGAAACAAATTAAATGGTGGCGCAAGCTAATTATCAAAGGTTTGGGAGAATTTTTTTACCTCAATAAAATCGACTTTACTCAAGACAATTTCCTCAAAATTCGTTCCGTTTCCGAGAAAATAATCCCAACCGTCCCCTCCTCCTCTGCCATGGCCTTTGTTAAAACATCAGCCTCTCCGACAGTTTTCGAAGGCACTCCAATTCTAACCAATACAGAGACAGCCACTGATAAACCAACCTTTCACTGCAAAGACATCTTGGACCCAGAAGAAATCATCTGCACTCCAAAAAAGACTGATTTACCAGAGTGTTTGGTACCTATCGGCGGTGGAAAAGATTCGGCCTTAACCATTAGTCTGCTGCAACAACATGATCTACCTTTCTCTGTTCTCCTACTCGGTCCACACTCACCTGCTGCAAATGAGATCGCCAAAAAATCAAAGGCAACTGAAATCATACGAGCAAGGCGCCAAATTGACCCAAAATTACTTGAACTAAACCGAGCTGGATACCTTAACGGCCACACACCTTTTAGTGCCTATTTAGCCTTTTTAAGCAGCTTAGTGGCACAACTTTTTCGAAAAGACAGGGTCCTACTCTCGAACGAGTCCTCTGCAAATGAAGGAAATGTTCTTTTCCATAGCCAAACAATCAACCACCAATATTCAAAAACCCTTGAGTTTGAGACTGCTTTTCGTCAGTATGCTTCAGAATACCTTGCCACACCGGAATACCTCTCTTGGTTGAGACCTCTCAACGAGCTACAAATAGCACGACTTTTCAGTCAATTCAGTAAATACAGACCAATTTTTAGAAGTTGTAACGTTGGTCAACAAAAAAATATTTGGTGTGGACATTGTCCGAAATGTCTTTTTGTTTACTCAATGCTGGCACCATTTGTCGATCAAGCGATTTTGAGTAAAGAAATTTTCGATCATAATCTTCTCGAAGACCAAGATAATTTACAATTTGCAACTGAGTTGCTTGGATTCTCAAAGCAAAAACCGTTTGAGTGTGTGGGCACTTACGAAGAAGTTCAAGCAGCTTTTTATCTAATCATCAATCAATATTATCGATCTGGACAACAAATTCCCTCAGTTGTTGCTGGAGTTTTTGACCGTCTATCCAACAATTTGGATGGCTGGCAACGCAGAGTACAAAAACTCCTCAGCGGCTGGCAACCACACCACCATCTCGATGAGAAATTGGAACATATTTTGAGATCAGAAGTCATCTCAAACCAACTAAGAGGCCAATTTTCTGATAAAACAATTGCTATTCTCGGCCTAGCGAGAGAGGGTCTATCGACATACAGCTTCATTCGCCAATACTTACCTAAAACAAAAATCGTACTACTAGATCAAAAAACGACAGATGAACTCTTCGAGTCAGAGGAAGAAAAAAAACTTCTCGAAAAAATTATGGAAGATGACAAAACCGATCTACTTTTAGCAGAAGAACACCAAAAGTTCCTTAAAGAACAAACAAATAATCACACTGTTCTGTTTAAAGCACCTGGCATACCAAAGAGCATTGCCCTTATTCAGACTGCTCTGAAACGAGGAGCACAACTCCACTCACAAACCCAATTATTCTTCGAACTTTGTCCCGCTAGAATAATCGGCGTTACCGGTACTAAGGGCAAAAGCACCACCTCGTCCCTGATTCACCATCTACTCAAGGAAACAGGACGAAAAAGCGTCCTTGTTGGCAACATTGGCTCACCAGCTTTGCAAAGTTTGATCAAGATAGACTCAGAAACAGAAGTAGTTTATGAACTTTCTTGCCACCAATTAGATAGCATAAAGCAAAGTCCAGAGATCGCTGTCGTCCAAAGAATAACCTCAGAACACCTTGATTACTACGCCACAACCCAGGAGTATGTTGCTGCTAAATCAGCCATAACAAAACATCAATCGAAGAATGACTATGTCATCTATTGTTCTGATTTTGAGGGTGCAACAAAATCAATTGTTGATCTCAGCCCAGGAATAAAACTTCCATTTTCATTGGAAAATCCTACTGAAGAACAAAAGAGCGTCGATCTTTCCGGTAGCAAACTGCCCGGAAAACACAACCTATATAATCTTGCTCCCGCAGTTAAAATTGGCCAATTGCTTGGAATACCAGATGCAGAGATTAGTCATGTTCTCAGCAGCTTCTCTGGACTTCCTCATCGTCTTGAGTATGTTGCTACTATTCGGCAAGTCGACTATTTCAACGACTCTCTCGCAACAATGCCAGATGCAACTGTTCGTGCCATTGAAAGCTTTACCGGTCGGCCAATCACCCTAATTGCCGGAGGATATGATCGACATCAAGATTTTATGGAACTTGTCGAAACAATCTCTAACTCAACTGTTCGGACCATCGTCCTCTTTCCAACAACTGGTGCAAGATTAAAGGAGGAACTAAAAAACAACCAACCAAAGACTAACCAACATAGAAAAAAGGCCATTTTGCCAGCTATCTTTGATGCAAACTCAATGAAAGAGGCTGTTGAGATAGCTTTTAGAGAAACCCAACCTGGAGGAGTTGTTCTAATGAGTCCAGCAAGCGCTAGTTTTGGCATGTTCAAAGATTATGCCCAGAGAGGTCATGTTTTTAAACGACTTGTTAAAGACATCCAGGAAGACATAAATGGGAGTTCTGAGAAGTAAAAATACTACGCGGATAGCCAAATAACCAATCAGAGGCTAATTTCTGTAGCCCAAACTGGATTTGAACATTTCCAAATGTTGAGAGACGGTGGCTATACCCTCGATCACCGCTCGATCCGGCTCCTCAACTACCGAAACGGGTACACCAAGTTTCTTGATCAGCCAATCCTCCAAACCAGTCAGCCTTGACCAGCCCCCAGACAAAAGTAACCCCTTATCAATGATATCGGTTGTTAACTCTGGCGGAATCTTAGCCAAAAGCCGTTTGAGTAACTCATCGTAACGCTCAGCCAACTTTAAAAAAGGTTCGGCTATCATCAACGAATTGACAAGTAGTTCAGTGGGTGCATTGTCATCAAGACTTTTACCAGTCACAGCAAAACTAGGTTGTACATCATTAAGAAAGACTGAGCCAACTCTCTGTTTAATCTCTTCACAGTCTTCAAAACTGACTAGCGTTTTCTGACCCTGGCGCAAAGACTTTTGTAACAATAAATCTGCCTCAAAACCAGCCCGAAGTGTAGACTCCCAAGCCACCATGCTACCTAACGAAACTACTGCCCCCTCCACTACACCAGCTCCCATCTGCAAAATAAACGCACCCGAGGCATCAGCAACAGGTACTCCTGCACCAATAATTGCTGCCAGAGGCTGAGCAATAATGGAAACCTCTCCCATACCAAGCGATTGAAAGAGATCAACCACAATCTGCTGGTCAACTTTTGTTGAGCTTGCTGGCATACTAACCATCACGGATGGTGTAAGAAAGCTTCTACCAACGGCTTGATCCAACAAATTCCTGACAAAAATCCTGGCGTATTCTAAGTCAAAAACCACACCTCGACGGATCGGATAAACAACTTTTATGTGCTTACCGACCCTACCCACCATTTCTACAGCCTCATCGCCAACTGCCAGAACTTGACGAGCCCGAGTGTCAACAGCTAAGCATGTCGCCTCGTCGACTACCAAACCTTTTTTATCAGTCCAGATTCTCGTCCGGCTACTACCCAGATCAACCCCAAGCCGATTGGTAAAATTAAGAGAAAAAATTCGCATCACTACTGGTATAATACACTAATAGACTATTTGTAAAATAAGATTTCGTCAGACCTGCTGAGAAATTAAAATTTATAAAAACTGGTTTTTCGATTGTTTGCCATCATAGTTTGACATATAGATCCAAAACCACTGTCTAACAAACATCTAAGAAAAATGAAGAACAAGTCTGCCCCCCATCAACAAAATACTGCTGATTCAAGTGGTTTGCCAAATCCGCAACACAATCCACCGATCTCACCCCAAGCTAATCAACCAACCCAGTCAAATAAAAGTGCTATTCATTTTGGCCTAATCAGCACTTTTTTATCAGCAGCGGTAATTATTGCCGGAGCTTTTTTTGCCATCCAATATGCCAAGGGTAACTATCGCCTTACCCAACAAGGTTTTGCTGACAAAACTGGTCTGCTCAGCGCCAACTCTTTCCCCACTGGAGCTCAAGTTTTTATCGATGGGCAACTAGCCACGGCCACCGATGATACGCTATACCTCGAGCCAGGTGATTACACAGTAGAAATCATTAAAGACGGATATTCCAACTGGAAAAAACTATTAAAAATTGAAGAGAGCTTAGTAACCCAGACTAACGCTCAACTATTTCCCACCACACCAACACTGATTCCTCTAACTTTTACTGGAGTCAAAAACATCTCGCCATCACCAGACGGACAAAAACTCGTTTTTTACACTGCATCGGCATCAAGTCAGCTCAAAAATGGCCTATACGTCTTAGAGTTATCTAGCAGCAACCTGTTACCCAGCCAAAAATCACCCCGCCAATTGACCGAAGACGATTCCAACATGGATTTGTCTACAGCTCGTTTTATCTGGTCACCCGATAGCAACGAGTTAATCGTAGTAGATGAGGCAAAGGAAGTTTTGCTTGACATTAGCCGCAAAGTTCGCCTCGAGGAACAACCCGATATCCGTCTAAAAAAGAAACAAATCTTGAGCGAGTGGGAAGAAGAAATGTATCTGCGAGAAAGGCAATATTTGGCAGAATTCCCAGAACCCATGATCGAAATTGCCACTTCATCAGCAAAAAATGTCTACATCTCGCCTGATAAAAAGAAGCTCCTCTATACTGCTACCTCGGAGGTAGACCTGCCAGAAAACTTAATTCCACCTGTTCCAGCCACTAGCAACCAACCAGAACAACGTCACCTTCTCCCAGGTCACATTTATATTTATGACAGAGAAGAAGATAAAAACTTTGCCATCGGCATGGAGAAAGGCGAAGTACAAACAGCTAAAAACCTACTTGCGACTGATTTATCGAACGAAAAACCGCTCGACCTGATCTCCTCACCCAGCGCTTTTCAAACTTTGCAGGCAAGCACCTCTGCTCAAACTGCCATTAACTTTGGCGCCTACCACAGTTCACTATTTATCAATACCCTCCAGTGGTATTCTGACTCGAGACATGTCTTGTACGCTGATGATAATACCATTCGTATCATGGAATATGATGGTACCAATAACAACACGGTGTACTCAGGACCTTTTGCAGAAAATTTCGTCTACCCATGGCCAGATGGCAGTCGGCTAATCATACTAACTGCCTTCAGTCCAGATTCCCCGCTCAATTTGTACGCTATTGAGATAAAATAGCTTGACTTGGGTTTTAAAAATCTCTTAAAGCCCAGAGATTTACTTGTAAAGAAAACGGAGTGTAGCTCAGATGGCTAGAGTGCGTCGTTCGGGACGACGAGGTCGCAGGTTCGAGTCCTGTCACTCCGACTAATAAAAAAACAGACATCAAGCTGTTTTTTTATTAGTTGAAGAGACGCAGAATCAAAACTCCGGTTCGTTCTGTGCAGTTATGCAATTACAAAAGATCTGCACAGCGCGAAGTACTGATAAAAAAATAAAGATAAAACAAGCCGTCCTGTCATTCCGACAAACGGAAATGACTTTAAAACCTTAAATGCTTTTTTGTTTGGCTAATCTAGCCTCTCGTGCTCATGTTGCTCTGCCGCATCAGCTTCCGCCTTAGTTGTGTGAACAGTTCCAGCTGGATGATTGGCCGGACTATAGATGGTGTAGAGCTTAAGTTCAACATCGCCAACATTGATAACCTTATGCTCTGCACCAGCAGGCACTATAACAGCAAAATCATCTGAGGCTAAATACTCTTCCCCATTGATGATAAATTTTGCCCTACCCTGCTCAATACGAAAAAATTGGTCAACATTTCCGTGCACTTCAAGTCCAATTTCTTCTCCTGGCAGAAGTGACATCACCACCAGTTGGCAGTGCTGCCCGGTAAATAATACCCGACGGAAATTGGTATTTGTCAAAGTCTCTTGCTGAATGTTGGCAAAATATCCTGTCATTTTTCCTTTCAATTAAGGTACTAAGATTATTCAGTATATCTTTAAGGTCTTTACAACACAAACTAAGCAGCTATATCAGGAAAATCAGTTATAATAGTCCGTGAAGATCCCGCCCTATCAATTAACTTTTTAACAAACCAATTAAGCCTTCATAGTTCAATGGATAGAACGAGTGCCTCCTAAGCGCTAGATCCAGGTTCGATTCCCGGTGAGGGCACATGTCTGGAAGATCGAATGCCAATCATTTTTAAAATACTAAAACGAGAATTAAGTCGATTCTCTGACATCCCACAAAGAGGCCGAAAACTGACCCTATCGATTATGCTGTACTTGGCTGCAGACATAATCTCGTGGATTTTCTCCATGGCTTATTTGTACAGTAAAACGCAAAGGTTTGAGACAACTGCTGTCTTTGATCTTGGTCTATATCTAACAATTTGCCTTGGTTTTCTAATAAACTCAAAATTGATTAGCCGATTTAGTTCAAAAAAAATCACAACTCTCGGACTATCGGGCATGGGACTTGTTTTTCTTATCCTCTTTCTAATTCCCTGGCTTGGAGTGTATAACAGCAAAATTGATCTAATCACCAGTTTTGTTCTTGGTCTCATGTACGGATTACCTTGTGGTTTGTATTGGTCTAACCGCCTTTTTCTTTTCACAACAGAAGTTAGAGATCAGCAAAGAGACTATGTGTCCGCTGTTACGGGTGCCTTCGCCTCAATTTCCGGCGTTGTTTTGCCTTTATTGGTGGGTTGGCTGATAGCGCTCTCACCCGCACTTGGCTGGGAAAAGCTAGTGACGTACCGCTGGATTATGGTGGTTGCCTTTCTTCTCTATTTCTTCTCAGGAAAAGTTCTTAGTAGTCAAAGCAGCACAAGCCAATAATAAAAAATCTGCTGCTTAAAAAAGTTAGTCCGAGTTGGCGTTTGTTCCGTTGGCTGGTTTTTTTGGGAAGTATCCATACTGGAGTCAGCCTAACTCTCCCAGAAGCATTGACTCTTTCGTATTTGGGCGACGAAGGAATTCTTGGGACAATCAGTAGTATCCTTAGTCTGGGATCAGCTGTCTTTCTATATTTTCTTGGCAAACAAGAGAAAGCATACAAAAAACGAACTCAGGTTTTGACATTTGCACTTATTCCGTTATTGGTTGCTTCTGCGCTACTTCTCGTAAGTTTTGGCAAAAACACTATTTTGCTTTTCCTAGTTGCTAACGGGCTTTTCAATACATTTTTCTGGTATGTCTATTTCCCAATCCTGTCATATCAAGTTGACAAAAATAGCCTAGACGACCCTGCAAGTAGCTACCCATACTACTTCGACCACGAAATTTTCATTAATCTCGGGCGTATTTTGGCTGTCACCGGATACATTGTGCTCGTTTTGTTAATCAAGGAAAAAGCCATCCCAGTTGCTGTCGCCATCTCAACCTTCTCTCAATTAGGTATGTTAATTGTTGTCAAAAAGATGCATACAAAAAGTGTTATAAAGGACAGTAATGAAATCGGTCTGGCAGTTAAATCTGAAGGATTGATAAGTTAACAGTTGGAGAACTCAGCTGCTGCAACCAGTGGAGCTAGTTTTGCCCTACAAGCCGATATAGTTCAACTGGATAGAACTGGGGTTTCCGGAACCTCAAATCCGGGTTCAAGTCCTGGTATCGGCACCAAACACCCAAAAACCCCGCTTTTAGCGGGGTTTTGAACGTCGGCTCAAACTTTTGAGAATTATTTTCTCTCCTCGTCAGCGTAAACAACCTGCTCCATGACTCCTTCATAATCAAACAACTCATCATCTCCAAAAACGATTTTAATCTCGCGTTCGGCGTCAGAATTATTCGAGGATGCATGAATCAGGTTAAACTGTTGACTCATACCGAAATCGCCACGAATTGAACCTGCCTCTGCCTCACGACCCAAAGTTGTACCAACCAATTTGCGCACAACCGGCACTGCGTCAATTCCTTGCCAAGCCATTGCCACAATTGGCATAGATCCCATAAAAGACTTAAGATCGCCAAAAAAGCTCTTATCACGATGTTCAACATACCACTCCGAAAGCATTTCGTCGGTCATTGAGACCATTTTGATCCCCACAAGTTTCAAACCCTTACGCTCAAAACGGCTGATAATTTCACCGATTAAGCCTCTCTGCAAACCGTCTGGTTTCACCAAGACTGCTGTTTTTGTAAACTGCATACTCTCCTTTCATCCTTGCCACCTAGGCAATTTCTACCAATCACATATCAGATTATTTTACACCGAGGCTTTTCGTAAGGGAACTGCTTGATTGACTATCAATATCAAAATATAAAACAATGCTATTTAAGGTCAAATAACTATTCATTTTTTTCTAGTTTCTGGAAAGTGTAATCAAACAAAGAAAATAACTCAGTCAATATGCATCAAAATAGATTTTTGTGTTCAATTATGAATAAGCCAGACAACAGAAAACGATGTTTTGAGGCAATCAACGTCAGTCTACCACCCGACCATTTTCAGTTGCGAGGCAAAATGAACTTCTCTTTCTTGGTAAGGTCCAGTAATTGCAAAACGAGTTTCATCATGCACAATTAGCTCTTTGACAAGAGACTCCAAGTCATCAAGAGTAACAGCCTTGAGTTTTTCAACCACTTGCTCAGGAGTTTCAATAGAACCATTTAGAATTTGTTTCAAACCATAGTATTGTGCTAGTGATTCACTATCTTCAAAGCTCAAAACCATCTTGCCAATCAAATAATCCCTTGCTCGAGTCAGTTCCTCTTGAGAGATGGCCTTGGTGCCATTAAATAGATTGCCGAACTCTGACAAAGTGGTTTGAATTGCTTCGTCAACCCTTTTCAAATCAACCCCTGCCGAGACAGCCAAAACACCTCCGTCGTGAAACTGATCAATCCCCGAGTTAATATAGTAGCAAAGACCGCGTCTTTCTCTGATCTCGCTAAAAAGCCTTGAGCTCATATTTCCACCAAGAATAGTTGACAAAACTGACAAGGCATATCGGCGAGGGTCTTTACGTTTAATCCCAGGCCAACCTAGAATAAAATGAGCCTGCTGGGTTTGTCTTGATTCGACTAACAGCCTTTCTTGTGAAACAGGACCTTGAGGACACAACCTGTCAGTAATATTAACTTTTCCTTGCCTTTCACCACCATCTTTGGTGAAATACTGATCAATTTTTTCCATCAAGTCCTGGCTGCCAACAACCTTTTCGTCGCCCGCCACCACCAAAACCAAATTGCCCAATCCATACCACTTCTTCAAGAAATCGCGGAAATCAGCCGATAGCATAGAATTAATTGTTTCTTTTTGGCCAATAATATCGTGACTCAAGCCACTCCCACGGTAAATCATCTGATCAAACAAGTTACCAATATGCCTGGCAGGATTATCGACATACATATTTAACTCTTCAATGATCACGCCCTTTTCCAAGTCAATGTCTGTCTGGCGAAGCTTTGGACTAAGCAACATATCAGACAAAACGTCCATGGCCAATTCCAAGTGAACCGAAGCAGATTTGACGTAGTACCCGGTGTACTCTTTGCTGGTAAAAGCGTTGAAATCAGCGCCGATACTATCAACTGTTTTTGCTAAAGTCTGGGCATCAGGGTATTTCTCAGTACCTTTAAACACCATGTGTTCAAAAAAGTGTGCAATACCTTGCTTATTGGGCTCTTCATATCTGGAACCAGTGTTTGACAAGGCCAGAACGACAACTGACTCAATATTTTTTAGAGGTATTCGGATAACCTCTAAGCCGAGGTTGGTAGTAGATATCGAGTGTTTAAACATATAGGCGATTCTATCACTATCGAACTTGATAAGACATGATCGATCAGAAACGATCAGGACTTTCGCTTCAGCCACAGTAAATATGGATGATAGGTTGACGCAACACAGATGTTAAATACTCATCAATGAGGGTAGTTTTTCTGGCATAGATGGTTTGTTTCATCTGGTGAGCAGCCACT
>JBMORQ010000027.1:0-190244 GCA_049322575.1 Patescibacteria group bacterium
CGAGATCGCTGACCTTTTTTATTTTAGCTAGCCAGAATTTATCAACCGTCTTCACCAAGTCCGAGTCCACCACACAATGGCACTTCAGACTTGCTTGTTAGTTGAATTAGAACGCAGATGCCCTGAATTCCGCTGACAACCCAATCTAGCTATGTTTTGAAATCTTTACAAAGTGCCCCCGGAGGGAATCGAACCTTCATCAACGGTTTCGAAGACCGGTACTTTATCCGTTAAGCTACGGGGGCCAATTAAAGCTGGCCAAAATTATACCAGATATCTAGGTCAGATTCTCCCAAAGTCAGCACTACTTTTACATGGCTTGGAGTCACAACAAGACGAGGTCCTCGTTTCTTGCCAGTAAATATTTTCCGGAATTTTTCCATGCAGATTTCATAAATTCTATTATTGATAGATAAATTCTATTTATGATAGAATAGCAGAGTTAAGCGAAAGGAATCATGTCTGAAGAAATGCAAAAAAAATGGTATCAAAAATCAATCGGAGTAGTAATATTTTTAATCCTTTTCTTTCCCGTAGGCCTTTATCTCATGTGGAAACATAAAGTTTGGAACATGCCCATAAGAATCATTCTTAGCGTGTTTTTTGCCTTGGTTGTCATGGGACAGATTCTAAGTCCTAAATCCAGTACGCCGGTTTCGCAGGGAAATGAGCAACAGCAAGTTGAACCTCAGCAAAATTCCAACCAACCGTCGGTGGTACCAACTACCATAGCGAAAACTCAAGAAATATTCACTTTGCAACAAGCTATCACTGCAAAATCCTTGGAAACAACTATAACCAGCGTTGCCACTAAATCTTCTGTCGGAAATGCTTATGTCAAAGAAACTGCCTCTGAAGGTGGAGTTCTGATCGCTGTTGATTACAAGTATAAAAACATAAGCGATAAACCGCTTAATTCATTCAACCGGCCGACCGTCAATTTAATAGATGCTAACGGAACAGAGTACGACTCAGACGTTGGCAAAACCTCAACCTATTCAGTCGAAACTAACTTAGACTCAAAAGTTTTTTCAGACTTAAATCCAGGAATAACAGTAAAAGATGCCAAAGTTTTTGAAGTTAGCAAAGATAACTTTGACGAATCAACTTGGATGGTACAAGTCAAAATTGACGGCAAGAAATATTTAGTCAAGATAACTGAATAAATAATCCAACATTTTGACCAAATAAGAATCGTTACCGATGTAATTAAAAATGCAAATTTAGTCAAGAAAGTATTAAGTATGACCAACGAACCCACGCTTCTCAACACCTTCAATAATGAGATGAATACTTACATTCGTTGGTGTACACTCTCATTGCATCCGGCCGTGCCTCGTGTCCGAGGCATCTATGAAAATGACCTGTCAATCTCTCTGCATTCACTAGGAAACCCCTCGATGAATACAGGAATTTTTAAGGATGCCTGCGAACAAGCAGCCCATGTCTTCAACGCTGACCATACCCTTTTTAGTGTCAACGGCTCGAGCGGAAGCAATTTTGTGGTTATGAGGGCTCTTAAGCAACAACTGGGTGAGGTTAAGTTATTGGCCCAACGCAATATTCACAAATCGATCAGCGTAGCTGCCCATGACTATGGCATAGACTTATGTTTTTTAAGTCCTCATTATGATCAGAAAATTCAAATTTATTTACCAAATACAGTAGAGGAAATATTAGACAAAATAACCGAGACAAATGCCAATGTGCTGCTCATCACCAATCCCACTTACGAGGGTCTGTCAGCCAACCTAACAGAAATCATCCAACAAGTACACCAAAAGTTTCCCCACGTTATTGTTTACATCGATGAAGCTTGGGGCGGACTTTTTTCCTTCAACCAACGTTTTCCTGTCTCAGCCATGCAAGCCGGAGCCGACATCTGCGTCCAAAGCTCTCACAAACAGGCTAGCAGCCTACAACAAACAGGTTTTATTCATTGGAAGGAACGCCAAGGCGGTATTGAATCGAGCTGTCTTTATGAGTCATACCGCGACTTAACGACCACCAGTCCTTCATTCCATCTTTTTGCCTCGTTGGATGCGGCGCGCTTTTTCTTGGAAACAGAAGGGGCAGAGGTGACTGACCATCTATTAAAAATGGCCGATTATACTCGGGAACAATTAAGAGAAGCGGGGATAAATTTCGTGTCGCCCGCAGATATCTGCCAAATTGACGGGGTGGCAGCCACCGATGAAACAAAAATTATTTTGCATTTTCCCGATTTATCAGCGGTAGAGCTAGCTAAACGCCTGGAAAAGAAACACCGGGTAGTGGTCGAAAAATATGATTTGCACAACATATTATTGATAACCACTTTCCAACTAACAAAAGTTTCGGTGCTCAAAACCATTGCCGCACTCAAGCAAGAAATCTCGGCCATAAGAAAGCAATTGGCCACAGATAAAATGGCTGCAGACGAAAGTCAGGTTTTCTCACCAACCTTTCCCAGCACGATCATTAAAAAAATGCAGCCACATCGCTTGGACGGCTTGTCTCAAGAATTCGTGCCAATTTCCCAAGCAATTTCCAAAGTCGTCTCCGAGGACATCGTGCCTTATCCTCCAGGAATCCCACTACTGATGAAAGGTGAAGAAATTCAAGCAGATCACGTTAAATACATCGAGGCAATTAGCAAAATCAAGCACATTGATGTGATTATGAGAGATCAGTCTCATCAGCAAATCTCAGTTATTAAATCCTAACAGAAAGTTTTCATGTCCAGAGAAGAAGCTGTTCGTCAGCAAAGAATTGCGATTAGACAAAACCTAATCTCCAAAAAAATTGCCCCGTATCCACAGGATGGCCATAGAAAGCACTCGATTGCCGAGGCAATTGAACATAAACTTGATGATCCAACTCAGGTTGCCGGTCGTATTACAGCCATGCGAGGACACGGCAAGATTAAATTTTTTGACGTTGTTGACGAGTCGGGCAAGTTGCAAATTGTTGCCCAAAAAAATTTTGTAGAAAATTTCAGTGCTTTATTAGAGTTGGACGTCAGCGACTTCATTCGGGTGACTGGAAAGAGATATTTAACTAACTCGGGAGAACCGAGCATCATGGCTGAGAAGATTGAATTACTCAGCAAATCATTACGTCAAATTCCTAGTAGCTGGAACGGTTTGAGTGATGAAGAGGCTCGCTATCGTAAACGCAGTGTTGATTTGGCTGTCAACGAGCAAGTTAGAAATGTTCTAATAAATAGGTCAAAAATCATTGATTCTGTGAGGAAAACGCTTCAGAATTATGGCTTTTTAGAAGTCGAAACGCCAGTTTTACAACCCATGTACGGCGGAGCAAACGCTCGACCTTTTACTACTCATATTAACGCCTGGGACATGCCCTTGTATTTGCGTATCTCCCCAGAACTTTACTTAAAAAGATTGATCATGGGCGGCATGGAAAAAGTTTTTGAGATTACTCACAATTTCCGAAACGAAGGAGTTGACAGGACACACAACCCCGAATTCACCATGATGGAATGTTACTCGGCTTATTGGGATTATTTTGACATGATGAACCTAACAGAAGAAATTTATCGTCAAGCGGTCCTGGCAATTCATGGAAAAACCAGCTTGGAATACCAAGGGGTTGTTTTAGACTTTGGCAAACCTTGGAAGCGCCTAACCATGAAACAAGGCATTAATGATTTGCTTGGGGTCGACGTTGATACGATGAACGATCGAGAAATACGCCAGGCTATAAAAGACAATGGTTTGGAATATAACGGCAAATGGATCCGCGGACTGGGCATTGCCAAACTTTTTGAGCTAGTTGAGCCAAATTTAATACAACCAACTTTCGTCATCGATTTACCCCGAGAAACAACCTCGCTTTGTAAGCAACACCGACACGACCCGTCATTGATCGAGAGATTTGAACCATATATTTGCGGTGTTGAAATTGGGAACGCCTACACTGAACTTAATGACCCGGTCTTGCAACGGCAATTTTGGGAAGAGGAGCGAGCGGAAGAGGACGATGCACACCCGCTCGACGAAGATTTCATTGAAGCAATGGAGTACGGTATGCCACCCACGGGTGGTTTGGGGTTAGGCATCGACCGAATGGTGATGTTTTTAACTAATCAAGTGAAGCTGCGCGATGTGATTGCTTTTCCAACGATGAAACCTTTGAAGAAAATAAGAACGTACTGTTAACTGATATCAAAAAATGCTAGCCTCAACAAAAGTTAACCAATTTTTATTCGTTATATATAGTTTCGTCTTTAAGGCCAGCTGCTTTGAAAGCATTTTTTCTCCTTAAACAGCTTCTACATACGCCGCAGTGGGTTTTCCCTGGAGTCAAACAGCTCCAGCTATCAGATAATTTAACACCCATTTCAGAGGCATGCTCAAAAACCTCTGCCTTTGGCGTTGATAAATATGGGGACATAATTGATAACTGGCTTGTATCTTCAATTACGTTCACCATATCTGACAACCGTTTAAAAAACTCTGGCATCCATGGCAGATCATCAACATCCTCTTTTATATTCGCGTGATAAAGTCTTTCAGCTCCGTGGTACCTAGCAAAAGAAGCTGCAATTCCATAAGATGCTTCAATGACATTGCGAAATATTATGTAACCAAATTCTCCTGTGCCAACAAAAGCATGACTAAGTCCTGGTACAATAATTTCATTCAATAAAACTCTACAATTCGTTGCAACCAATCTTGCAGAAGTTAGCTCTTGTAGTAAGTAGGGTTGACCAAAATTTATAAATATTGCTTGTGTTTCAATACCACTTGGAACATTGGTACGTATAACCTCATTTAATAAAGTCTTAGAATCAGGGCCACCAGAAATCAAAACGAATGATTTTCCTCTTTTTTCTTTAGAGTTGTTCATAACAGTTTCCATTGATTAGTTTTTATAGTATATGATACTAATTGATATCATCAATGTTAACATATTTAAGATGTGAGACAATATGATTATGAATAATTTGCCACTGTCATTCCAATCAGATAGGTTAATCTATACAAAACCACAAGTTGATGACGCTATTGAGATTTTTAATTCATATTCACATGATCCTGATGTGACCAAATATACAACTTGGAAACCACATAAGTCGGTTAAAGAAACATCAGAATTTTTAGAAATGATTATAAAAAAATGGGAACAGAATTTAGAATTCAATTATGTTATTAGAATTAAGCAGTCAAAAAAACTGATAGGAATGATCAAAATTAGTGCCAACAAAAATGGTAAAAACATTGGCTATGTAGTTGCAAGAAATCAGTGGAATAAAGGTTACGCAACTGAGGCCACAAAAGCTGTCATAGAGATGCTTTTTGGATTTGGAATTAATATTATTCAATCCTTTTGTGATATAGAAAACAAAGCATCAGAAAAAGTTATGAAAAAATCAGGTTTGAGACGTAAAAAAATTCTTAAAAAATTCATAATCCATCCAAATCTCTCTTTGGAAAAGAGAGATTGCTTACTATATGAGATATATAAAAACCCATGATATTTCACGAAGAATCTAGACCCATTGGTTTCAAAGAAAAACTGCACAATATATACCAAAATATATTAGTAATAATGTCTCCGCCCCGTTGTGCATCAACAGCGCTAGCTAGATTCTTTTGGCATCAATCTCTATTCAGATATTACTCCCATGAACCATATGAAACCACATACTACAAAAAAGAAAATGTTCTAACAGCTCAATCCAATCTTTTAAGTCCTATCGATTTAAATTCAAGTTATCGAACTGATGATCAAACACTGAGAAATGGTTTGATAATCAAAGAGATGCCATATCAGGTCGGAGATAATTTTCCTGATTTAATATCATATGCCACACTACCATTGCTGTTCCTGATTAGAGATCCGAGACTGAGCATAAAATCCAGAATAGATAAGAAAATAATTGCTTCACAATCTACAAATTTTCCTTTTATAGAAACTGGTTGGGAGCTTATGAAAATACAAATAGATTTTTGTCAGCAAAAACAAGTTCCATTCATCATCTGTGACTCAACAGACATGAGAAACAATCCAAGCGCTTTTTTTTCATTGTTATGTACAAGATTAAATATGCCTTTTAATTCTCAGATGCTTAATTGGAAACCAGCAGAACAAATAAATCTAGATAACCTCGGTGGAGAACATAGTCACTTATACCTAAGAGTATTAAAAAGCAGTGGAATTGAACCAGCCAATGAACCAATTCCAAGCATTAAAAGCTTCTCAAATATCGAAGGCTTAAGTGAACATGTCTGTCAAGCTATGGAGATTTATTCCTTTTTAAAAAATAACAAACACACTCTAAGAATTGATAATTGTGAATCACAAAGAAAATAATTTCTTAATTTTTTGGATTTTTTATTATCACATATAGTATTCGAATATAAAAAGGTCTACTATATTTAGTAGTGGTAATACTTCGCAAGCTGGTCCACAGTTTGTTAATCCTGATAGGATTTTTACTTTCGCCACTTTCCTGGTGGAACGATCTTCTAGTCAATGTTCCGCTGAGTTATTTTTTGGCTTTACCTCTCAAACTGGTCAATGAAAAATTGTTTTTTCCGGCGTTTGTCATGAGTTATTGGCTGACAAACATAATTGGATTGCTGATGATGCATTTTGGAATAGCAGGCTTAAACAAAAATGATTGTCAGATCAGCAAAAAATCCTTGATCCAAACATTTGCATTTAGTTGTATTTATACTTTATTAATCGCAATTTTAGTCAAAAGCCACATTTTAGAATCACCGGTGGGGACGCTTCAGGCATTTATTAATCACTAAAGAGATATTGAAAACGGCATAAATTTGTTTGGCTTCATCCAATACGCTACAATAAGACTATGAAACTAATCGCCGGTTCTTCGAATCTTCCACTTGCTCAAAAATTAAGCGAAATTTTATCTCTACCGATAGCCAACACCCACATCGACACTTTCTCTAACGGCGAGAAACGAATTTGGATTGACGACAATGTTGCAGGTCAAAATGTGGTGGTTATTCAGTCTTTTTCCAACCCAGTTGACTCGAATATTATGGAAACATTGCTTATCACCGATGCCCTGGAACGAATGGGGGCAAAAAACGTCAATTTGGTGATTCCATGGCTTGGTTACTCTCTTCAGGATAAAGTCTTTCGTAAAGGTGAGCCAATTGCGGCCAAGGTCGTTTCAAAAATAATATCCGAGAGCTATGTTTGTCGGGTATTGTTGCTTGATCTCCATAACTCAAGCATTGGTGGATTTTTCTCTATTCCTGCCGAGCATCTTTCAACTTTGAGTCTGTTTGTGGAGTACGTCAAAAAAACCGTCGATATCAACAACTCAATTGTGGTTAGCCCTGACTTTGGGGGTCTAAAGAGAGCAAGAGTTTTTGCTAACGCACTCGGCCTAGGATTGGCAAATATCGACAAGCAGCGTGACCTCAGCACTGGTCAGGTCACCGCTAACAAAATTTCCGGCGATGTTCAAGGTAAGAACGTGCTCATTTTTGACGACATCATCGTTTCTGGTAGTACCGTTGTGGAAAGTGGTCGTATTCTTAAAGAAAACGGTGCGAAAAAAGTTTTGTTTTTAGCAACACATGGCCTCTTCACTGGCAAAGCCATAGAGAAAATCAACAACTCACAAATCGACAAAGTAGTTATTTCCAACTCAATCCATCATCCCAATCTCAACTCTAAAATTGAGGTGATCGATGCAACACCAGTTTTTGCTGAAGCCCTTAAAAACTGGATGTAGATTATCGTTCTTTTGATATCCCAATTGCCCAACCGCACCTAACCAAATCCTATTTTTTTTGCTAAAATCTAGCCAATTGCTTTTTTGTTCTTCAAAACAAAAATTGTCGGCTCCTAACCGACAACCAACTGGGGCAAATGAGGATTAGTTGTTTTAAACAACCTACTAACTCATTCGGCAGGCGGCCGTTAACTTCCGCTTGGCTAAACAGCCGCTGAGTTTTTGTCAGCGATGACAAAAAGAAACAAGGTGGTACCGCGTTAACTCGCCCTTGTGTGTCAATATATTGGTATGCGTGGTGGGTTTTTTTGTACTCGTCCCCAATGCCAAAAAGGAAACATGGCCAAACAAAATCTGACACCCAAATCAGAAAACATGAGCGAGTGGTACACCCAAGCCATTCAGCAAGCCGAGCTGGCTGATTACTCACCGGTTAAAGGTTGTATGGTAATGAGACCTCGGGGTTATGCAATTTGGGAAAATATTCATGCAGTTTTTGACCCAATGCTCAAAAAACTGGGAGTAGAGAATGCCTATTTTCCATTATTCGTCCCGATGTCGCTCCTGGATCGTGAAGCAAAACATGTAGAGGGCTTTGCCCCTGAGCTCGCAGTTGTCACTCACGGAGGTGGCAGCGAACTTGAAGATAAACTAGTTGTACGCCCAACTTCCGAAACTATCATGTATGAGATGTATTCCAAATGGGTTCATTCTCATCGAGACTTACCTCTCTGTCTTAATCAGTGGAACAATGTAGTTAGATGGGAAAAGCGCACCTATTTCTTCTTGCGAACTACTGAATTCTTATGGCAAGAAGCTCACACAGCTCATGCGACTCACGAGGAAGCACTCAATATGGTTTTGTCAGGACTTGCGGCCTATCGTCATTTAGTTGAGGATTATTTGGCAATTCCGGTCGTGATGGGACGTAAGAGTGAATCAGAACGTTTTCCAGGTGCCGATATGACCACAACTATCGAGGCAATTATGCCAAATGGCAAGGCTTTGCAATCGGGAACTAGCCACGATCTGGGCCAAAACTTCTCCCAGCCATCGGCTTTTAACATTTCTTTCCAGAACGAGTCTGGTCAAACAGATTATGCCTGGCAAACAAGCTATGGCTTATCAACTCGCATCATTGGTGCGCTCATCATGACTCACGGCGATGACGATGGTCTAGTATTTCCACCAAAAATTGCTCCAACTCAGATCAAGATCGTTGCGGCCAACAACGACGAGGAAGTTTTGTCAGCCTGTCAGCAGCTGTTCAGTCAATTAAAGAGCTCTTTTAGAGTCGAATTTAAAAATGACCAATCAAAACAATTGGGTTGGAAACTTAATGAGGCAGAAATTCAGGGTGCACCAGTAATCTTGGTGGTTGGTAAACGTGAACTTGCCAATGGGGAAGTTGGTCTAATGGTTCGTCATTCCAAAGAAAAACTCTCACTTCAATTAGGTAAAGTGGTTGAGCAAATGGCAGAAATTTTAGACAGAGTTCAATTAGAAATGTTCACAAAAGCCAAGGCCACTCAACAATCACTCGTCACCGAGGTTAATTCATATGATGAATTCAGAAAGGTGATGGAAGAGAAACGTGGCTTTATCAAAGCTCATTGGTGCGAACAGGCTGAATGCGAGGCTCAAATTAAAGAAGAAACAAAAGCATCGACCCGTTGTTTGCCTTTTATTGATAACCAAGGCCAGGTTGAAGAAAGCGATGGCAAATGTGTCAAATGTGGTGCTCCGTCTAAGCATCGTTGGTTATTTGCTTTGGCATACTAAATTGAAGCAGCAACTGCTCAAATGCGTAAAGATTACAAAAATCTGGTTTTTACTGACCATGCCCTAGACAGGCTTACTTTGCGTCGCCTTTCTAAAGAGCAAATCCATCAGGTAGTTAGTTCCTATCAAAAAAAAAATTAGACAAGACAACAATACCTTCAAGTTTATTAAAAACATATCAGGCCGGAAAATCCACGTCATCGCCTCATGGTTAAAGAATGAAGGAAAATGGCTAGTTGTTTCTATTTGGGTAAGGGGGGAAGACGATCCTCAACCATTGATTTGGCAGTTATTGACTCTACCGTTTAGGATTTTATGGTTCATCATTAAACACCTCATTTTTCTCATGAGGAAATAATTTTTTGTACGTATTAGTTACTTAATTGCGGAAATTGCAAGAAATAATTAGACCTATATTGAAAATTTCAGTTAATCAACACGCAGATTATTACCCTCAGCATCAATCCTTTTTGGCTATGGGTTTTTTCTGAGTCTTTTCGTATATTACTCATACATCCCGGTGAGGAGCCCACGGCGATCATCCTGGAAAAGCAATTTTTCATGGTTATCGCGGTGGGTATTTTTTTTTGGCAAAAACAACTCAAACACCGGAAACAAACCAATTGTAAAGTGCTTTTAACAAAAAGCAATTAAAAAAACCTCCGCTGATTGGAGTCTTCCCTCTGAACCCCTCAGAAAATTTTTTTCCGTTATAATGAGCTCCAATGACAATACAACGCCCTTTAATCGTCACTCATCACGCTCCAGATTTGGACGCAATCACCTCCACTTGGTTGCTCAAGCGCTTCCATGGCCAAGATTTCGCCGATGCCAAGATTGCCTTCGTTAACCCAGGAGACAAGATCGAGCTTGAAGAAGCCGAAAAACACCAGGCACAACTCCATGAGGTGGTCTATGTCGATACCGGCTTAGGTAAATTTGATCATCATCAACCAGAAAGAGCCAAACAAAATGTCTGTGCCACAACTCTGGTTTTTGACTATCTTTGCCAGCTATATCCTGACTATGCTAATGATCAAGCACTCAAAGAACTAGTCGACTATGTAAATCAGATTGATCACTTTCAAGAAATTTCTTGGCCTGAATCGCAATCTGCGCGTTTCACCCTGACCATCAGCGAGCTAATTAGGGGACATGAATTCACCAACCCGCACGATGATGATTCTCAAATGAACTTTGGTTTTCAATGTTTGGATAATGCTTATGCTTCCCTGCGTCAACATGTCAAAGCCAAAGAGATCATTAAGAAAAAGGGCATAGAGTTTGAGTTGCCTGCCGGCAAATGTTTGGCGATCAAAACGAGAAATGACGATACCATCAAGTTGGCTCAAAAGCAGGGCTATGTATTGGTGATTCGCAAAGATCCAACCCAGGGCCATGTGCGAATCAAGGCCAGGCCCGACTCAGCAATCGATCTCTCGATTCTAGCACCCAAGATCATGTCTAAAGATAAAGTTGGCACCTGGTTCCTCCACGGTAGTGGCAAAATGCTGCTCAACAACTCAAAAAAACACCGAGGCCACACACCAAGCCCGCTAAAACTTGAACAAGTGGTAGAAATAATCAAGGAAACTTATGGAGAATCATCCAGCTAACGCAGTCCGAGATTGTATCTTTTGCAAAATTGTTGCGGGTGAAGTACCATCTCATAAAATTTGGCAAGACGAAAAACATTTAGCCTTCTTGTCGATATTTCCTAATACACCAGGATTTACCGTTGTCATCCCCAAAGAACATTATAGTAGTTACGCCTTTGAACAAGATGATAAAGTGCTCGCAGACTTAGTTTTGGCGACTAAAAAAGTTGCTAACATTTTGACCAGTTTTTTTGACGACACCAATCGCTGCGGCATGTTTTTTGAAGGTTTTGGCGTTGACCACTTGCACAGCAAACTCTTTCCCATGCACGGCATTGGCAAGGGCAAAGAGTGGAGGATGATGGAAAGTGGCTCGTTTAGACAATATTTTGACAAATATCCTGGATATTTGTGTTCCAACGACTCAGAACGGGCTGATGATGATGAGTTGGCAGAGTTGGCAAGGAAAATTCGTCAAAAATCGAACCCTAATTTATAACGATTTTTTTCAAAAAATATCGCAACATTTTTCCCAGAAAATTTGATATAATCCAGATCATATTTAAGCAGGCAAATCGCCGACCGAGATTGGAGGTGTTCTCCTTTGCCAGTCATAGTTAAAGCTAAGAAAAATCAAAGCACCAACGATGTTATCCGACAGTTCCGTAAACAAACGGCTACAGCTGATATTGTTCAAATTGTCAAAGATCGACGCTACTTTAAAAAACCATCTCAGGTTCGCGCTGAAAAAACTATCGAAATGAACCGCTTGCGCAAACGCGCCCGTTCCCTAAAGAGAATGAAGAATATTTCTCCCCAAGTTTTATCTCGCATCAACGAGAGATTGGGAAGTTAATTTTTCAACTTCGATTACAACAAAGAAAAACCCCGCGTAACAGCGGGGTTTTTGGTTTCTTTTATTTTTTGCTTTGGGTTGAACGATTTTGGTTTTAAGTTGGTCTCTAATCAAGGTTATTTTCTTGGCTTTATTTTCGCCCTAATCGAAAACTCCCATTGATCGCCATCACTGGTATCAAAGCTGGTGGAGTTAGTTAAGCTATGGTAGTTCACCAAGTGGTTACTCAGAGTCTCTTCTATTTCTTTTTTCTGTTCGTTGATTTCTGCAATTTGCACTTTTAAATTAACAATTTGTGGATTGGATTGCATTTGTGAGCGACGCTCTTTGACGGTGGCAGAGAATTGATCCAACTGAGTTTGAGCCTCAGCAAGCTGGGCGTCATTCTCAAAAACGCTTTTCAAGCTACTGCGCTTTTCTGCTATTTCCCTATTTAATTTGGTTAGCTCCTCGGCGTGTTTTTCGATCAGGTTTTGCAGTGAGCCCAAAGTTTCAGCCAATTTGTCAGACTCAGCAACTTCCACATCATTGCTGGAGTCAACTTTTTCCGATTCTGCGGAAGTCGCATCGCCCATAACCTCGGCGGCCAACTCGTCCCCGCTTGGCAAGTCATCATTAGTTGCGACTGTGGTGGTTTTCATTTTTGCGTCATCACTCATTTTGTCCTTTCATACTTCGATAAGTCGGTCCCAATGTAACGTATTTGTCAGGGAAACTCAAGGATCGACACAAAACCAAGGCTAAAAAAATTATGAGATTGTCTTAAAGTGTATAATGGCTTGTGCGCAACCGGGTAATGGCTTTTGGTAGTGGCCTGCCACCATTCAAAAGAGGAAAGTCCGGACAGCAGAGCGAACGGTGCCTCGCGAAAGCGGGGGGTTCTCGTAAGAGAAGACAGTCTAGAGCAACAGAAACGATCCGAGTGGCGTCGGCTGAAACGACTAAGCGTCTGAGTATCTCGCAAGAGATGGCAATCCTCCCGGCTGCAACTGGCGATCTTGACCTTAATGGACTCGCTCCCTTTTCTCGCAAGAGGAGGTCATAATGACCAGGCATAGATAAATCATTGCTTAAACAGAATCCGGCTTATGAGTTGCGCACAAATCTCTAACCGATATAATGTCTTTATATGCAATCACAAGTTTTTGACTCAGTTTCGTATGTTCTTGCCCAAACCATAGCTAACTTTGCCTATTTTCTCCCAAGAATCACCGGGGCTTTACTTGCTTTGGTCATAGGTATAGTAGTTGCAAAAATTATTAGACGGTTGTTGACCCAATTGCTCGACAGCATTAGCTTTTCCAAATTTATCAATAAAACACCTTTGCAATTTGCCTTCAACAACGAAGTTGGTAAAAAAGCTGAGGAAGTCCTGGCAGGGATTGTATATTGGCTGGTGATGCTGGTAGTTATTCAAACTACAGTCTCGATCTTGGGTATCACTGCCCTCTCTAGTGTTCTAGAAAAACTGTTGGCTTACATCCCCAGGGTCTTGTCAGCTGCATTAATATTTGCATTAGGAGTCTTGCTGGCAGGGTGGGTGGAGAGTGCTGTTAAAAGTATCGCCCGCACCTTTGACGCATCAACAGCCCGCCTCTTGGGAAAATTCTCCAGCTATATGGTTGTGATTATCGTCGCCCTGGCTTCCTTGGCTGAGCTAGGTATTGCCAGCAACTTTATCAACATGATTTTCTTTGGCCTGATTGCTGCTGTTTCCTTGGCTGGTGGCCTTGCCATCGGTTTGGGTAGCAAAGATCTAGTCAGCCAACTTTTATCAGACTGGTACAAAAGAAACAAGAAGGCCGGCAAAAAATAGTCTATGACCGGTTTCCAAGCAATCATTCTAGGGTTGGTGCAAGGTCTAACCGAATTTCTACCTGTTTCCAGTTCGGGGCACCTAGTGATTTTCCAAAATCTGTTTGGCATCGATGAGCCCACCATTACCTTTGATATTTTTCTGCACTTATCCACACTTGCAGCAATTTTGGTGTTTCTGCGCAAACGCATCATTAAGATACGATTCGAGACACTTTTTCTGGTTGCTGTCGGCACTGTTCCAGCAATTATCCTAGGTCTACTACTCAACGATTATCTCGAGCTACTTTTCAGTTCAAGCAAGCTGGTTGGAATCACTCTGCTGGTTACAGCTGCGATTAACTTTGCCTCAGATAAATTACTTAATCGAGAAGGACAAAAAAGGGAAATAGATGAACTTAGCTGGAAAAATGCATTGGTAATAGGCACTTTCCAAGCCTTAGCAATCACGCCGGGAATCTCTCGATCGGGCTCGACTCTCTTGGGCGGCCTGTGGCAGAAACTTAAGAAAGAGGACGCTTTCGAGTTTTCGTTCCTGTTAGCGATTCCAGCAATTCTTGGCGCCACACTACTACAAATTATTAAAATAATCACTGACAACAACATTGATATTGATCCTACTAATTTTTTTCTGGGCGGTATTACGGCTTTTTTAAGTGGACTCGCCAGCCTAATAGTCTTCAGAATTATCATAGCCAAAGCTAAACTTGATGTTTTTGCAATTTATTGTTTGATCGTAGGCGCACTCACACTCATCTTTCTTTAAATTTTGACCAAGACTTTGATTTAGTCAGAGATGGGCGATTGTACGTACTGAAGTGCTTCTGCCACCTGTTGGTAATGTACATTTGTTTGACAATCCAAATCGGCAATCGTCCGGGAAATTGCGAGAACCCTGGTGGATTGTTTGGTATTCAGCGCTAACTTAACGGCAGCGTTTCGTAATAACTTTTCTGCCTCATGAGTGACTTTGAATTCTCTTATTAGTTGGGATGAGCTAAAAAGTCCCTCAGTATTCGAGATCGCCGACCAAAGACTACGCCGCCTCAAGTAGGCCCGAGCAATGTTCTCCCGGTCCAAATAACTGCCTGTTTGAGCTTGTCCCTGACTACAAGACGGCCCTGCCAACTTACCAGCTGCCTCTAAAAACGGAGAGTGCGCTGTTAGTTCACCGAACATTTCAATCCGCTCTTCGAAAAGTGTCTGAAGTTTTCGCTGATGAATCATCCTTTGATTCTTAGAGCAGCTACAGACCTCTGATGTCTGATGACTTTTACCGCAAGGACATATTTTTGCCGAAACGATTATTTGATAATTCGCTTCAAAAACTCTAGCTTGGTCATTATTTGAGAATCGAGAAGGACAACTATGGCTCCAAATTCTATCAATTGTTTTTTTGGCAAACTCAGAGCCGTTCTCTAAATAGAGCAAACCATGATGTGCCAAAGAGGCAATAGGCACCGAGCCATAGCCAGACTTTCTACCGAATATCTCTGAACAAGTCGTCTCCGGACCAATCTTGACTACCGGCCTCCCAGAGTAGGAATTTTTTTCTCTGGCTAAGAATTGTCGATCTGATCCCTGATCATCCAGAGAAACATACTCCTGCTCTAAGGTGGGTAGGATCGAAATAGCAATTTTGGCTAAAACATACTTCAATATCTCGTCCTGTCCAAATACCAGCAGAGAAAAACCGCCTACAGCGGCAATCGTGAAAAGCCGCTTGCTTCTTTCCTCGCCAGCGATGTCTCCAAACGTCATTTGTCTGACATTCCTAACACCGACAGAAGGAGTTTGAGATTTGCTCACAGACTCACTCAACCGATCGGAGATTTTTGGTTCCTGCCTAAGCAACTCACTAACATGTCTAATTGGGTGAAGATTGACATATCTTACCAATCCAAGTGAGGAGAAGTCATCAGCGGCTATATAAATTCTTTTATAACCCTTGTTTAAAAGACTCAATACTATACTCCGACAATTCTTGATGGACCTAACACTCCCGTCCAACGATAACTCACCCAAAAAAACGCAATTTGACATTTGCCAACTACACAACCCATTAATCCTCAGTAAGCTTGCCGCAATGGCCAGCTCCAGATGACTAGACACTTTTGGCACGTCCATGGGCGCCAGATTAATAATCGTCTTGCGTTGTTTGATCTTGATGGCGCAGTTTTTAAACGCGGCCACGATCTTGGTGATTGACTCGTTGACAATCCTGCTCGGTAAACCCACCACCTGGATTAATGGAATACCTGACACCTGCGTAACCTCTACTTGAATGATGATTGGTTGGGAATTACTGAAAATTACTGAAAATGTTTTAGCTATCATGCTTTGATCTTAACAATCAATCCTTACAAAAAGCGTAACTTTTCTGAAATTGAAAACGCAAACATCCCCAACTCCAACCACCCCTGCCCTTACAGTATTTGCACGCTTAGAAGGTCAAAAACCACTCAGCTTGCCTAACCAAGCTAACTAAACCAAACAGCTCTGTCAGATAACTACCAGATTTGTTTTTTCACGAGAAAATTTCTCTTGCGGTAATTCATTTTTTCCTAACTCAAGCACAACAAAAAACTCCTCAGGCACTATTACCGCAAACACATGCTCTGAAAAAATTACTTAAAGGATTCTATAGCCAACAAACACGCCCCATACGCCGAAGTCCTGGTAGGAAAAACCGTCGACATTTCAGGAAAAAACTGCCTAACCCTACTCATTAACAAAGCACGAGCAGACATCTGATCCAATACTCCACCAACCATCACCAAATCTGCTTGCCGCTGCTGCAATTCCAACCTATCAGCCACAGCCTTTACCATTAGAAAAAGTTCCTCAACTGCCTGGTTAATAATTTGTCGAGCTTTAACATCACCCTCTGACTCAGCCTCGAAACAGATTTTCGCCAAGCCCGCGATATCTTTTTTGGAAATCAGTGGTTCATATATTAAATTCTTCAAATTGCCAATCGAATTGACTTTAAAAGCCACTCGCACTTTTTCCTCAAGCTTGCTTTTTTCATCTCGACCATCGTAACTACGTAAAGCAGCGCGCAACGTCATAAGCCCGATTTCATATCCTGACCCCTCGTCGCTCAGCAGATAGTCCATACCTCCAGCCTTGGCTGTCTGACCTCGATCGTTCTTGCCTAAACAATTTGAACCCGTGCCGGAAATCAAGACCAAAGCGTTAGCACTCTTGGTACCAGCCCTCATAGCAATCCAGCCATCGTTAACAATTTGACAATGATTGCCACACACTTTGGTGAGACCAGCTTGATAAAACTCTCTAGCCCGAATCGCATCTGCTTCTGTATCAAGACCCGATAGGCCGAAACAGGACATAAACTCACCGTCCGGATAAAGTCCCTGCAAAGTATCTATAGCTTGATATAACTCTTGACGCGTTTGAACCGCCTCAGCAAGCAGCATGTTGCTACTTCCAAAGACTCTCTGCAAGACAGGTTGACGGTTTTCGTCTAAAACCAAGAGTTCGGTTTTGCTTGCTCCACCATCGATTCCAATAAAAAATTTCATCTTTTCCTTAAGCAGACTAACTAAACAGACCGTGGTTAAAGTTCCTTGGGTACCACCAACTCACCTTGGTTTTTGTTTTTCAGTTCGGTCTTCTTGCTTAGGTAGCTTAAAACTAATTCTATGTAAACTGCGTGACTCCAAACTAATGGAGTAGCCGAAAGCGACTTGCCTGTTTCTGGATTGAGCTGTTCGGCTAAAATGCCAGACGCATAAACGTGATTGGCTACCCATGCCAACACCTCTTCGACTGATTTTAAGTCATCGGTCGTCACCTCTGACTTATGAAGCAATCTGAGTGCTTCCCACATAGTGGTGATAAACCAGGGGTTGGGCTTGGTGTTGTCGCGGAAATAATTATCATGCTCATAACGAATCATGCCGCCCACTGTATCGGGATTAGTTAGTCGAGCCACCGACTGTTGTTGAGTCGAGATAAAAAGCGGATCATCCTGGCTCAAAACTTCGAAATACCATAGACCAAAGAGCGAGCTTGCATCTACCACCAACTCCCGGGTGATTTTTTCGCCATCGACTTTGACGTAGCGTACGAATGACTTCATCTCTGGTTCATACAAGGCATCAATCATGGCACGTTTTACTTCGTTAGCCGCCTGTTTGTAGGTACGCATGTGATTGCGCTTACCAAGCAGCTCGCTGAAGTTTGCAGCTGCCATCAAGCCGGCATAAACAGCACAACAGGTATATGTAGAAACTCCGTGAACCTCTTCCCACAGATCGTATGACGAAAAAGGCAAGCCGGTTTTTTCGTCTCTAAAACTAACTAGAAACTCGGCAATTTTCTCAATCATCGGTTTGTAGAGAGTTTCAATAAACTCAAGATCCTTAGAGACCTGATAGTGTCTCCATAAGGCAACCAAAACAGCTGCGCTCTCGTCTTCCTGAATGGGCAACTGCAAAATTTTGTCCTTCAACCAGCGCTTCTGCTTAACCGATGAATGCCAAGTCGAACCCAAACTCTGGTCCGAATTAAAACGATGATGAAGATAACCGTCTGGATGTAAAACCTGACTACAGAAAACAAAAAAAGGCTTGGTCACCTCAGCATAGCCTGCCTGGTTAAGGATCGAAACAATAAAGGCAGCATCGCGAGGCCACATGTAGGTGTAGTCATCCTTGCCATACTCGATCATCTCACTGTCGGCCGAGGCAATGATGCTACCGCGGTTATCGACATGAGCCCGCAAAACGAAGAGTGAAGTGTCGAAGAGCCGCTTTTGATCATCGGGCAAAGTTTCCACGGCGGGATCGCGCTTGGCTAACCAAGCATGCCAATACTCCTCGGTCGAGTGAATCATACCCTCGGGGGTTTTCTCCCTGACAAGCTGATTAAGCTCGTAAGATTCGGCTAAGGATTTGCCCGCACATATCCAATAAAAAATCCTCGACTTGGACTTAACATCCACCCTGCTGTGAAAGGAAACCACACTATCAACACTGCCGTGCTCAACAGCATTTTTGGTCAACTCGCCATCTTCAGCATCTCGAAAAGATCCCTCTTTGCCCTCGAAAGCATAAGCACCGACGGTGTAATCCGACATCGGTTGCCCGGTGTCGCTCAGACCATTAACGATAAATACTCGACGACCCTTATAATGAACAATGGCGTTGTGGGTGGGATCAAAAAAAGCGGTGTTGCGTTTTTTATTTTCTGCAATCCAAAAAATCTGGTGGAAAAATATCTTGACAGTCAAGGCACCTTCACTATGATTGTAAACGTCAACCTGGCGCAAAAACACGTTTTTTTCGTTATAAACAATATCCTCCATCACTATACTTACCTGGAGGGATTCATTTTTGCAAACCAAGTAACCAACCATCGTCTCCGGCTTATAGCCAACATTAATCTGCCAACTGCCATCGTCTAACCAAGTAAAGTGATCATTAATCATCAAACCAATACGATGTTTTTGTCCGCTAACATGGTTCTCTAAACCAACAAATGGATAATGCATGTCCCGCACAAACCCGTGTCTGTCTAGGGTGACCAAAAATTGACCGTTACCTAAAACAAGTGCTCTTGCCATATACCTCCATCATAACAGCCGTTCACGAAGATCGGCTAGTACAAGCGAATAACGTCGATATGCTTCAAAAGGATCTTGATAGGGACTAAAATATGCATGGATGTCGCCATCAGCCGACCACTTAGTGCACATGTAATAAAAATGGTCGCTGGTTTGAAGACATCGCCAGTCAGCGATGATCATCTCATCTTGACTCGCCAAAACCTCATTCTCCAACTCATAAAGGGCCCGCAGACTATCCTTCTGCAAATCATTGCCCAACCAAGCCGTTAGATCACGATCTACATCGGCCCAAGAGATATAACGAGGCACGTCGTAAGCGGGTAGGGAATGTTGGTCCTCGATTGCACTGAAAATCTGGGTCGGTGTCACAAATCTATTCCACTTGCTTTGCAAAAACTCATAAACAAAATGACGGAAGAACTCAAAAATGCCTGTGTCGCTCCATTGATGCTCTCCAAAAGTCTCAAAATCCATAAAAAGGTTGATGATTTCCTCACTTTTATACGACTCTAACCAGTGCAGGTATTTTTTAGCAGACAGAGGGTGAGACTGCCAGTTTTTATCACCAAAACGAAAGGCGATGTCATCCGATAATTCTGCGTGTTTCAAGAGCAAAGGCAGATGACTGGGCGTGTAACTCACATAAACTTGGGTTTTTGGCCTTTTTCCAAGGTAAGGTTCAACAGCCTCGGTCAGCATGCCTTGAAAGCCCAACTCTGCGACAGATTCGGCAATTTGATTAGAATAAATCAACTCTGTGTTGCGGAAAACTTTTGGTTTTTGGCCGAAAAGCTGACCGATGAGCTGAGAATGTTTATCGACTTGAGCCACAAATTCTTCAGGGGAGTAAAGAAAAGCCAACGAATGGTAATAGGTTTCACTCAAAAACTCGACTTGGCCAGATTCCGCCAGCTTTTGCAGTAGTTCAATTACCTCGGGCTGATACGCTTCTGCCTGTTCCAGAAAAACTCCCGAGGCGGAGATGGCAAAACAAAACTCGGGCTGTTGCTCGACCAACTCAAGTAACAAACTCAACATCGGCAGATATGATTTGGCAGAGACTTTGCGAAAAATTGCACAATTTATGTCTTCGTTTAGCTGTTTTTCGGCCAGATGGTTGTCTACTGACGAACTCTCTTTGTGAGAGAAGTATCCAGAGTGATTACCGAGCTCAAAAACCTGAAAATCTCTCAGGCGATAGGGCTGATGCAGCTGAAAATACAGGCAAACTTGTGGCATGAAATCAATTAATTGCTAAGAAACGACTAATTACTAAGAAACGCCCGACGATAAACTTGGCGGATTCGAGCAGTTGCGCGATTCCACTCCATCTTTTTGAGATCATTGAGTTGTCCAGCTGTAACTTCAGCGCGATAGCCTCGATCCTCAAGTAGTTCTACAACTTTCTTTGACATTAGCTCAATATCCCAAAAATCAACGGCGATGGCGGCGGGCATAACCTCGCTAACTCCAGAAGTCTTGGAAAGAACCACCGGGGTGTGACGTTGCGCTGCCTCAAGAGCAACCAAACCAAATGGCTCAGAAACCGAGGGCATGATAAAGACATCGGCTCGATCAAGTAACTTTGCTTTCTGCTCATCGCGTACAAAACCACTAAACAAAACCGTAGCCGAGAGCTTCTGTCCAGCAGTCTGAAAAAGCAGTTCATGGTAGAGGTGACCGGAACCAGCAATCACAAATAGGGTCTCCGGTATCATACTGACCACCTTGCTTGCAGTTTTCAACAAATGATCAATTCCTTTTTGCATGGTTAAACGACCCATAAAAACCACCACCGGGCGTTTCTTGGCGAAACTCATTCTTTCCTCAGAGAAAGACGAGCCAATTTTCTCTATGCCATTGTGTACAACGTGAATGCGTGATTCATCGAGGTGATATTTCTCCACCAAAAGCCTCTTGGTGTAGTAACTAACGGCGATAATCTCATCTGCTAGCTTCAGCCCCTCTTGTTCAATCTTGGTAATGAAGGCACTACCATTTCCAGAGGGAACTCGGTCAAACTCAGTAGAATGGACATGAGCCACAAATGGCTTATTCATGTTTTTCTTAATCCTAGCAGCAGCTGGAAAAGACATCCAATCGTGGGCATGAACAACATCAAAATCGTGCTTGATCTTCTTGGCTTTTTTCTCCACTATCTTGGCGTAATCGAAAACTTTTTGTTCAATCTCGCACCTATCCAGGGCTTCGAGATCAAAGGCATCAATTTCTGACTTATCCAATTTGCGACGATTGCCAGGATGATAGGCATCAAAAGGGGGAGACTGCTTACTTTGCCAAGATTTATCATAACAGCCAATCATTTTCATGTGGCCGACTTGACCGGCAAACTGATAGGGAAGGGTGAAATATATCTGAGTATTCTGACCAGCCAAGGCGGCAGTCATTCCCTGACAAGCAACACCAAGACCACCACTGTTGTGTGGCGGATACTCCCAACCAATCATCAACACTCGGGGATGATCCATCCTTGGTGATCCTACTAGTAATTATTATTTCTCAACTTATCAGTTTACACGTTTTTGACCTCCTATTTCAATCAGATGTTTTAAGCTGATCTTGATATAATGATTTCGATGTTAAAAACTCTCCTATATTCGCTAAAAAAATACTATCATTTTTTTAAAACTGGTCTGATGCGGGGTTTACCTGCTGAGATTAAGAATGGTTTTCCGGCAAAAAAACTCAAAATTGTCTGCATCACTGGTACCGACGGCAAGACAACTTCCTCGACCTTGCTCTACCACGTTCTCAAGTCAGCTGGCAAAAAGGTTGCTTTACTTTCAACAGTTGCAGCCTATTTCGGTGATCAGGAAATTGAAACCGGTCTGCACGTCACATCTCCCAGCCCCGACGCTTTGCACAAACTTATGAGAAAAATGGTTGATGAGGGAATCGAATATCTGGTCTTGGAGTTTACTTCTCATGGAGCATACCAACAACGCCTGTGGGGTATTAAACCTCTAATCGCTGGTGTGACCAATGTTAATTATGAGCATCTTGATTACCACCTCAATTACCAAAATTATCTTGAGGCGAAAGCCAGTTTCCTGAAAAAAGCTAAAACTATCGTTCTCAACCAAGACGACATGTCATTCTACCGATTGCGCAAGTTGATATCAAACAAAAAACACAACTTTTTGTCATACTCTGCTGAGGAAAAACTAGCGCCAGTGATTAAAAAAGCGCTGCAACAACGTTTTTCTGAGCCGTTCAACCAAATGAACTCACGGCTGGTAACAAAAATGGCCTTAGAACTAGGCCTTACGGAAAAAGAAATTGCAGCCAGCATCGAATCCTTCCCAGGTGTTCCTGGAAGAATGCAGTTCATTAAAAACTCACGAGGTCTGAAAATTGTGGTAGATTTTGCTCATACACCGCAGGGCTTGGATGCAGCTTTACGGGCCATGCGCAAGATCATGAAAGAAGAACAAAGCCGAGGTCGCTTAATTGCCGTATATGGTTGCGCTGGCCTACGAGATCAGGTTAAACGTCCCACCATGGGAAAAATCGGCGTTGAACTGGCTGACCTAGTGATCTTCACCGCTGAGGATCCCAGAACAGAGAATGTTTGGTCGATTATTCGCCAGATGAAAGAGCAATTAACTGAAGGTCACGATAAAATCGTTACTATCATCGATCGACAAAAGGCCATTGATTTCGCCATCAATCGTTTGGCAAAAAAAGGCGACTACATCGGCATTTTTGGCAAGGGACCTGAAAAAAGCATGTGCTATGGCAAAATTGAGTATCCTTGGAGTGAAAGCCTAGCCGTGGAAAAAGCTCTACAAAACAAAAATAATTAAGACAAGACCGAGATGGAAAATATTAATATTTTTTTCAACTGGAAGAACTTTTATTTAGTCGGCATCAAAGGTGTGGCCATGACCTCGACCGCTCAATTGCTGCTCGATGCTGGCAAGGGAGTCAGGGGCAGCGATGTCGCCGAAGACTTTGTCACCAAGGATCTCTTGGCCGATACTGGCATCATTGTTGATGTTGGTTTTGAGTCAGAGCTGCCAACCGGAACCGATTGTTTAATCTACACTAGCGCTCATGGCGGACCAAACAATCCCCAGGTTCTGCAGGCGCAAGCCTTGGGCATTCCCTGTTTATCTCAGGCAGAAGCTCTATCAATCTTTTTTAACCAAAAGAAAGGAGTGGCTGTTTGTGGGGTAGGCGGAAAATCAACTGTCTCAGCTATGATTGCTTGGATTTTGGAAAAAACTCGACAAAATCCTTCATATTCGGTGGGAGTGGGACGGATTCCTGGCTTGGCCCGCACCGGAAAATGGAACGAGGCAAGCGAATATTTTATTGCCGAAGCCGACGAGTACGTGACCAACCCTCAGGTCGGGTTATCGGGGCAACCAATCACCCCTCGGTTTTCCTTTTTGAAACCGTATCTAACAGTTTGCACCAACCTAAAGTTTGACCACCCTGATGTTTACCGCGATTTTGAGCATACAAAAGACGTCTTTACTGAGTTTTTTAGATCGACAAAAAACGGCGGCCAACTAATCATTAACGGCGACAACCCTGACTTGCGTCAAATTGCTCAAAAACTCGCTGAAAAAGGCTTACCTCATAACAGCTATGGAGAAAGCGAAAACTGCCACTATGTTTTACGTGACTATCAATCAACAAATGGCCGAACTTACGGCAAAATCTTTAAGGATAACCAATTAGTTGGGGAAATTTCCTTACAAATTCCTGGAAAATTCAATTTATTGAACGCTCTAGCTGCGGTTGTTTGCTCAATTAAACTAGGCACTTCAATTAATCAAAGTACCGAGGCATTGAAAACTTTTAATTCAACCATGAGGCGTTTTGAATTTGTGGGTGAAAATAACGGCGTCTTGTTTTATGACGACTATGCACATCATCCGCACGAAGTGGCAAGCTCAATCCAAGCTCTTAATGAGTGGTATCCCGATGCTAAAAAAGTCATTGCCTTCCAGTCTCACACCTATTCTCGTACCAAAAAACTCTTCGATGATTTTATGGGAGCGTTTAAGAATGCCCAAAATATTGCCATGATTGAGATTTTTGCTTCGGCACGTGAAGGGCTTGACCCAACGGTATCGAGCGATCTGCTATGCCAAGCAATTAAAAACAAATGGCCCGAAAAAAACGTAGAAAATTTGAGAAGTCTAGAAAATTTGGCTGGTTTTTTTGCTAATTTAGAGCCAGGAAGCGTTGTTTTAACGGTTGGGGCAGGGGATATCTATCTTGTCTATGAAAAAATGGGCATGAGGTAAAAGTGATGCCCAAGGATTTTCAGCAAAAGGTGTTTTTTCGTGCCTGGGAGCTGAATAAGTCTGCAAAGGGCTGATAGACTTATAGCGAAATATGACTTTTCGATAGAGATGTTATTTGACTACTGGTCTAATAAGTAGCTGCAGACTTCGGGAAGAATGTTATAATCTTGGTGTTATTTATGGCTATTGCTTGAAAGTGAAAACTTTAAGCTTGGTCAAAAAAACCATCGCCTCTGTGGTGGAATTGGTAGACGCGCGAGACTTAAAATCTCGTTCCGGCAACGGAGTGTGGGTTCGATTCCCACCGGAGGCACTTTCTAGTACTATTGTATATATGTATATGTGTGCTAGAAGACAGCTCGGGAGACGGCGAGCAAAAATCGATGACAGCTGATTGTTGTAAACAATAAGCCAGTCGACACAAATTAAGAAACGGAGAATAGCTCAGATGGCTAGAGCGCACGGTTTGGGACCGTGAGGTCGCAGGTTCGAGTCCTGTTTCTCCGACACATAAGAAAATCCGGCACACGCCGGATTTTTTTATGTATTTCGACAGGACGACTTGCACCCGATCAAGCGAAATCAGAAAAATAAGATAGCTTGAGCCTGACGAGGGTGAGTCCTGTTTCCAAATTACTTCTCAGACTTCGATCAAGGATGAGCCTATTTTGTAGTAGAATTGTGTAAATCCTATGTGAAAGTCAGTTAATGAAAACAAAACAATCATCATTAAAACTTAACAGGCTTCCATCCATAATTTTCCTGACAACCATAGTTTTTTTCGCTTTCGTTTTTGTTGGAACTATTTATTTTAAAATATTTAAAAGCAATACCGCTCTACAACCAAAGATCGCCGATAACCAAGAGTGGATTAATAAAAATCAACACGACTTTACGCTGATTTTTGTTGATATGTTTGATCAGGCAAAACAGTGTTCTGAAAAGGGCAACATTCCACACATTTTTTCGGACTATCTTGATAATTGTGATGGATTAATCCGCTCGCGACTTGATTCATTTAATTCTCTCCTAAGCATTGATACAGCCACTGCTACAGAATCACGGAAACCAATTTATTTCATTCGCCTGAATGAAGGTGGATATATTGAAAAACTATTTCAGTCAGGAGTTTATTATCAAGATAAAATTGACAATTCAAATGATCTAAAAATAAAATATGTTTTAGAGGGTAAAAAAAGTCCACATCCATTCCCCATGTTTACTTGTGATGGCGGAGACGACCTTCCTTGTAACTGGCTGCCTCTAAAAATGATTCTTCCAGACAGACGACTATTAAAGGATTTTTATTCTGAAATCGAGCTAATTTATCCAATTAAAAATGAATCAGGAGAAATAATTGGTGCGGTCGTCATTTTATACGCTGATTAAAATCAATTATTGTTAAAAATTGCTGCAAAACCTCCAAATCCCTCAACAATTATTTAAATTTTCCTGCTAGAATACACACATGACAGGAATAATTGGTGCGATTATTGGTGCGACTGGTTTCGGCACAGCCAATATCGTTATCAAAAAATCACTTTCAACATTAACCATCCCTCAAACACTCATGATGTCGACACTGTCTGGCATCTTTTTTTTGACAATCTTCGCTTTGCTTTCTCATGGATTTGCTGATATTACTTTATCAACTTTTCTGGCAGCTATAGCTTTAGCCGGTGGCGAAACCTGTTTATATCTAATTCTCTACAAAACCTTTGATGTGAGTAACGTGACGGTAGCCGCTGCCGTTTCAGGCACTTATCCACTACTTTCTACACTTGTTACAGCTTTGTTGTTCTCTGAGTTTCCCTCACAAAGCCGACTGTTTTTCATCTTTTTACTTGTTGTGGGCGGTATTGTCACCAGCATCGATTGGAACGGTGTTTTCAAAAATGGCTTCGATAAAAAGGACTTAGTGAAGGGTTTTGGTTGGATTGTGGCCACAACTTTTATTCATGCCTTATACTTTCCTCTTCTGGGCGGTTTTACGGCCAATGGTGCGTGGCAAACCAAACTACTTTTAATAAAAATCGTGTCGGCGATCTTGTTGTTCATAGTGTTTTTCGTGATAAGAAAGCAAAGCGTTTTGCCTTCAAAAGACAGAATGCCTTTCACTTCTTTGCTTGGATTGTTAGAAGTAATTGGATGGGCAGGGTATAGCTGGGCCAGCAATAGCACAGATGAACAAAAGGCCGTATTAATAGCCGCGCTCAATTCATCATCGTTGGTCACCGCAATCTTGGCATATTTCTTTCTCAACGAAAAACTGTCAAAATTCCAATATCTTGGAATAATCATGATCATAGTTAGTCTTACTGGACTATCGTTTTAAATTTGAAAGATAAAATGCAACATCAAGATATTCACCCAACAAACCAGCACTCAGTAAAAAATACTAGCTCCACACCGGTTCATAAAGCTCACCAAACTCCCTTAAACCTCAATTCAGAAAATTCTTTCATGACAAAAACAAAAGCTTTCTTGGGCGAGTTACTGGAAAAAATTGGCAGTAATCAAGTCGCTGTAATAATCGTCTCTGTTATCTTTTTTGTTTTAATCATGTCCGCAGCTGTTTTTGCCATGAAATCATCAGATAAAACAACTCGGCCAGAACAATCAACCAATTCATCCGAAAAGAAACCGTCAAAACTCAGTTCGTTACTTGGCAAACTCGATTCTGATAAAAAGGTTAGTCCTTCTCCAAGTAACACCGTTGCACCTGTTCCCAGTGACAAACCAACTCCCACTGCAACAACTGGCCCCAGCAAAACCCCAACTCCAAAACCGACAGCCAAGCCTTCCAGCACCCCAACCCCACTGCCGACTAACACCCCGGCTCCAACCTACACACCTGCGCCCACCAGAACACCTAACCCACCAAGAACCAGAATCTCCTTTCCCACAAATGGGCAAGTAATTACTGCTAACGAAGTTAATCACACCATCTGCATCGTGGACGTTCCCGATGGTGGAGATTTTACTGGAGCAACCAAGAGAACCAACATTGATAACGCTGGTTGGTCAGCCTATCAAGGGCCAAGCACGACTTGCCCCACCTTAACTGATGGCAGTCACAGCATCGCTATTCAGTTTAAGAACCAATATGGCGAGGAAGGCAATGTCGCCAGTGTTAGCTACACCTACAAATACGAAAATCCTAATCAGTGCACCGACACAGATGGCGGCCAAGTTTTTGAAACTGCCGGCACAACTGCCGGTGGAAGCTCAAAACTCTGCCCCGAAAACAACTGCGCCACTTTCTGCCCTGGTACGAGCTGTACCGACAGTTGTGGTTCCTACATTAATGGCAGCCTTCGTAGCACAACCGAGGGCGAGTATGTCATTGAGTGGTTTTGCAACAATGGCGGTTTAACCTACAACGTCAGAATGTGCGACAGCCGAAGATGCGAAAACGGGGCCTGTCAGCCTGTTCACTAACTAACCGACATTAACCACGTTTATTCTAACTGGCCGATTTTGAAACTCTGCAGGTATTCCTGTGCTTTAGGAGAGTGGTCGTTACCCGTACCCGGCTTGGTATGAAAGATCCCAGAGGCATCTTTGCCACAGCCCTCGAGAATTGCTTCACCACCGGGGTGTTTGGCCGCTGCGATATATGATGTCACGTCATAGACATTACCATCAACGGCAAACCAACAATCCTCTGGGGAAGCATGCTGGGAAATTTCATCTAAGCTGATTGTTTTTGACTGTTGTTCTGGGTTGTTTGATTCTACGGAGGTAGGTTGAGCTGGCTCCTTTGCCGAATTGCTGACTGGCGCAGAAGAATTGTTCAGGCTACATCCAGCCAAAACCAAACTTGTAAATAAGAGTAGAGAAAAAGTTTTTTTCACAGAAACCTTTCTGTTTTGTATTGGAGAACAATTCTGTCTTACAAAGGCGAAAATGACAACATTGAAAAAATGATACATAGTAATACTTAATAGACTTACTGCCTGAAATGTAGTTCAATAAAAAAAGTATGAAGTTTAATCCCATAATCAGTAGAATTTCCTCTGGTTTTAAGAGCGCTAGTACCGGAAGTAGGATCAAGACAACCATAAGCTCAGAGGTAAGACAGCAACAAAACCAACAGTTACAATCTCAGCTCAATCAAGCAGTCGTCGAGCGAAGAAAACTGGCTGCTGCTGAATTTGTAAATCCAGATCCATTGAAGAGCAATTTTAGACAAAGAGGTGAAATACTTGCCAGAAAAATTGCTGATTTACAGGCAAAAGCTAATGCTGAGACCAAAATTTAACTTAAACTTTCTCTTCCGGTTTCTTCAACCAGACCAGTGACAAAACAAACACAATCAGCATAATAATTTGACACATCACACAAACCGGACAAATAACACGCTCAACGAAAATCTCCAAAATGGTCAACCTTAAGCAGAAAAGCATACCAAAAGCTGTCATACCCACGGCCATTTTTTTACTCTTAAAGAGGGTTGAAAGAAAAATCACCATATAGCCGATTAGGCCAATTATAGCCACTAGTACGCCAAAAACAGTTGCCAGAGCACCTTTGGTGATGGGTTCGCAGTTGACAGTCTCACTTATGTTGCAGATGCCCAATGTCTGGGATGTCATATATTCGTAAAGTAGGTAAGTGGCCAAGCCAACACCTATAATAGATAAAAACATGATAATTTGGCGAATGAGTTTTTCTTTCATACGGTTTTTTGTAAGGATAAGTTGATAAGCTACGCTAAACATAGCAAAAAAAACTCAATGATTCCAGAGTCTACTTTAAAAACATTTTTTGGCTTTCAAGATTTTAGACACGGTCAAAAGGAGATTGTCGATTCAATTTTGTCTGGCAAAGACACTCTGGCACTTTTGCCAACAGGTGGAGGTAAGTCAATTTGCTTCCAAGTGCCTGGACTGATTATGAAAAATCTTTCACTTGTTGTGTCACCGCTTATTTCGTTGATGATTGATCAAGTACACAATCTTCAAAAAAGAAATATCCCAACATCTTGTATTCATAGCGGTCTAGACAAAGAACAACTAAAAAAGATCTTTTCCGAAATATTATCTAATAAATACAAATTTGTTTATGTCTCGCCTGAAAGATTGGCTAATGATAAATTTCTGCGATTATGTCAGCAAATAACAATTTCTCAATTAGTTATTGATGAGGCGCACTGTATCTCGATGTGGGGTAATGATTTTAGGCCGAGTTATAAAAGAATTCCTGAGTTTGTCAGCAAATTAGAAAATAGGCCAGTAATGTCGGCTTTTACCGCTACAGCTACCAGAAAAGTGGTTAATGATATTGCTTCCTCACTTCAATTAAATAAACCAGCAATTTTTTATAACAGTTTCTCAAGAAAAAACCTTAATATTTGTGTTTATAGATGCGCCAGCCACAATCAAAAGATTTTGGCACTCATTTATCTATTACAAAAACATTTTGGTCAGTCAGGAATCATCTACACAGCTACCAGAGAAGACACCAAGCAAGTTGTAGATATCGTTAGAAAATTTTCCTGGAATGAAAAATTGAGTAAGATAAAAATTGAGTATTATCATGGAGCACTTAGTGCAGAGAGAAGGAAAAAAGTTCAAGAATTATTTCTTTGCAAAAAGCTACAAGTAATTTCCACTACTAATGCGTTCGGTATGGGTATAGATCAACCTGATATCCGCTTCATTATCCATTATCAAATTCCCGGTAATTTGGAAAATTATTACCAAGAAATTGGGCGAGCGGGAAGAGATGGCAATGATTCTCGATGCTATTTACTATTTTTTCCTTACGACGTAACAATTCAACAGGAAATGATTAACTCGAATAAAAAAATAACAATTGCTAGAAAAAACTACCTGTTTAACCAATTAAAGCAAATGATTTATTATGCCGAAAATAAACAATGCCTTCATCGATTCATTCTTAAATACTTCGGTGAACACTCGACAGCAAACTGTGAAATACGCTGTAATCACTGTACAAAAGAAAGGCATCTCAAAATCAATTTTGAGCAAGATTCATTTCCGGAAATAACACATAACCCTTCTCTCAACCTGCCCAATCTCACTGAAGAACAGCTAATTTATTGCCAACTACTTCAACCTAAAAAACTAGAGCATTTTTTAACCATCCCAGGTATTGGCGCAGCTTGGAGGCAAGTTTGGCTAAGCTCATCCAGAGAAAACATGGTAGAATAGCAGACTATCATGATGACAATCGACGAACTCGTAAAAGAGTACAAAAAAATCAGCAATTTTCTAAACACCCGTTGGCCATTGAAAGACGGTCAGCAACGAATCTTTGCACGAACCATGAAGATTGTTGAGGAACTGGGTGAATTGGCAGACGAAATTCTAACCAGCATGAATCTGCAAAGAAATTCCAAGATCGAAAAATTTTCTAGAGAAAATATTGAAGATGAATTTGCAGACGTTTTGGCATCATTAATTCTTCTCGCCAACGAGATGGACATTGATGTTGAAGCAGTCATGAAAAAGAAAATTAAGTTCACTCGCGAGAGATTTGAAATGGGTAGGGATGATGAGACTGATTTGAAATTAAGCTAAACATCACTAAACTTTTTAGCGCAATTATAATTCGCCAAAAACCCACTTCAATTAATTAAAGCTAAAAATTTCAGTCAGAGAATCGATTAAATCTTTTTCGAATTGTTGGTCCCACTTTTGGATATCCTGATTAATTTTGCTGGTATCGTTTAACTGACAACTAGACCACAAACCACGTCGGCTATTCCTAGCATTTTCTTCAGCCAATCGCAGCTCTTCTTGCTTTTTAACATCTGGTGGATAGGACCGAGCAAAGGCATATCCTTCCTCAACGAGTTTTTTGTTGACAAGAACATCTCCGAGCCAAACATAACGAAGAAGTCTGCCATATCTGTCTGTTTCGCTGGTGTCTTTTTCTAAACTAACAGTTTGTCCAGCAACTATATCTTCATTCGCCTTAGACGCTTCCTTGCCAAAGCACTCCACTCCAACTCTGGGGTCCTTCGTCTCTGGGGTATCTATGCCGATATACCTAACTTTTCTGCCATCAAAAAGCTGTATGGTATCACCATCAACAATTTTCTCGACCACCACTATTTCCAAACCATCTTCAGTCACCTCTCCCAAAACCTTTTTTCCTTCAGAAAAGTCTCCAGAGAAGATCTGATAGAGCGCACTAATAAATAGAACTAACAGGGAGAGAATACTTAGCTGTTTCTTGTTGAGCTTTTTTAATTTCACCAACTCAGAGTAGCTTAAAAAATGAACTTGAGCTAGTAGTGATTTGTCAACCTTTTTAGCGTCAACTAATCAAATAATCTCCATCAAACTTCACCCTTAAATGGACAAGTGCTGATAAAGATCGCCATCTTTAAAACCACGTGATCGGTAATATTCTTTGGTACCAATTGCTGAAATGACTGCTAAATTACAAAATCCATGCTTCTTTGATTCTTCAATTGCATGCTCAATTAGTTTTTTTCCTAATCCAATATGTTGTGCTTTATCGGCTTGATGGTTACCCAAACTGGTTAGCACTCCGTAAACATGAATCTCACGAATAATTGCAGAGTTTTTCAACTCCTCTATAAAACCATCGGTCTTTGGCAAACTGAGTCTAAGAAAACCAAGAAGTTTTTCCTGTGATCTAGTAATGGTTGGCACCGTAAACTGCATAAAAATCTCTTTACTAACTGAAGTTTGATACTCAATTTGGCTATAGTTGATTTTTTCCATATTAAACTGCTCTCGTCGGATTTCTCGCGCCCGAATGTCCTGAGAGTCTTTACCCAATTGAAGTAGCTGCTTGTCAGCAATTTGTCTAAAATTTGTTTTTTTGTTACCCACCACGATATCTTGCGAAGGGATATCTCGTACAATTCTAGTTAAACGACAATAGGGAGGAGTTAGCAACATTACCTCGGTCAAAACGGCTAGAAGTTCATCATCAGAATATGGTTTCCATAATCCTTTTTGGTAATATTGCATCAACTCGGCACTTTGAATGAGCGAACAGGGATAAACTTTTAATTCATCTGGACAAAAATCTGGATCCTCAAAGAGTCTTTTAAAATCTTCGATGTCGTTTTTTACTGATGAGCCATACAAATTAGCCATCCAGTGTGCATGAATCTTGAAACCAGCTTGTCTCAACAAGGCAAATGCTCTACGAGTAGCAGCCACATCGTGCCCGCGATGATTTTTAAGTAGCACCTCATCATTCATGCTCTGGACGCCAATTTGCGTCTTGGTGCATCCCAGGCGACGAATTCTCATAACTTCTACCTCAGAAATATTGTCTGGTCGAGTTTCTACTACCAAACCTACGTTGCGCACTTTTGACGTTTCATTGAATTTCTGCTGTTCTTCAAGCTCTTGCCAAGTTGACTGTTGCCACTCATCTAAACCAAGTTTTTTCTCTGGAGCGACGTATAGTTCAGAAATAACCTGGTTGTAGGTTTTGGCAAGTTCTAATCCATCAAGTTGCTCACCAACTGTATTTTTTTGGTTGATTTCTGGCCTGTTCGTTAGGGCGAAGTGCTGATTTTCTTCTAAAAGATTAATCCTAGATTCATAGGCATTTTCGATTTTTTGTCTATCGTCATCTGACTCACCGTCAATTTTTCTGCCAAAATCATTTAAAGCTCTAAAACACTCTTTTATAAACCAAATTTGGTATTTTTCAGGATAAAAGGACCAGGTTCCACCCAAAATGATTAGCTCGACTTTATCGATTTCATGGCCCATGCTGTAAAGAGCATCAAGACGATTATATGTTTGAAGATAGGGATCGAAAGAATTGCGCTCGGCACGCTGAGCACCGGGCTCGTTGCTGAGATAACTCTTGGGCATACGAACATCGCTGGGACAAAAAATACATTTTCCAGGACAAGGAAATGGCTTGGTCAAAACCGTGACTGGAGCAACCCCCGATGAAGTACGAACCGGTTTCATTTGTAGTTGCTTTATTACGCGCTGATCATATTTTCCGCATATTCCCGCATCTGTCATTTTTTTGTATGCCTCTATCAACTCAGTTTTTGCAAAAATTCCGCCAGTTTTTTTTGGGTAACATTTGATCAATTTGACCAAAGCTAATTTTGACAAAGGCATTGAAGCTTGCAACTCAGAAAATAGTTGCTTCAATTGGTCGAGATGTTGTTTATAATCAAAGCTTGTTGACATCAAGGTCTATTATAACTGCTAAATGTCAGTCTCCCTAACCAGATGAAAAAACAAACCATTCTACAACTCAATCAACTAAACAAAGATTTCTATAACAAAATTTCTAAAGAATTCAGCCAAACCAGAAGCTACTATTGGAACGGCTGGCATAAACTCTCTCAGTTTTTGAGAGAAGAGTTGAGCCAACACACCCAGCCAACTATCCTCGACCTGGGTTGCGGCAATGGTCGGTTTGCTGAGTTTCTACAGGAAATTCTTAACGGCAAAAAATTCAGTTACGTTGGTTGTGATAATAGCGAAAAACTTTTGAGTATCGCCCAAGAAAAAATCACCCTGATTATCGATGACGCTGAGCTTAAAAAACTCGATCTTGTTAAAACCACTCTTGATGATTCTCTTCAAGAAAAACTTAATCACAAACGCTATCACTTGATTACGCTTTTTGGCGTGATGCATCACATTCCTTCGGCCGATCTTAGAATCTCTTTGTTGCAACAATTGTCACACTTGCTTAACCACAACGGTTTAATTATTTTTACTGCCTGGCAATTTCAAAACGACCAACGGGTTTTTGAACGACAATCTCCACCCAACAAAATCGGTTTGGATGAAAGTGACCTAGAGGCTGGTGATTACATTTTAGATTGGCGCAAGGGCAAAGTCGCTTATCGCTACTGCCACCAAACGGACCACAGGGAACTTGAAAATATCATCGCTCAATCAAACATGGACTTGGTTGATCAATTTTATGCCGATGGGAAAACAGATCAGCTAAATTTTTATGTTATCTTGAGAAAGAAAGCTGTGGAAGATGTCTAGGTAGCCGTTCTTTTAGAATTTCGGCATGACAAAAGCGGCATATGTTAAATTTGCCTTACAAAACTAAGCCAAGTAGCATAAATCAGGAAAATTTGTTAAAATTGTAGCTCTTGTTCTTTTAAATTAAGCATATTTGCTGACTGGCTTTGTCAGTCACACAATTGCCCGATCGTCTAATGGCAGGACAGAGGCCTTTGAAGCCTTTAATCCAGGTTCGAATCCTAGTCGGGCATCACGTTTTTTTCAGATGTTTTTATTGTATAAATCATCAAATTTAACTTTTTCCCTTTATCATTTCTTATAAAAGTCATTAGAATAATTGATATGTGTGAAGATAATGCTTTTAGATCGTATAGCAAATCATTTGAGCCAAATCCGACTGGAAATCCAAGAAGACCGGAACAATTTTCTAACGAAGTTAAAATATACTTCCTTGGTGTACCGATAAATTCAGAGCTAGAAGATCCTACACGAATGAGAGAGTTTGAAAACTTACTTGAAAGAGCGAGAGCTGACCGTTGGCAGATTTATGCAACCTCAGTTCCTGATTATTTTGAAATGCTCACTCCAGATGGATGGAATCAATTTGAACGAACTGGTCAGCACCTCTGTGTTTTACGACCCCAGTCTCACCAACCAAGCGGGTGGAATGAAATCGCCAGCTCAGTTATGCAAATTGCAGACAACGCCACACAACCGATAGTTTTACTCAGACCTGGCAATCCATTGCTCGGTGATAAATTAACCGAGATATTCATTGGTCAATTTGTTAATACTCCAAAACAAATTGAAATTTTAGAGGCAAAATCAGGACCTGATATTGTCGGTGATTTTGCCGAAAAAATGATGGGATTAAAAAACAGTAGACGCTTTCATATTGACGGTCCACATGCTTTATTGCTTACTGATAGCGAATCATTAATAGGATCTTTAATAATAATTCGAAGCCTAGATAGAATCTATACAGATGGCAATCTTTTTAAAGATGTTTTACAAAAACTAATAGATCTAAGTTTGGGAGATAAGCAAGTTTTTATTAAAAGTCAGAAAACTAGTGGAGAAATTTTAACTGTTCTAAATCTACTAAAAGAAATAGATCGTTTTAAACCCAAAGACCATTACACTTTAGTCGTTAATAATTTATAACCAACTTGAACTCATAGACATCCCATGGGCCAACTCTCCACCAACAAACCATTCGAAACTGAAGTACGTTTTTTATCAATCATGTAGATCACTTTAAAAGTGGAGAATGCATTTCCCACAACACCTCTTGCAAGTCAAACCTCAAAAAATTTCCCGTCATAATTTAAAAAGCGACCATTGAGTTCCTCGCGCCAGTTTTGGCTAATGCCAATGATGTATTTTGCCTGATCGAAAGGTGTTTGTTGACCCTGCGGGTTCATGTCAGTTTTAACCATACCAGGATGGACAGCATAAATCTTGACATTTGCGGGCAAGTCTCGTGTCAAACAATAAGTCATCATATTGAGTCCGGCTTTGCTGGCTCGATAGCCATAGTTGGCCGTGGAACCAGGCTCGTCCTTGATCGACGAACGACACGACGAAATATTAATCACAAAAGCTGGCTCTGGGGTTAACAAGGGCAAAAATCCTTTAACCATCATGGCTGGCGCAACCGTATTAACGTTAAACATTTTTAAGAGCAGTTGACGATCCAACGAAGCTAAGTCGCAAACCATTTTTTTGTTGCCGTTGGTGGCTGTATCTTTGTTTAAACCGGCATTGTTAACCAAATAATCCAAATGGTCGGTAAGCGAGACAACCTCAGAAAAGGCTTGCTGAATCGAGGAATCATCGGTAACATCCAATTTAATTGCCACCAAATCGGGATGAGCCGATAGTTGCTGATCCAGTTTAGCAGGGTCGCGCACTCCAATAAAAACCTGAAAACCCTGTTGCAAAAAGTTTTCAGCAAAACCACGGCCCAAACCTCGACCGCCTCCGGTAATAAAAGCTGTTCTCATTTTTTCCTTTAACTAGACTTGTTGTGAAATACCATTTATATTAAAAATCATTCGAGTGCAAGTCAGAATTGATCTAATTAGCAGTTTAGCGTAAAAATGTTGATATAATCAAATTGAAAAATTTATAAAACAAAAAACTAATTACCAAGGAAAATATGGATAAAGAAACTTCAATTAATCACGCAACAATCGAAAAAACTGATAATCAAACTGTCATCGACTTGTCAGACCAAGACATCATTATTGGCAGAGAAGGTGTTTTTTTTGGCAAAAAGATAATCGACAAAGAAATAGTCAGAACTCTTATCCTAAAAGCACTTGAAGCTGCTAAGAACGGCGTGCACCTACCTATGGACGAAAAAGGTAATCATATCCTAATAATTGATAACGTTACGTACATTGGAATCGGATATAGAGACTGGCACACCTTAGTAGATTTCGCCAATGAGAACAGCTAAATATGCCCAAACAACTCCAAATTATTATTGCCACTACCTTAATACTAATTGTCGGAGCAGCCATTATCACCAAACTAAATCCTCGGCCCATCTCTCTTAAATCACCCAATCCAAACCTTGTTCAAAATACAAATAACCAAGTAAAGGAACCAATGACAGACTCGTTACAAAATCCTACCGCTCGACCATCTCAAAAAGCAGGTCCTCCGGCGATGCAGATTGATCAGAGCAAAAAATACTCAGCGGTGTTAGAAACCTCGGCCGGTACAATAGTGATCAGCCTTAATGCAGCTCAGACTCCGATTACCGTCAATAATTTTGTGTCTTTGGCCCGCGAGGGTTTTTATGACAACACAATCTTTCATCGAACCATCAAAGATTTTATGATTCAGGGTGGTGATCCACAGGGCAATGGAACTGGCGGCCCCGGGTATCGCTTCAACGACGAGCCTTTCCAGGGGGAATACACCAGAGGTACAGTCGCCATGGCCAACGCCGGTCCCAACACCAATGGTAGTCAATTCTTCATTATGCATGCCGATTATGCTTTGCCCAAAAATTACGTAATTTTTGGCAAGGTGGAGAAGGGTTTGGAAACGGTTGATACTATCGCCAACGCTCCAGTTGTGCGAGGTGCTTCTGGTGAATTATCAAAACCGGCCCAAGCCGTGACTGTCAAAAGTGTTACAATTGTAGAAGAATAGATTTTGGTCACAAAATAGACTTCAAAACGAGAAACAAAAAAGGCTGGTCTGATTTACATCAGCCAGCCTTTTTACTATCTAAAAATATTTTATTTTTTGCTCTGAGTTTTTTTCTTAAGTTTAGCTGCTACTTTTTTTGCTTTGACAGTAGCTTTTTTGGCAACTTTCTTGGCCTCAACTTGTGCTTTCTTCATTGCCTTTTTAGGATTTTTTTTGATCTCAGTGCCAACTTTCTTAGCCTTTTTTGCAGCAGCTACTGCAACTTTTTTGGTTTTGTCACGATTTTCCTTTTTGGAAAGGAATAGCGCAGCAGCACCAGCTGCCAACCCAACCACAAATGATAATAATCCCGATGATTTTTTTGCCATAAAAAAGCCCTCCTATTCTTTCTAGATAATAGTATCTAGATTTTTTGGAGGGCTGTCAAGTCAGTGCTTAATTTGAAGCGATTTATTTTATCTTCACCACAGACATGGTGTTAGTTAAACCCGGCTCTGCCCAATACTTCCCTAAAACAACAATCACAGTCTGTCCAGATTCAACAATTCCTTTTTCTTTCAAAAGATTAATCATTTTGTCATTCAGTACTAAGTCACAACCTTTTTTCAGGTCCAACATAAAAGGATCAACACCATACATCAACGACATGGAACCATAAGCCTTAAGATTGCTAGTGACTCCTTTAATCTTAACTCTGGGACGGAAACGACTTAGCAAACGAGCCGTCTTACCAGTTTCACTTAAACACACCACTGAAGCAATTTCTTCGGCACGGTGTTTTAGCATATATGCCACCGCATGCGTGATACTGGCTGAGTCGCTATCATCTGACCAATCCTCAATATCTGATTCAATGTACTGTTCGTTAAAAGCAGCAATTTTCGCCTGGGTGGCAACTGCGCGGACAGGGTATTTACCGATAGTGGTTTCTTCCGAAAGCATAACTGCGCTAGTATTATCATAAATGGCGTTAGCAATGTCTGTGACTTCGGCACGTGTTGGGCGTGGACTCTCAACCATCGATTTAAGCATCTGAGTTGCTGTAATAACCGGCTTACCAGCGAAACGACACTTTGTGATTATCAGTTTCTGCCAGAAGGCCAACTGTTCAAAAGGCACCTCCACTGCCAAATCACCACGTGCTACCATAACGGCATCACTTGCCGCGATAATCTCGTCGAGATTATCAATAGCTGCTTGATTTTCAATTTTTGCAACTACCTGCGCATTGATACCACGCTTTTTTAGTTCACCTCGCAAAATCTCGATATCTTTACTGTCCCGAACAAATGAAAGACCAACAAAATCGATCGCATCACCCTCGGCACCATCGAGTTGAGCCAAGTCAGCGGGAATGATCGAAGGCATATCAATAGTAATACCTGGTGTATTCATGGTTTTGCGGTGTTTAACACAAAAGTCACTCAAGGCTTTGGCCACAAAATGATCTTTGCTTTTTTCAATGATTTCAAATTCACAGGCACCATCGTCAAGTAGAATGAAGTTGCCAACTTGAAGGGTCTCGACAACGTTTTGTGGAATCAAAACCATTTTGTCGTCACTCCGAGAATCGTCGAAGGTAAAAATGGCAACATCATCCTTTTTCATATCGAAAGCCTGTTCTCCAGGAAGATTGATACGAATTTCAGGACCTTGTAGATCAAGCAAAACACCAATAGAAACACCCATTTCTTTCGCAACCTTTTTGATACGATGAATTCTTTCTTGGTGCCATTCTGGAGTACCATGCTTGGTGTTGAAACGAGCCACATTCATGCCCGCCTCGATCAACTCTTTCATGATTTCTTCAGTTTCCGTTGCTGGACCAATGGTTGCAACAATTTTTGTGAATTTCTGCATTCTTCCCTTCAGTTTTTGCACCTCGATGCAAATTACATATTATCCGAAAGCTAAATTGTAACTCAAAGCCAACTATTTTTATATAGAACAATTAACTACCCACCCAAAACAGTTCCAATTGAATTCCTGTGGAATAGGATTATGTAGTTAAAAGCTCATTTTTTTAAAAGAATGATTTGTAGTTTTTCTGTGCAGTGGTATTCCTCCCCAACCGAGGATTGCCCAAAAAGAGTCAACTCATTGTAAGCAGTTTTGCCATGTTCATATTTTGAGTCATCCACCACCACCGCCATTTGTCGGCTTTGATCTTGATTGTCCTCAATATTCAACACTTTACAACCGGCCTCACGCATTAAGAAACGATGCTCAGGGGCATTGTGGTAGGGGAGAATACCAGATTGCATGCTGACATACAGTGGTTGCCGGTTTTTGTCACAAAAATCCCGATAACAAGTTTGCATATCAGCCACTGTGCGACGAGCTGGCAAAAAATATCGTTTAGTAAAAATCGGCAAAAGCCACAAAAGCGACAAAAGTGCAACAAATAGCACAAGCTGCAACGGCAGCAAAGCCATAGTCATAATTAATAGACTCATCAAGCCAAAAATATAGTGTGATTCAATATTGAAAGGCAAAATAAAAGTTAAGACAAAGCAAATTAATGAAGCCAATGACAGAGAAAGTAAAGACCTGAATTGAGCGTGTTGTTTCCTTTTCCAATAAATCTGCAATCCAACAACGATTAAAGCCATTAGCAACAAAGAAATTACCACCCCGACCCAACCTTTATAACCGACCAAATATCCCTCCAATGTCATCATTTTTCCCCAGAAACCAATGTCTACTTGCATAAGCGTTTGTCCCTCAATTAGCAACTTGGTTAAAACAAATTTATGTCTAAGCTCAAAAAATATAGTTGGCAAATTTAGCAACAAACCCGCCACTGAAGTTGCCACAACAACCAACCAGGTTTTTTTGCGCCAAAAAAACATCCCGACTAAAAAGAGCGACGCAACTGCCGGCAAAGCAGAATAATTAAAAGAAATAGCCGCTGCAACTCCCAGAGAGAAAGCCGTCAAATTTTTCCAATTCAACTGATGCCTCATCTCCAAAAAGGCAAAGCTAGCGATAATCATAAATAGCAAGACAAAAGATGGATTCCAAACAAATCGATGTTGAATAATTGCTTGCGGTTGAAGAGTAACCAGCAATCCAACCAACCACAAACTCACCAACTTAGTCTTATCATTTCTATAAATCCAAATGCCAAAAAGAAAGGCGAGCAAATAACAAAAAATCACAGTGTAAATTGAAGAAAAAGCCGAATGATTTGTTAACAAGAAAGCTGGAAACAGCAGATAAAAATAAAAAGCACTTTGATTGAAGGAAAAAGCGCTGGTTTGTGGTCCAAGTAAAGGTGGCTTGCCAGATTCGTACCAATCTAACAAGACCGAGAAATCTCGGCCCATGTCGTTGAAGAAGAGTAGGGAGGTATGAATGCTATAAAGGCGAAAAACAAGGAAAACTGCAATAGGTAATACGAATAGTAGTAATTTCCAATTATTGACGACTAATCTCATAACCATAAATTATATCCGGGATCCAAACCAACTGCTAGCCTTTGGTCAACTCATATGAAACAATAAACTCGTGAGAACTATTGCGCAAAGAATTCTAAAATCAGAGGGACTAATACAATCTGCACAGATGGTCGTGGGTAACAACCTAGCAACCTTAATATCTGCTGTTGCGCTCATCATGATTTCTCGTCTACTTGGACCAAGCATGTTTGGCGAATTTAGCGTGGGAATTTCTATAGCCATGATTTGGACAAGGTTTGTCGACTTGGGGATATCGACTGCCTTAATAAAACGAGCTTCTGAATCAACTGATCAGAAAAGAGTTAATGACTTATTTTCATTTACTATCAAAACCAAAATGATAACTGCTGTGATCATGACGCTCATTGGCTTATTTGTTGTTAACCAAATAATGAACTTGATTGAGATAGGTGAAGAAAAAATTGTATATATGGGGATAATTCTCAGTCTTGCTACGGTTGCCTATGACCAGTTAATTGTGATGCTCCAATCTCTAGGAAGGTTTTCGCAAGCAATTGTTGTCAATTTCTTTCAAGCATCTCTCAAGCTCGCATCAGTTGCGGTTTTCTTTTTCACAAATATCTCCAATCCATTTCTGATCTTTTTGGTCTTCGCCGGCATACCCATCGTGCCAACTTTGTTCTCAAAAATGTTTATTCCCTCGTGGATAAAAATTGATTTATCAATACAAAATAAAGAAGTGAGCAAATTGATAATTTCTCTTGTTAAACACACCTCCATTGGCATAATAGCTCTGGCTTTAATCGAGAATGTCAGTATCATTTTTGTGCGTGGTTTTATGGACGCCTATGATGCCGGCCTATTGGCTGGCGTAAGCCGTATCTCTACTTTTCTGCTTTTAGTGGCTGGCTCCCTAGGAAATGTCTTATTCGTGAGAGTGGCTAAATATAAAACAAAACAACACATTCTAGCCTATACAAAAAAGGCCACGTTGTTTACGTTCCTAATATTAGTGTCTTTCATCACTTTTATCCCGTTCAGCAAGTTAATGATTCTTTATACTATTGGACCAGAATACCTTAGTGGCAACCCGATTTTATTAATCTTAGCTGGGGCTTCTTTTATCAGCATCGCCACAGTACCACTATCAGCACTTTTTTATAGTTTCGAAAAGCCAACGTTCTTCTCAGTTACGGGAGTAATCCAAGCTATTATCATCATTGGGGGAAACTGGATGTTTGTGCCTCAATATGGCCTGGTTGCTTCAGCCCTTGCAACTCTCACCTCCCGCGTTGTAATGTTCTTTATGATCTCAATTTGGGGACTATCATTAGTCCGTCAAAAGTTTCTCTCTAAAAAACCGATCAAAAACCACCTAGCGCCTTAAAGATTCCCGAAATATTTCTCATTCTTTCGATACAAATCGCTGGAAAATTCCGGATGATTTTTTTCCATCCCCAATTTCTGATGATTACTAAACACCAGTTTTTAAAATCAAGCCAGCGTTTTTTGACCGATTCAATATTCATTGTTTGATGTCCTAAGTGAATTACTTCGACAGTCGGATCAACAATGTTTATAAAACCAGCTTTTCTCAGACGGAGAGATAAGTCAACGTCTTCAAGATAACTTGTAAATAACTCAGCAAACAAGCCAACTTTTGACAAGGCATAGCGAGAATAAATAACACAAGCACCGTTAGTTGCATCAACTTCAACAGCTGTAGATGGTTTTTGAGTGATACATCTAGCTTTTCCTTTGTCCTCGATTTTGATACCAGCGGATTCTATAGTACCGTTTAGATCCACTATTAGTGGATTAATTGAACCAACTTTTCTAGGATCTTTATTCTTTGTTAAGTCTACTGACCAACCACTTTTTAAAATAACATCATCATTGACCGTACCGACCCACTCCCCAGAGCTTAAACGAAAACCTGTGTTAACAGTATCTGCAAAGCCCTTGTTTTGCTTGATCGGCACAAAACGTACCGAGGGATACTTGCATCGATATTCTTTTAGAGACTCATTGGTAACAGAGCTAGATACAATTATCAGTTCAGTTTTTTCTGATATTAAGTCAATGTTGTTAATTAAAAACTGATCGAGCAGGTGTTTGTGAAGGTTGGGGACGGTTATACTAATGATTTTTGATACAACTACCTCATCAATGGAAGAGTGTCGTCTCATATTATCTTCCAAGTCCTGAGTTTTTTGCATAACAATTCATTTAACAAAACGTTTCATGAAGTTGTCCAACAGATGACTAATACCTTTTTCAGGTGGAGTTTCATGCTGCAGGTTTGTTAGAAGCTCATAAGTTTTGTAACTTAAGTATCTAGCCTCATTTGCTGTCTGCTGTAAATTTGCGATCAGTCTCTCGTTTCTCTTAACACTAGCAATCGTTTCCACCCAACTAGAGTCATCTCGTGGTTCACTAATGCTATTCATCTTTGAACAAAAACAGTCCACTGCGTCGCCATCCAGATTGTAATAAACTTTTTTTGATACGACTTGCCAAGCCTGCTCATATTTTTTCTTGTCTGTTTTAATATCTGAAATCATTCCATTTAGCTCGCTAATGTTAGTGTCATCGATATGGACTGAAAGTTTAAAAACTTCATCGATTAATTTGTAAAATTGCAAATTTTTCTGATTGATTAGAAAGATGAGAGGTTTCTTAGTCAGCAGCGCCTCAAAAGTCATACTACTAACATCCAAGAAGAAGGCATCACTACCTCTTAATAGTTCCAGATTGTTGACACTACCCTCGAATGATCCACCGTAAACAACAATATTCGATCTGGACTGGCTCAATTCTCGATATAAATCTACTATGTATTGAGGAGTGCTACCATGCAGTTTCACGATAAGTAAAAAGTCTGAATCGATATTTTTAGCAACTTCCAAACCAAGTGAGTCAACTGTTGTGTCACCAAAAAATGTCGGGAAATATGTAAAAACTTTTTTATATTTTCCTGGATAGAAAGATTTTATTTTGCGCTTGGCACTACTTACATCTTTGTCAGACGTATTAATAACATCATCGTTTTTTGTCTGACCGATTTGCCATAGTTTCCGGCTATCAACAGCCCGTTCGAGCAATAGTGACTCCTGATGTGGTCCGAGCGACGTAATGAAATCATAGCAGTTAAGCAAGGCGACTCTAGATGGTAAAAACCAGCCAGTTTTCAAGCTTATACCATGAAACAACATAACCTTTTTCAGTGAGTAGAGAGCAGGAACAATATTATAAGACTCGAAAAAAAATATCCATCCGCTACGTCTGTTCAGAAAATCAATGGTCAAAGGAATATTGTGAGGCATGAACTCTGAGTTGTCGTCATCACCTACCAAACGATCCAACATCATGACTGGCAGTCCCACTTTCTTACACTCGCTATACACTTGTTCAGTCACCACCACGAAAGTGCCGCCTAATCTTCTATACAGCGGGAGTGCTTGCGATAAGTGGTGAAAAACATTACCTAAGAAAAAGTATATTTCCTCTTTCATTCTTTCCTTATATCAATAACTTGTCCAGTAACTTGAGAAAAAAGCACAGAAAGAGATTGCTCAGCAACAGTCTCGGCATCAAGCAATAGTTTCTTGTCCTCATTGGGAAAATTCTTTTGCCTCATCGGTGTGTCGGTCCTTGAAGGACAAATAATATTGACGTGAATATCGTCTTCATATAACTCATCAGCCAATGCTTGTACAAAGTTAACAAGAGCAGATTTTAAAGAGGAGTAAATTGCATATCCAGCGCGACCCCTAGTGTATGAGCTCGAGGAGAAAAACAATAAATGACCACCTCTGTTCAGGTAGTCGATGGCTGTCTTGGCTAGCATTATTGTTCCTGTGTAGTTGATGTTGACCTGTTCTCGAACTTCTTTTTCCTCCTGATCCTTAAAATTCTTATGTACCAAAATACCAGCGGTGATTATCACTGCATCAAACATACCCAATTTTTTGTGCACACTCTCGAGAGCATGCTTAACTAATTGGCCATCACTAATATCGACACCATTTGATCTGGAAAAGCCACTCACTTTTGCTCCGTTTTCTTTACAAATATCATAAATCGCCTTACCTATACCACTAGAATGACCGACAATAATAATTGTTTTATCCTGTAACAGTTCTTTACGTAAAGATCCAACATATGTTGATCGAAGCTGAAATATTTTGTCGGCAATGTGTATGTCTAAGGGGTAGGTGACCTTCATGTTCAAATCATCCCCCATTACGACATATACCTTCGATCCACAGTAACGAATCACCAGGCCACAGTCATCCGTAACTGAGTAATCATTGTTTTCCTCAGCTAGCTGGTGAGCCTTCATAATTACGCGAAAAATGAAACCCTGTGGAGTTTGTCCCCTCATGTATGAAGAACGGTCAGGAATTTTTTCAATGTATCTATCCTTAACTTTTATCAGGGTATCGGCGGATGGAATTGCCACATCAACCGCTTCATTGGCATCCAGGGCAGCGATCATTTCGTTGATGATTCTCTCAGATACGAAGGGCCTAACAGCATCATGTATCAGCACATAATCATCCGGAGATGCATTGAGAGATCTAAGAGCAATTTTTGATGACTCCTGGCGCGTAGACCCTCCAACCACAACTCTTATCCTTTGTAAGCCTTTTTCTCTGATGAATGACCTCACAAAACCTTCATTCTCTGCATCGGTTACCAATACAACATCGTCGATCTGAGAGTGCCCAAGGAAAGCCTTAAGAGTGTGGAAAAATATTGGCTCTCCAGCCAGCTTGATGTACTGCTTGAAGGTTCCTTCTGACTTAAAACGTCCTCCTGATCCAGCCGAAAGTATTATTGCGTGAATTTTCATCATTTTTTCAATTTTTAAAACTAAATCATGGTAGCATATAGCAATCTCAAAACGAAATGACCTGTTTAGAGTCCAACAAAACAAATTAGAGGTTGCCAAATCAAGCTAACAATCTTTCAACCAACTGCTAAGATTGCTTTTTTGATATATTAATCTTTAGCTACTTGAATGAATCGTCTCCCGCTCTAGTAGATGTTCAATTTGCTCCTCTGTTAAGGTGATAAACTCCGATGGTCTCACTGACCGATCGTCTATGGTAAAGGCACTGGCATAAGGCTTGCCAAATTTTATCCCATCGAATGGAACCCCATGTCTCCGTAGCCAAGATAAGGTAACTGCCCCAACATCCTTTACAACTGAAGACTCATCATTGTTATGAGTCTTCATCCTTCGTGCTGTATGAAGAACAATTGTGTACCCCAACTCCTTATACTGTCTGAGTTTGTTTATTACAGCGGTGTTTGGTCGTTTTTTATTATATTTCGTGGTAGTATTGTCTTCAATCGTTATTGTGTTGTCTATGTCAACAACCAAGGTTTTGTTTAACAAATTATCCCTTTTCATCTTTTTGTTACTAGTTCTCCAATAGCGTGATATTTGCTCTGGGGTTCCCATGGGTTTAAATAATTTTAAACGATCAATAACAACCCGATATCCATCATGGATATAGTCCATGTATAAGGGTGCAACAAAAAACTCATTGTTAACAGGACGCTCCAATGCTCTTTTAGCATAGCTAAAAAAAAGCTCAGAATCTCTGAAAAAGTAGAATCCAACCGTTGCCCATGGAGAGATCCTCTTTTTCTCTTGGATGCTTATCACTTCGTCTTTTCTATTTATCTTGCAGAAAGACCATGCGTCACCTGGTTGGCGCGAACATGGAATTATGCCCTCAATAGCTTTATCACTCATTAAATTTATCAGAGTCGGACTCTGGAAATAGCTATCACAGTTATATATTGCTACTGAGTTTGATTTATTCATAAATTTTTCAACAACAACGGCCGTTTCCAATTGCCCCCTGGTTTGACCCATCAGCTCTATCCACTTCACATCATTAAATGGCAGCGAATCCTCGACTCTCTGCTGAAGTTTCCTCTTAATCTGATGGGATTTTTGCGAAATGATAAATAACTCATCATCGTGAAAAATTGGCAAAGACTCAATAGACCATTCAAGCAATGATTTGCCTCGCAAATTTATAAGTGGCTTGTGCAAATGAGGTATCAATTTTTTAAATCTAGTACCTTCTCCAGCTGCACATAAAATGTATGTCACAGCCATTTCATTCCTTTCTTGAACAAGTGCATGGCTTGAACAAATTGAGCTGACATGTGAGATAAACTATCTTGATGTAGAGGAATCATGCTTAAAAATAAAGTCGCTTCGAGAAGCCGTAGCTCTCTGATACTAATCCCATTTTTTTCGACAAATTTGGTAAAAATCGAAGCTACCTCAAAATCTTGGAATTCTGGTTTGTTAAAATGCAAAGCAATTCCTTGTTGATCAAGTTGTAAAGTAAACATATCTGACATGATGTAATCATAGTTGCCAAGAAATGAATGAGATAGTTTGCAAATGTCATATATCTGTGGACGATAGGTCTCATCGATAGATTTGTTCCAGCCTCTTGGATCAATTAGCTTGAGTTGTTTTGACGCTGTGTCAAACATAATATTTGAGGCACATAGATCTCCATGAGAGAAATGTAATTCATTTCTACTTTTTTTCTTTACAATTTTCTCAACCGAGAAAAGAAGTTGGTCACAAAAATCATCGTAAGAACCAAAACCCTCAAGTTTTGCCAAAATCTCCAAACGATCAATCTCCATCAATTTTTTTGTTTCTTGGATTCTTTTTCTTACTTTATCAACAAATAAAGAATGCATTTGCTCCCTGTAAACAACCCCATCAACCTTTTTTTTCGGAGCTGTGTCAAGACAATCTTGTATTTTTTCTAGAAAGTCTCTAAAGACTTCCTCTTTTTGAAAAGACCCATTTTTGAACAACACTGCTGCATCAAAGGAGAAAATTTTTTCAACCTGATACGAAGCAGTTTGAGAGTCTTTGTAAAACACTCCCACATGAGGAAAAAAAGGTCTCAGTGAAGCAGGCACATTGGAAAGAAAGTTATACTCTGCCTCCATTTTATCAGTCTTAAATGATTGTTTTACAAAATAATAACAATTATCCACAGAAATGCTATTAAAATATCTTTTATCGAGGTTCTGATTGAAAAGTAATATCGAATCAGTTGGATTCTCTAAATCCAACATCGATTGAGTTAAATCAACATCTATTGATTCTCTTTGTAAATCTACCAATAGCATCTCATCGGAGTCTCTCTTTCTCAGAACTTCGAGATAGGGTACCGAAAAGATATATGGTTCTTCTAACCTCATCAGCTCATTTTTAAAAAAGGTTTTCTCGCTAATAGCAGCGGCTTTTTTTATTGCAAATTTTATTTTGTTCTCTCCGATGGGAAAAAAACGAGCGCTGTAATATATTAAGTTTGTATTTGATAAATCACCCTGGTAAATGAAACCATCGCTGATCGATTTATAGAGTTCCTTCCAGGTTACAACCTTGTCTGTCGTTAGTACAACATTGCGAGCTTCGATGCCAAGTTTATCGATCAGGGTTTCAACATATTTTTTCTTACCTAATACTATCTCTGAATAGTTACTTACCCCAAGTTTACCTGATAAAAAGGAATTTGTAGAAAAACTTGTATTAATTATGTAAATTGTGTTCATGACGATTCAGCTTTTGAATATTTCTTGTAAAGAATACTATAAGTATGCAGAAACAGATAAAAACGAAAGCATAATAGATCGAACTGTATTGATTATTATACTGCAAACCAAAGTTATTGATAACATTGTCCAATACAAAAGGGTATGCCTGATCAATTCCCGTTGACGTGATGGTCATCACAGCATATAACTCAGTAACCCAGCCTAAAACGGTTAAAGAAAGCATTAAAAAAATCTTTTCCGCACTATTAATCCCTATTTCTTTAAATATCTTTTGTAAATGGCTAATTGCCAAAACAAGGTAATATGACAAACTTGAATGCTTTTTTCCTACCATATAAATCAAAAAGATTGAGAGTATCTTGGGCAATAAAACAATACCAAACCAAATAAATACTCCCAACAAAAGAGAAATTGTAGAGTTGGCTCTTAACGTACTCGTGCTCCCCGTGACAGCTTGTAAAAACAGGGGCGGTAACAGGATGATAAGATCGAAAAAACGGATGTAAATCATTACAGCAATAGTCTTCAAAAGGCAACTTTTGCAGTAACTACTAACTAATGCGACTAGACCAAAGTCTTTAATTAAGGGAAGCGTTACGTTGCCAAAAGAAGCTGACACAAACTGAAAAAAGATGATATTTTTTAGACCAACCCCTCTTACTCCCATCAGCAACCAAATCCTTGCGGCACGAAACACGTGCGACAACAGATACAACAAAACAGAAAAGAACAATAGTTTAAAATTTGATTGGTTAACATTGAGCAATAAGTAGAAGATTGCCCACAAAAAATATACCGACAACAAAATCATCAAAAGTGGATGGGAGTTGGAACCATTGCGCTTGTGATCAGACATAGTATTACTGTTCATAAACTAGGATTGAAAAATATTGCTTTAACGGTTTACCATTCATTTTTGGAAAGATATCAGAAGGCGCGACAAAATATCGAGCGAACAAACCGAGAATATGCATACCCTGCTTAATTACTTTGGCATTACTGACTTGATCATCCTCTCTCCAAGTTATCGGGAAGAAAGCGAATACTGATTTTGTGTATATTGTGAACAACAACAAATATACATTAAACGTCAAATCATCGGGAAAATAGTCAAAACGGCACTTCTTAAGAAATGTCACTTTATACATGTTTAATCCAGATCCTGTATCGGTGATTTTTGATTGTGTAACCATAGAACACACTAAGTTAACAAGATAATTCCCATAAATTCGATATCTTGAATAACCACTTACGACTGACCGTTTATCAAACCTCGAACCGAGTAATGATGAAAAATTTCGATAAGATCCATCTGAGAGAATACTCAGAAGATCTTCAATATCAGCCTGATCGTCACCATGCAGAGTTATCAAATAGTCGTAGTTATTGTTAATTGCATAGTTAAAAGCCACCTTATGTGAGCCACCCAAATTGTAATTTGCGTTGTTCTGTAAAACTGCAACTGGTTTTTTTAGATTTCTTGCAGACCTTATGGCTGCTGGGAGAGTCTTGTCTTGGCTCCTGTTCTCTACGATTAATATACCAGAAAGATAACTAAGTGCCCTACTAGATGACAACTTCTTTAACACTCTCACAATTTGTGTTTCGCAATTGTAAGCAGGGATGAACAATAGAATTGAGTCTTTTTTTTCTTTACTTTTCATCTCTATATTCCTTAACAGTGAATAGTTCTCCTTGTTTCCAGGTGCAGAATGGTAAAGAAACCACATCATTTTCATCTTTCGGGAGTCGTATTTGATTATCCAACTCCGATGGTTTCCAAGGCATTGATAATACTCTTGCATGACCTTCTTGAAGAACAACAGAAAAAACTGGCCAAGTCCATAACCACTCATAACGATTCTCGCTTAGAGTATCCAAATTAATCCTAGTTGTTTTATCTGCATTCAAGATTTGCTCGGTCGAAGACACGTAAAATCTTCTCCATCTGATGTTGTGAGACATTTGCCAAAAACTGTGGAACAGTAGCATGATCGATAACACAAAAATGATTTGAGTATTGTGCACATATTTTGCGAAAAATTTCCTTGGCAAAAATACTAATAGAGAAATAATAACTGATGCAACTGTAATCAGCACTCTCAAATCAAACTCACTTTGAGGAAACTGTCCATGTCTTGAAACCATGATGCACAAATGAATTGTAAAAATCGGCACAAGCAGCAATGGAAGAATCAAATCAATAACAAACTTTCTCACTCTCATCTGCCGCTTCGTCTTTAACATCCGATTAATTATTACGAAAAGGGCAACAAAAAAACCAAAGACAGAATATAGCAGGTTTGTTCTCTTCAAGTAGTAATCGAATGCGCCCATAATTTGAAATATTAAATTAATATATCCTGAAGTCTGAGTTGCCACTGGATGTGAGACACCCCACCAAAAAGAATATGTCATTACACCCGCATATGTTGAAGCCAACAAAAGAAAGAATTTGTCTCTCTTCTTCAGATATCTAAAAATTGAATGAAGTGCGAATACCGGCGCAATGAATAAAGCCGTTTCATGACTTCTGAAAAGCAGCAATGAGAAAGAAAACAAAGGTATTCTTACGTCGTGGCCGGAATCAAGCATTATCGTGCAAGCAACTACCAATGATAGTATCGCAAAAAAACCAATAGCTGGATTAATGATGAATATTGTGGAGGGGATAATAAAAACAATAAACAAAAAGAGGATTGCCAATGCCTCACCATACAACCTTTTTTTCGCCAAAAAAAACGTCGCGAAAAAAACCAAAAGAAATGGAAGAATAAAAACAGCTCCATCATACAGATAACCAAGCTCAGCATATCCAGTGATACCAAAAAATCTTCCCAGATTCATAGGAAACTGGTTTATCAGATTAACAAAAAGTCTCTGGTGCTTTCCATCATCACTAAAGCCGTTGACTAAAGCGCTGACAAAAAAGAAAGAGCCGTCAGCATACATCGCTCTGTGTACAATTGTCGAGTGAAGTAATGAAATGAGATACAAAAGAGACGAGAATGCAAACAATCCAACGGTGGAAAAGTACACTCCCTGGGCGAGCAGACCCTCTCTTGAACCGAGGAATTGAGAAATTTTTTTCATAAAAAAAACAAATCTCATTATGCGTGATTAATAACGTTTGCAATGATCTCGCCGTAATTTCGCGCAACCTTGCTCCAACTACAGTGCTGTTCAAAATATTTTAGGCCATTATGTGACAGAGTTTTACGTAAAAAACTGCCACTAATCATCTGTTTGAAAACTTTAACTGGATCTCTTTCATCGATTATAAGAACCTCTTTTCCCGCTACTAAGTTCCAGCCTCTAACACCATCCTTATTCGCAATAATGGGTAAGCCGTACGATAGATAGTCTGCAACTTTGACACTCGATCCACCCCCTCCCTTTGTTAGAGAAATAGCGATATCTGAACAAGAAAATATAATTTTTTTTGTTGTCTCGTTGACTACTCCGGCAAAATGAACATTTTCCGGTTTATCACCAGAGTAAACAGTGCCAGCTCGACCAACAACCACAAAATCAATCTCAGGTAATTTTGGTGCTAGTGTATTGCACAAATACTTCAGCCCCAACATATTGGGCATGTGGTCGCTTGCAATGAATACACAAACAAATTTTTTACCAAATAATTTCGTCTTCCATTTGCGCCTCAAAGCATTTTGTATATTTGAGTCTTCTTCCTTTGAAAAACCATTATTTACTACATATACGGATCCATTCAATTTTGAAAAATACTCCTTATCTTTTTGACTTACACATACCACAGCTTCAGAATTTCTGGCTGCACTGTTTTCAAGTTTCTGCACCATTTTCAGCAAATTATCTTTAAAAGGGTGTGCCTCAAATATCTTTTCCTTTAGTTGATATTCACAATTGTGGCTCTCAAGAATAATTTTTTTATTAAGTTTTTCCGCTATGGGATATAAGTAGGGGTGACTAATTATTACTAACTTTGCATAAATGGAGAGATCTCTTGCAAACTGCATATATAGTTTGTTTTTCTTAGCCATAAAAGAACTGACAACATCTGCAACACTCACATTAGCAAGGTTTCCATACCTTTCATCGTAGGAAATATGCTCCAGTGTCTTGGGAATACTTATTTCAATGAAATTATCATTTATGTATTTTTTCCTTAAAATCCCACGGTCGTTAAAACATAAATAAATGATTTTAAATCTATTTCCAGCTGAAAGGGCAGAGTAGAGACCATTGATCCTTGAAGCTCCTCCGTTGTTTGGGTTGGAAATACTAAAATCATTTAGCACCAAAAGTGTCTCTCTATTATCATCCCTTTTTACTTGATTGATTTGCTCTCTTGCAAATTTTGCAATACTTCTCCAGGAAAAATTCTTCCTGACATAATCCGATCCTAATTTGGATATATGCTTCTTAAGATCTTTGTTTTGTATCAAGCTTCTCAGATCCTCTGCAAAGTTTTTTTGATCTGAAACTACCACATGCTGACCACTTGTTAAATCCAACCCCCTCGCACCGCACTTAGTTGTGACGGTTGGTATACCCAAGGCTAAGTACTCAATCATTTTTAAATTGGTTCCTGATCCGTGAAACATAGGATTAATGGCAACATCAGTAGTTGCCAATAACTCATCTTTTCTGTCCTGATCAACTTCCCCTTCTAAAATTACGTTTGGTGCCTTTTTCTTTATTGCACTACAACATAAGCCAGCAATCCGAAAGACGCAGTCTGTAAGAGATGGTGCCAGTTTTTCATTAATGAAGAGAACAGCCTCTAAGTTTGGTGGGTGGGCACTTCCAATAAAAAGGACCTCATTTCGTCGGACATCTCTTTTTCTATTTCCGTATTCGGCATCGTCAAAACCATTCTTAACCAAAACAATTCTTTTTTCATCTATTTCATACTCACGTAGAAAGCCATTTTTTTCCTCTTCAGAAATGGCAAAAACTAAATCTGATTCTTTAACTAAAACCCTCTCTAAAGACTCAACATAAGCCATACAGCGAATATCTTTCAATAAATAGCTAGCCATCTCTTTCTCTAGATTATAGCTATTGTAAATATGAAGCTTGGTGTCTATACCAAGAAACACATCAAAATCTGACATATAAGGCGAGTCATGAATAATGATGTTTGATTTGCTGTATAGTCTAAGAAATATTTCAAAATACTCATCATAGTAGTGCGCACTCAAGGCGCTTGAAATGCCAGACAATTCTTTACCAGCTTTCTTCTGAAAAAAATAGTTATAGATCTTTAAGAAATAGCTATTCTGAGGAACCTTGTATTCCCTAAAATGCTCAGAATACTTTTCTCGCTTGGTTTTTTTATGGCTATGGGTATAGGAAAGAAGGGTGACATCGTAATAACTACTCAAATACTTATAAAAATAGTAGTAACGAATCTCGCCTCCACTAGTTGGTGGCAACCTTGTCGAATAGTAGTTGATCACAAGAAGTTTTTTCACTTTGAATTGACTAGTACATTGCTCTTTTTGGTTCCTCTAAATATCTTCCTTTGCAACCAACCAAAAAAATAATGAGTGAAACTTGATAATTTTACTACACCATTTTTTTTCCCCAAATTTTCAGCTGATAATAAACTCTTGATTAAAAAAACTTGTGGATGGTATTCTCTGTAGAACATTGACTGCATAACTTTTTCCGACACGTCCTTTGGCATGCTCTTTCCATATATATATGAATAAACTTTTTTCGGAAAGGAAATTGGATCACTATTTAAAAGTTCCTCAACATCGATTCTTTTTCTATTTGTTCTAGAAAAATGATAGCGGATAATTTTATCAACTGTTTTTTTCACTTTGATGTGAATTGTTGACAAATAATAAATGAGACATTCGTATGTCAACTCATTACTTTTTTTCTCAATAGCATTACTAGCAAAAACCTTTTCATCCACGTAATCAACCAGGTCAAAAATCTTTTCGTCATTTTTTCTATTTAAATCTTGAAGAGCGGTCTCAATTTTTGTCATGAGCTATTAAATTATGGTTGGCACAAATTACGAAAATACAAATTATTAACAATTTTGCACGCTAGTAAGAAATACTTTAGCACATTTTGAAAAATTATATGAATCAAGAATGTCATATTGCTTGTAGATGATTTTCTCAAGCATGGACGGATCATCGAGAATTCTTACTATATGAGCAAAGATGTCATTTTCCGAAGACACGGCCATGTCATTCTTAAGAATGCTATAGTTAAATGGAGATTCTTCGTGAGACAAAACCAGACAACCATGAAAAATCGCCTCGAAGTTTACAATTCCCAGGCTTTCTTCTTTTGATGGATTGATAAAAACATCTATGTTCTGAAAAACTCCTGCCTTTTCATCCGTCGAAAAATTATAGACAAACTCTGTCTGAGAAAATGATTTTCTCATTTCTTGTTGAATTTCAAGGTATGTATTTGTCTTAACTCCAGCCAATACTAATCGTAATTTCACGCCCTTGTTCGAGAAGATTTTTTTGTATTTTCTAAAAAAATTTGAAATCAATTCCAAATTTTTCCTTCTCGTTATCTGTCCGACATAGCCAATGGTAAACGTTTTGTTTGAAAAATTGTTTATTCTGCGCTTGATAACAGAAGCAATCTTCCTTTTTTGCTGATCAACATCTTTTAATTTATAGGGAGAAAAGGATAAATGCACAATTTTTCCGCTGGAAACTTTATATGTTGATTTCAATTCTCGTTGTTCTTTTTCTGACAAAACGAGTATTTTGCTGGATAAATCGAGTGTTTTTTGAAACAAATAGTTACCATTGTAGTAAGAAACGTTGTGGTAAGCGGGAAGCGCCACTAGCTTTTTGTGAAACTTTTTGGCAAAACACGCCGCATCAACAAACAATCTTGTAGGCATCCCAGCAGCTATTATGAGATCTGAGCTGCGAATGATGTCACAAGCCTTGTCTGAATAAGACAAAATTGGACCAAAATACCACGGAGAAAAAATTGAAAACTTTCTCACAAGATTACCAAACAACTTATTAGCTATCTTTTGTTGAGTTTTTTTAATCGGTAGTCTGATTACATTTTTTTCATACCTGTTGATCGGTACGAAGTTTGAAAAAGTTTTGTAGCTATCAAGAGTCTCACCTTGTCCAGTGATAACAACCACCTCATGATCTGCCAACATCTCCACCAGCTGCTGTGACAGGTACTCAAGTCCGCCTTTTGCTGGCGGATAGCAATGTACAAAATATACTATCTTCATGATAAAAAAGCTTTGTTTTTATTATGGTCTTGTCTGGGTATACCCTACGAACCTATGTCTTCACAGACACTTGCTTTAAATACACATCTACCACATCCTTACTTTCTCCCCATCCCTTCATGATCGAGTTCTCGATATACATCGCCTTGTCTGTAAATTTCATCACTGCATCCAAGGAATGGCTAACCAGCACAATGGTGACTCGCTTTCTCTTGAACTCGGCCAGTCTATCAAAACACTTGCGTTGAAACGCCTCATCACCAACTGCCAAAATTTCGTCAATCAGTAAGATTTCTGGGTTGCTGTGAACCGCCACAGCAAAAGCTAGCCGTAAATACATGCCTGATGAATAATGCTTAATCGGTTGATCTATAAAATCCCAGATATCAGCAAAGTCAACTATATCATTAACTTTGCTCTTAATTTCCTCGCGGGTCATACCGAGAATTACACCGTTCAAGAAAATATTTTCACGGCCAGTCAGCTCAGGATGAAATCCGGCACCGAGCTCTATTAGTGGAGCTATCCGACCATTCATCTTGATCGAACCATTAGTTGGCTTAGTCACTCCGGCCATCAGTTTAAGTAGGGTTGACTTACCTGACCCATTTGGACCGATTATGCCGATTGTTTCGCCTTTTTTTACCTCAAAACTAACGTCATTCAATGCCCAGAATGACTCAATCGTTCTTTGCCCACCGAATAAAGCAGGGAGCAATTCTTTAAAAGTTCTCTGCTTCTGCTTGTGAAAGAGCTTCCACACATGGTCAACGGTAATGGCAACTTCAGACGACATCTGCAAAAACCCCCTCTAGTTTTTTGAACAATTTATAACTGACAATGAGAAAGATCATCGATAGAAGGAGAGCTATACCCAAGCTTCCTAGGTTGGGGAAGCCACCTCCTAAGATTGTTTGGCGATAAGCGTTAATAATCACAGCCATGGGATTTAGCTGAAATATCCAGCGATAATTTGCTGGAAACATTTCCACAGGATAGATAACTGGGGTCAAGTACATCCAAACTAATAGCGCCAAATTCAATAAATACTGGATGTCACGATAAAATAGGTTTGCTGCCGCCAGAAAGAGCGACACACCGTAGGTAAAGATAGTCTGGATGATAAAGATCGGAAAAAACCACAAGATATTCCAAGTCAAGGGAATTCGGAAAAATATCATGAAGACCACAAAAATCAGTGAGGCCAAAAAGAAATCGATAATCTTGGCCAAAATGGTACTGACCACGAAGACCTCCCGCGGAAAATAGATTTTTGTCAACAACCCTGCGTTGCCCACCAACGCAGTGGTGCTAGCAGCTAAAGAGTTGGTAAAAAGGGTCCAGGGAAGCAGGCCCGCATACAGAAAAATCGGATACGGCACACCAAGATCGCTGACCCTAAGAAGCTGAGAGAAAACAAAAGCCATAACCAACATTTGGAAAAGTGGATTGAGCATTACCCAGGCATAGCCCAGAACCGACTGTTTATACCTCTGCTTAACTTCCCTCAAAGTTAGCTCAGAAATCAGCTCGTAGTAGTCACGAAATATTGACAACATTTTCATAGATCGGTTTTATCTTATCACGGTTGGGTTCCCATCCCGAGTGGATCTTGAGATATTTACCAAAATCATCTAATTGTATCAGCTTTCAAAGACATCCTAGTCGTCAGTTGATTACGACTGTTGGTTTCACCTAGAACCAAACAGACAACGAAAGCCATGATAAAAATTAATACATTTACTTTGAGAATGCAAACTAAACTTTGTCGAAAAAGACGTAATACCACTTAATGATTGCTTAGTCTACACACCTCTCTCTAATCACCAACCAATTTGGCATGATTAATTCTTCAGTAATATAAACATCAAAACTCTTTACTGGAGGAGCAAAACGATCTTCAGAGTATACATAAGAATTTGGCTCTACAATTTGCCTGCTGATAATATTATTAGCAGTAATAATCATAGAGTTTGGTTCTTTAAGATAACAAATAGCATTTTCATTTTCTACATCTTTTATTAGAATCTTGCCAATTTTTCTATGTGAATCATCGGCTTTTTGCCAACTATTCGGATCAATTTGTAAATACCAAGCCAAAAAAATTGCAGGATCAGTTGGTGCATTAATCACATAAACAACTTGCTCTGGATTTTTTGTGATAGAGTCACCAATAAAGTTTGCGAGCTGTTTAATGTTATTCTGAAAAGCTAGTCCAGATTCCTCTGGAAAAAATATTAAATAGTCACGCCAATACAATGCCGTGTTGAAAAGTAAGACTGATAGCGTAAACGTTATGGTTAGTTTCTTGATTAAAGATACTTTAGTCAACTGAATTAGATAGAAAACACCAACCGCCACAAAATAAACAATTGGCACGACCATCTGCAAAGTTCTGCCGGAGTGCGGGATATCGGTCGTTAACGCCGCTGCCAAAGGCGAAATCAACAACCATGAAATCATAAAAATAGAAAAATCGTCTGGGCGGCGAATTTTTTTTACCGCTCCTGCTATAAAAAATGGAATGAAAATTAACAACAAATTGCCGTATTTAGAAAAAGCATGCCTCGGCGAGAGATTGTCATCAAAAAACAAAAAGCCTGAAGAGAAATGTAACAAATAACCCTTAGCAAAATTATTACCGATCACTACAAGCTTGTTATTTAAAATTCTCAAGATCGGCAAACCGGAAACAGAACTCCGAAAATAGATTTCATTAACATTCTCAGTAATTTTCACTTTATCAATTGCCAAAACACTTATTGCACGCGAACCCGCTGAATTGAAGAAGGTTAAATATGCAAAAACTATTGCTGAAAGGCCAAAAAAAACAACCACCCACATTTCTTTTACCAAAAATGTTTTGAAAGGTTTTTTCTTTAGAAAATTCTTTAAAAATAGAAAAGATAAATATAAACCGGAAAAAACTGGTAGCAGCAATCTTTCGGCATTATAGGTATACATGCTCACCAGTAACAAAATCATACCAAGAGTTTTGAATAACCATTTTTTCTGTACGAAAAATGCCAAACCAATCATTAAAAATGAAAATCCTACGATTGGATCCATGGCAATCCTCGAATAATGGACATGCCAGGGGCTGATGGTCAAAAGAAACATCATCGCAAGCGACAGCCATTTATCTTTTGTTTTGCTAAAAACGAAGACACCTAAAGCAATTATTGAAGTCATACCCAGTAATGAGGTAGGGAAGCGCACGGCAAAAGTTGTTAAACCGAAAAACCAAAAAGAAATAATTTGCAGATATGACAAGAGAGCTGGTTTGTAGTCACCAAAAGCTTTTAGAAAAGGTGGCCAAGAAACGCCCCACTCATCTTTTCCCGTCTCTTTTAAACTATAAGCGTTATAAGCGTACGAAACCTCGTCCCAGTTTAAGCCGCGCGGAATTTCACTGAGTTTGTAGAAGCGGAAGCAGAGGGCTAAAAATAAAACCAATAAAACAAACAAAGCGAAAAGATACTTTTCGAAGCGCAAGAGAAGTGACTTACTTGTTTTTTGCCTCATGAAAAATATTCTGACACAATTTCTTTTCATAACAAGGGTTGTGTAAAAATCTTTGGATATAAAACCGAAAAATTCATTTTTTCCTCGTTTAAACATCCGGCAAAAAATGCCAAATCAAACAAACAAAAGTAGTAATCCGGCAGTCACTCCAAATATTCCGATCATTTTCTTTAAGTTCAACTCATCTTTAAAGAAAAAAGGAGATAGCAGAGTCAATAAAGAAATTGAGGCAGCATTTGTGGCATTCACAAAACCAACATTAGCTGCCAAATTGAATCCTACTTGCATAAAATATGCATAACTTGAACCAAAAACACCAATCATTAGTAGTGTGATAATTTGATCTTTCGAGAGTAGTTTCCATTCTATTTTTTTGTACTTAATTTCTCCAAGAATCAACATCGTCACAATAATCATGGATATGATTAGTCTTGTTAGAATCGGAACACCCATGTTTAGAAGATATTTAGAGCTTAAGGCCAAAAAACCCCAGCAGAAAAATGCAGCTATTGTGTAGGGCAACCACACCCTATTTGAATTTGCTCTATTTTTATCTCTCTCGATCGTAATTAGGGCAGAGAACAAGACAATTAGTGCTATCGCAATCACTGACCTCACAGACAACGGTGAAGAAAATAGAAAAATTGAGGCAACTGCCGTAAACACAACATAACTTTTTGAAATAATAAGACTATATCCAGGATTTGGTGAATACTCGATTCCTTTTAGGGAAAAAGTATTTCCTAGATAACTGAAAAATATTGCTTGAATTACGATTAATATATACTCGTTGTGCTCGAGTGCAAAACTCGTTTTGGTTCTAACCGCTAATAAGATATAAACAATCACTGGTATTAGAAACATGGCCAGATTGTTTAATTGTTGAGGAGTCTTGAGCGCATTGCTTTTCCTTACGCACAGATACAAAGCTACCGAACTAACAAACATAATCAAACTGGCAATAATCCAATTCATAGTTTTTTATTCCGCACCCCGACGACCAAAGGAATTAGGAGTTTTCAAACAAAGTAATGGGTGGCTGACCGGGATCGAACCGGCCACCTCCGCTTCCACAGAGCGGCGCTCTAACCGAATGAGCTACAGCCACCATGTTGTTAAAGAAAGACTGGGTGAAATAGATTGATTGCTAAAATTTATTTCACGTCAAGTTAACGAGTTCATCGAAGCTAGGGCCAAAATCCCTTCCAATTTAACAAAAGAAGCAGAACTAGACTCGATGCAAAGTTAACGTGACTATTATAAACTAATCTTTCCTGTCTGGCAAAGATTGCAGAAGCTGGGTTAGTTTGGGTAAGTACTTTATCTGTTCCCATGCCATTCGGTTGAGGTGATCAAGGTCACTGTGGACAGCAACTCCAGGAACAGCCCTAAACATCTCAATGTCACTCTCGCCATCACCTACCACAATCACATCATCTTTGGTCAACTCTCGCTCTTCCATGAATGATTGAAGCTGTCTGAGCTTATGGCCCGCTTCATCCTTATCATATTTGAAATCAATCCAGTTTTCATTATCATCAAATACGAAAATTGAATTGGCATACCAGTGTTTTATAGCCAAACGCTCTGCTACTGTTTCCACAAAAATATCTATCGAACTTGAGATCAAAGCCACTTCGTAGCCAAGATCTTGAAGTTCGTTGATTGTTGCAACGGCATCGCCACGCAATTCAATCGTGAAAAACAAATCGAGCAAGTCTTCTTTGCTGATAACTTTGTGGTACTTTTTCCAGATCGCAAAGAGACCATCCCGCATCTCTTTCCAGTCGATTGAACCAGATTTGTATGCGGTATATAGTCTGGCATGCTCACTAGTATCAGCACCTAAAACTTCAGTCAAAACGTACCAAGAATTGCTAAGAGTAATCGTTTTATCAACGTCAAAAATAACAACCTTGGGTTTTTGTGTGGGGATCATCATTGTCAGCATCCTTTCAGCGTGTTTGGGCTATACAGAGTTCCTACGTAATTCATTGCCTATACAAAAACGCGGGAGGCCTGATGGTTAAAAAGCAAGCCCCCCATCTTCGTTGGTGAGGCTTTCATAACTCTTTCTCCAAGAGATTTTTAAATTGCCGATAATTACGTGCGCCAAGCTGGATTTGAACCAGCGACCTACCGCTTAGAAGGCGGTTGCTCTATCCAACTGAGCTATTGGCGCTCTTGTGGATAACTAACCACCGTATTCTCTCAAAAAAACCAGTTTTTGACCAGAACATGACGATGATATGTACTAATACGCAATATGGCAATCTGTAGGGGTTACTCATTGCTTATACCACCAGGCATAGACAGAGGAAACTCAGCAATAAGCACCAGTTATTTATCTGAGTTACTGTAAAGTCAGATCAACTAGTTGAAATAGTATGCTCTGGTGTCTCATTATCAACTCAACCGAAGACTATCATCTATACAACCCCCCTCAAGCGGCTAGCGAGTATAATAGAGGATTCATGAAATTCAAGTTGCAAGCCCCCCACCAACCAACAGGAGATCAGCCGCGTGCCATTAAGCAATTAACTGAAGGATTGTTGAATGAGGCCAAATATCAGACATTACTTGGAGTGACCGGTTCAGGTAAAACTTTTACTATGGCCAACCTTATTGAGAATGTTCAAAAACCCACTTTGGTGATCGCTCACAACAAAACTCTAGCGGCTCAACTCTACCAAGAATTCAGGGATTATTTCCCAGAAAATGCCGTCAATTATTTTGTTTCCTACTACGACTACTACCAACCTGAAGCGTATATTCCAAGCACCGATACATACATTGAAAAAGAAGCACAAATTAATGATGAAATAGATAAGTTGCGCCTTGCCGCAACAACCAATCTTTTGACAAGACCTGACGTCATCATTGTTGCCTCAGTTTCTTGTATTTATAACCTTGGCTCGCCTCACGAATACGACCGATATTTACTTGAAATCTCCGTGGGAGACATGATCGAGCGCCGAGCTTTTGTAGATCAGCTCGCCAATTTGCAATATGAGCGTTCGGATTTAGAGCTGAGACGCGGCACTTTCAGAATTAAGGGAGATATAATTCAAATTTGGCCAGCGTATGAGGACATGGCTCTAAAGATTGATACTTTGGAGAACCGGATCACTTCAATTAATCAAATCGATCCTATAAGCGGTTTAATTAATCAAAGTGAACACCAAAGTCGTTTTGAGCATCCCTCAAAATCACAAAGTTATATCGTTTTCCCAGCTAAACACCACGTGATTGACCCTTCAACCCTCCAAAGCGGTCTAGCAGCAATTAGAAACGATTTGGAGAGACGCATCAATGAACTCAATACACAAAACAAACAACTTGAGGCGTATCGCTTAAAACAAAAAGTTAATTACGACATTGAAATGATAGAGCAATTTGGATTTGTTGCTGGAATCGAAAACTACTCTCGCTATTTCGATGGTCGCAAGCCAGGACAACCACCATACACCTTGCTTGACTATTTAGCACTAAATGCAAAAAAGTTTCAAACCGACTCGTTTTTGACTTTCATCGATGAAAGCCACATAACAGTCCCTCAAATCAGAGGTATGTATCGAGGTGATCAGTCGCGAAAAGCAACTCTAATTGACTATGGTTTTCGACTACCTAGTGCCATAGATAATCGCCCACTTCAATTCAGTGAATTCTTAGAAAGAAACAACCAAACGATCTATGTTTCAGCAACTCCGAACGAATGGGAGATCGAACAATCTAAAGGAAAAGTAATAGAACAATTGATTCGACCAACCGGCTTAACAGATCCAACCATTGAAATTCGACCAACTACCAATCAAATAGAAGACCTAGTAATCGAGGTTATTAAAAGAAAAACCCTTGGTCAAAGAACCTTGGTGACAACTCTAACCAAGAAAATGGCCGAAACCTTAACGGACTATTTAAATGATAAAACTAAGATTGATCAACTGATTACGAGTCATAAACAAAAACTCAATGACTTTGACTTTGAATATTCCTCAAGAATTATTGGGTCAGAAAGAGATTATTTACCCATGGAAAATATGGAAATTGGCCCGATTCAGAATAGTATATTCACTTCGTCGCGTATCGACTCAATCGTAGGGGACCTAGATCCAGATCAACTTTATCCCAAAGTCGCTTACCTACATTCAGATATTGAGACGCTGGAAAGATCGGACATTCTCGATGATCTTAGACTTGGAAAATATGATGTTTTGGTTGGTATCAACCTTCTCAGAGAGGGACTTGATCTTCCCGAGGTTACATTGGTGGCAATCTTGGATGCGGATAAAGAGGGTTTTCTAAGATCGGCCACTTCGATGATTCAAACAATCGGTCGCGCAGCGCGTCATATCGAAGGAAAGGCTCTCTTGTATGCTGACAAGCTCACAATTTCCATAAAGCAGGCAATTGAGGAAACACAGCGGAGAAGGCGCATTCAAGTTAAATATAACACCGAACACGGTATCAATCCCAAAACGATCAATAAACCAATCCGTGCCAAACTCTTTCTGAGGGATGAGGTCACTGATGATGACGGCATTTACTCGGCGAAATCAAAAAACAAAAAGACCCTCTTTGAAAGCCAAGAATCAGGCTTGGTAATTCAATTAAACAAACAACGAGCAATTGATCTAACAAAGCTTAATCCTGAGTCATTAACGCCTTCTGACAGAAATAAATTGAGTAAAGTACTGCGACGCCGCATGACTAGAGCTGCCAATGAACTTGATTTTGAACTAGCAGCCATCTTGCGAGACCACATTCACAGACTTGAGGACTAAAATCGGGCCAACTGTCGCAAGACAAAACAGACTAACGGACGAACTTGTTGTTTACGGTTATAATAGTGGTTTACTTCTAGGCCAATGAACTAAAACCATATATTGATCAAAGCTTTCGGAATTAAACAATCACATGAAACAAACTACATCAGAAAAAACATCGATTGACTACATAATCATCAAGGGTGCTCGTGAGCATAACCTCAAAAATATCAATCTTTTAATTCCAAAAAACAAATTTGTTGTTTTTACTGGTCTCTCTGGGAGTGGTAAAAGTTCCCTTGCATTTGATACTCTGTATGCCGAGGGACAAAGACGATATGTCGAGTCGTTAAGTTCATACGCGAGGCAATTTCTGGGTGTGATGAATAAACCAGAAATTGACCACATTGAAGGCTTGTCTCCGGCTATTTCCATCGACCAAAAAACCACCTCTCATAATCCACGTTCAACTGTCGGTACCATCACGGAAATTTATGACTACTTACGGTTACTTTTTGCCAGAATTGGTCATCCTCATTGTCCGAACTGCGGTAGAGAGGTCTCAACTCAAAGTATTGACCAGATTGTGAGCAAGGTTTTGAGCGAGCTCAACCAAAGATCTTCGCAACAAGTCATCCGCCTCTCAGTTCTCTCGCCAATTGTGCGCAATCGCAAAGGTGAGTTTTCCGGACTCTTTACCAATCTAATCAAACAGGGCTATAGTCGCACTAGAATTGATGGCAAAATCTACGACATCAATAAGGATCTCTCACTCATCAAAACCAATAAGCATAATATTGATGTCTTAATTGATCGGATTACTACTAGCAACAAACAACTCGAAGATGAAAAAGAGTTTGAGGCTCTCAAATCAAGGATTACCCATTCCATCGAGGAGTCACTGAAACTAGCCGATGGCTTGTGTGTGGTAAGTTGGATCGAGGACCAAAGCTTCACTTTTCCCGAAAATCCAGAAGTATTTTCTGACCAACTCTATAGTGAAAAGCTAGCTTGTCCTAATTGTAATATTTCTATCAAAGAACTTGAGCCAAGGCTATTCTCCTTTAACTCTCCTGATGGCGCCTGTGAAACCTGCAACGGCTTAGGTTCGATTTTGAAAATTGATCCCAACAAAATTCTGGCTAAAAGTCTCACTCTGAGTGAGGGGGCGATTGTTCCTTTTGCCAGAGTGCTGGGTAATGACAGCTGGTGGTCGAGATTAGTTCAAGTCGTGGTAGAAGAAGCGGGCTATGATTTTCGCAAAACGCCTTTCATGGAAATGTCGACAGATTTTCAGGATGTCTTGCTACATGGCTCGGATAAGGTCTACAAGATTGTTGGTACCAATCGTTTTGGCAAGGAAACCGTTGTTCACAACACTTTTGAAGGTTTCATTTCGAATTTAGAAAGGCGCTACCATGAAACCGACAGCAGCTTCATTCGCAATGAAATTGAACAGTATATGCAGCGTGAGATTTGCGGCACCTGTAACGGTGCTAGGCTTAAAAAAGAGGCATTGGGAGTCACCATTGACCAACAAAACATTAACGATATTACCAACCTTCCTGTTAAAAAATCGTTGGCTTGGAGCAAGGAGTTGGTTTCAAAAAATAACCTTAATGCCATTGAAAAACAGGTTGCTATGCCAGTTATTAAAGAAATCCACTCCAGACTTGAATTTCTTTCTTCGGTAGGCTTAAACTACTTAACTCTACATCGTGAGGCATCAACATTGGCCGGCGGAGAAGCGCAACGTATCCGACTCGCATCACAAATCGGGACTGGTTTAACCGGCGTCTTGTATATCTTGGACGAACCAACTATCGGCTTACACCCCAGAGACAACAATCAACTTATCGAAACTCTCAAGAGCCTTAGAAACAATGGTAACTCGGTGGTAGTGGTTGAGCATGATCGAGATGTGATGCTTGCCTCAGATTACATTTTTGATTTCGGACCCCTCGCTGGAAAAGATGGCGGTGAAGTGGTAGCAGAGGGCTCGCCACAACAAATCATGTCCGATCAAAAGTCGCTCACAGGCAAGTACTTGTCTCGAAAAAAAGATGTCAAAATCGACAAAAGAGAAACAAACAAAGAACCAAAGCTCGTTTCAATTGAAGAAACAGACGATTTAATTAATCAAAGAACTTCGATTGAAATCTATGGCGCTTCTCACCACAACCTTAAAAACATAGACGTAAGCTTTCCGCTCAGGTCACTAACATGTATCACCGGCATTTCTGGATCAGGCAAGTCTACTTTGCTTCACGATACCCTTTATTACAATTTGGCAAATAAACTTGAGAAAAAAATTGATAGGCGCCCCGGACATGTTGAAAGAATTTCTATTCCTGACGAGATTAGTCGGGTTGCTTTAATTGACCAAAGTCCGATCGGTAAAACACCACGCTCCAATCCCGCAACCTATACCAAAATTTTTGATCTCATCCGCAAGCTGTTTGCCTCAACAAAAGAATCGACCCTGCGAGGATTTAATCAAGGTCGTTTTAGTTTCAATGTTAAAGGAGGTCGTTGTGAAACCTGTCAGGGTGAGGGCCAAATAAAAATCGAAATGCAATTTTTACCCGACATCTATGTTGAATGTGATGTTTGTCACGGGAAAAGATACAACCAAGAAACTCTCCAGGTTCTCTATAAAGATAAGAATATTGCAGAAGTTCTGGAAATGACCGTAAGTGAAGCTCTAAAATTCTTCAGCAACAACGGTACCATCAACCAAAAATTGCAGACACTTATCGATGTCGGCTTGGGCTACATTAAACTCGGACAACCAGCCCCGACGCTTAGTGGAGGTGAGGCGCAGAGAGTCAAACTCGCCAGAGAACTCAGCACTAGAACCCAACAACACGTAGTTTACCTACTAGACGAACCAACAACTGGTTTGCATTTTGCCGATGTGCAAAAACTACTGGAGGTATTACATCAGTTAGTTGAACAAAACAATACGGTCATTCTCATTGAGCACAACCTGGATATTATAAAAAACTGTAATTGGATCATAGATCTGGGTCCCGAGGGTGGAGAGTATGGTGGAGAAGTCATTGCGCAGGGTTCACCTCAGCAAATAGCAAATAATCCCGACTCATTTACTGGTTTCTATTTAAAAGAGGAGCTCAAACAGCTAAAATGAGCTTATGAACACTGGTTTCTTTAAGAAATGTTTGATTCTTTTGATAGGTCTTCTCGCTCCTTTTACTAGCCAACCAATCCGTGCTGAAACGAAACATTTTGAGAGCTATCTAAACACTACATACTCGGTTAATGAAGATGGCTCAACATATGTTGAACATAATTTCCAAATCAAGAACTTAACACCAACTTTCTTTGTCAACAAATACGGTCTTCAATTAAGTTCTGGAAATATCGCTGATGTTCGTGTCACCAACGGCAATCAAGCTATTGATGCTGAAGTTGTTAACACGGACAACAAAACAACTGTTGGCATTACTTTCCCAGACAAGGTTGTTGGTGAAGGGAAAATAAGACGCTTTACCATAAGTTACAAAAATGAGGATATTTCTCAAGTTTCTGGCCAAGTATTAGAAGTCAGCATCCCAAAATTAAACGATCCCACTGCTTACGATAAGTATGGTGTGACTCTAATCACTCCTTTGAAATTCGGCTATCCAAACCGTGTTACTCCTGAATCGTTTACCCAACAAATTGCCGGCAATAAGGTCGAGCTACACTTTAGTAATCTGGCCGGCCAAAGCATTTCCGCAATCTATGGTGAAAAACAAATCTTTGAACTCAAGCTTCGTTATATACTCGAAAACGATCGTAACCAACCTGTAATTAGCCAAATTACTTTACCTCCAGATACCTCCTTCCAAACAGTGCACTACCAAACTATCGAGCCAAAACCGCAAAAAATTGAGCTCGATAATGATGGTAATTGGATAGCCACTTACCAGTTGAACAACAACTCCCAGGTTGAAATAAAGGCTCAAGCCAAAGTAATGCTTACGCTTGATCAAAATAAAGAAATACCTGTCTTTCTACCAACCGGAAACCACCTCAAAACCAAAGAATATTGGCCAGTTAAAAACCCCGACATCATCACTCTTGCAACTCAAAATCCCACTGCAGAGGACATCTATAATTTTACGTCCACTACACTTAGCTACACTACAGAGCCTCTATCAATTGATCTGAAACGTCTTGGTGCTCAAGCAGCAATCGAAAATCCCAGCAAGTCAACTTGCCAAGAATTCACTGATGTCTTCATAACATTGGCTAGAGCCAATGACATACCAGCTCGCCGTGCAACCGGCTTTGCCTATTCCGAAAATGAAAAGCTTCGTCCACTCAGTCTACCTGGTGACGTCCTGCATGCTTGGCCAGAATTTTTCGACCAAGAAAAGAAAGTATGGAGACCGATTGACCCCACCTGGGGAAATACAGCTGGCGGAGTAGATTACTTCAACCAATTTGATCTAAACCACATAGTCTTCGCCTTTAATGGAGAATCAAGCGAACGACCCTACCCAGCCGGTTCATACCTGCAATCAGAGACACCCCAAAAAAACGTTGAGGTAACCTTTGCCAAAGATTTTCCAGAGACCCAAACCAAAATACTTGCCACTCTCAAGCCTCAGAAGATTGGTTTTATTGACTTTCCTGGAACATACCGTTTAGAACTGGAAAATGCTACGGGTCGCGCATGGTACAACCTTAATGTCAGTTATCGAACTGATGATCCAGAAACATTAATATCAACCCAAGAAAATCGGCAGCTCATTCTCCTGCCTTATCAAAAAATTGAAGTGCCTTTTAGGGTTTATAATAGGTCTTTGTCATCATCTTTTGACAAACAAATACAAATCATCGTCGAAGTTGGTAAAAAAGATAGCTTAACTCATGACTTCCAAGTCAACTCAATCCCAGAATTCAACAGCCTCAACCAATATAAAGTCCTTTTCTCCCTCTTGGTCTCAGGAAGTATCATCGGCGCCCTTACAACCGGGAGTCTACTCGTTTTTAGACGCAGAAAACAAAATTCTCTACGTGGGAAAAGCCAAAAAACTGAGGAATCGACTTAGAAACTATCTGCAGATCAAGGATCTATCTCCTCGCATCGCGAAGATGGTTAAACTCGCTGTTAAGCTCGAATATCAGATACTTTCCAGCGAACTTGAGTCATTGCTAGTTGAAGCAGAACTTATCCGTACTCTGCAACCTCAATTTAACGTCCTACTAAAAGACGATAAATCATCACTATATATAGTAGTAACAAAGGAAGAGTTCCCCAAGATAGTGAAAACTCGTAAACGAGAACTTGTCAGAAAGAATATTTCTGGGCAGGTAATTGGTCCTTTTCCTAGTAGTTATAAGTTAAATGAGGTACTAAAAATTGTCAGACCAATTTTTAAGTGGTGCGATAAGAAAACAAGAGATAACCAAGCCTGTTTCTATCACCATCTTGATCTTTGTTCTGGTGCCTGTGTCAGACAAATCACCCCTGAGGAGTACCAAGCAAATATTAAACAATTAGTATTATTTCTGCGCGGGAAGAAAAAGCTTGTATCAAATAATCTGAGAATGATGATGAAACAAGCCGCAAAAGAAGAAAAGTTTGAATTAGCGAACAGATACAAACAGATGATTCAATTAATTGAAGAGGTAACAAATCCAGAGTTTAGACTAAAGCCCGATTTAGCCTTACCAGTTTTCCAACTTAAACAAAAAGAAATTGGTTTGATCAATCTTTCACAGATGATGGGCACATATTTAAATAATCTACCACCAAATTATCCGCTTAACAGAATCGAAGGTTATGATGTCTCCAACATTCAGGGAACCAATGCTGCCGTCTCCATGGTTGTTTTTATAAATGGTCAACCGGAAAAGAAACTTTATCGTGTCTTCAATATCAGAACACTTAAAACCCCCAACGATTTTGCCATGCTTAAGGAAGCACTAATAAGACGTCAGAACCATCCAGAGTGGGGAAAACCTGACTTGATAATCATTGATGGGGGAAAGGGTCAACTCAAATCAGCACTTGCTGCCTGGAAGTGGCCTAATCCAGTTATCAGCATTGAAAAGCATCCGGATCGGCTAATTTTTCCACGAATTACCTCCATCGAGGGCAGGAAAACCAGCGATTATTCTGTTATCAAGCTTGAAAAAGAACACCCAGCACTAAAACTGGTTGCAAATGTACGCGACGAATCCCATCGCTTTGCAAAAAAACAACACATTAGATTAAGGACTAAGAATCTGCTATCATGAGGTTGTGAAAGCTATAATTCGAACAATTATTGCCATCGCCATCCTAGCCTGGATTTTGCCGACAGTTGATTATTTAAATTGGACAACACTCTTAATCGCCGGGGTGGTTTTAACCATTCTTCAAAGTGTGATTAAACCCATACTAAAATTATTTTTCTTGCCGGTCAATATTGTGACATTTGGGCTTTTTTCTTTAGTTATCAACGTGATAATAATCTGGTTGCTAACTTTTCTGGTTCCCGGAATGCGCATTGATAACATTGTGCTGTTTGGTGTACCTCTGAACAGTTTTTTCTCTTTGTTATTGGTTTCAAGTCTGATCAGCTTTCTACAATCGTTTATCAGGTTTTTTATCAAGTAACAGAAATTGATATAATAGCGAGTTATGAAAAAAATTGTCATAAGCCTCTTTTCACTACTGTTGTTTGGTATTGTCCTGGGAGTTACCTCTCCAGAACGATATCAAGCTGAGGCACAAGAAACAAACGGCTCTATAGAAATTCTTGAGGTTTTTGATCAAGATGGCAACCTATTTGACTCTGCCACTGATAGCAGCGAAGCAACTAACACCGGCAAGCTCGCCTCAGTTTCAGCAGAGGTTGAACAGAAAATTCAAGAAAAAAAGGATAAAGACATTACAGACACTAGTGGAAAGCAAAAGGGCAAATTAGCGTCATACCTTGACGAACACCCAACCGGACCACTTTCTTGGCACAATCCTCTGCAAGTTGCCATCCGTGCCGCCATTGAAAAAGGTCTACCTGCCAATATTATTGTTCTATTACTGATGTTTCCGATCATCGCCTCAATTATTGCCGCCTCTAGACATGTGGTTGGACTCAAAGGATTTGGTATCTATATTCCCGCCGTTTTAGCCGTTGCTTTGGTTTCAACAGGCATTCTAACCGGTCTGACGATTTTCATTGTCGTTTTAGCTGCCGCAATAGCAACCAGAACGATCATTAGAAAATTTCGCATGCCATATTTGCCAAGAACAGCCATGTTGATGTGGGGTGTATCGATTGTTACCCTGCTAGTTTTAATCGGTTCGGTTATTATGATAGAGAACTCAACCCTTCTCACTATCAGCATCTTCCCTGTGCTTATCATTATTCTTTTAACAGAAAATTTTATAGAATCTCAACAATTTAACAGCCAAAAAGAGGCCATAAAACTAACTGTGGAGACCATTTTCTTGTCAATTCTCTGTTCCATATTCATCAGTAACGAGACGCTCCAAAAGGTTGTCATCCTGCGTCCAGAATTAACTCTACTTTTAGTTGCCTTTATCAACTATGCCATCGGCAAATACTCTGGACTAAGATTTCTAGAATACCTACGTTTTAGAGAAATTCTTAATAACAACAATGAGTAAAGCATCTGAAATCTTGGGCATGAATGCCCGAGAGCAATTCTATTCTCGCCTTAATTCCACTCAAGCAAAGAGTGTCTGCAAATCTAAGTTGGCTACAAAACTCCTGATGCAAAGTAGAGGTATTCCTACGGCAGAGTTTTATGGCATCTTTGCCTTACCAGAGGATGTGAACGGTTTCGATTGGCAAAGCCTTCAAAAAAACTTCGTTATTAAACCAACCAACGGTCACGCAGGTAAGGGTGTAGTGGCATTTAAAACCCAACACCCAACTAAAGCAAACACTTGGATTGATGCCATTGGAAGAGAGTGGTCCCTAGATGACATCAAACTGCACTGCTACGACATTCTGGAGGGTCAATACAGTACTCATGGCTCACAGCACAACGTTATCATTGAAGAACGTATTCCCATCCATCCTAAACTACTCAAATACACCTACAAGGGCACACCTGACGTCCGTGTGGTGGTGTATAACAATGTACCAGTCATGGCAAAACTCCGCTTGCCCACTAAAGAATCGGAGGGACGTGCCAATGTAACCCAAGGCGCCATCATGACAGGCATCGACATCGCCACTGGTGTTACTACCTATGCCGTAGCCCACAAAACTCAGATGATTAAATATTTGCCAGGAACAAAAAAGAAGCTTAATGGCATACTCATCCCTCAGTGGAACAGGGCGCTAAAAATCTCGGTAGAGGCTACAATGGCTGCCAATCTTATGTACTGCGGAGTCGACCTATTTTTTCACGAAGAAAAAGGACCGATGGTTGTGGAATTGAATGCTTTTCCGGGACTTTCGATCCAAGTAGCCAACAAGGCTGGCTTACGACGCAGGCTTTCTAGGGTTGAAGATCTCAATGTACTTAACGCAGAACATGGGGTAAGAATAGGCCAGGCACTTTTCGCGGAAAGTTTTTCCGACAAAATTACCGCTGAAGATGGCCTAACTATCATTTCAGCCAACGAGACAGTGAAAATTCAAGCCGAGAATAGACGTTCTATCGAGACCTTGGCACTAATCAACACTGGCCGTTATCGATCAGCTATATCAAGCAAGCTTGCTAGCGAAATTGGCCTGATTGATGTTGACGATTTGCTCTGGTTTCAACAGGAGTCCGGTGAAGGAAAAGTACCAGTTGTCGAGGTTAAATTTAAATTGAAAAATAAAACAATTAGCACTGCCATGGTTGTAAGTAAGCACCTAGATAAGAGCTCGCAAAAAATTCACATTGGACGAAAAGACCTTGGTAGCTTCATGGTTCGTACTAGTTAGTTGTCAATGTTGATGGTTTTTGATGTCACTATTAAAGAATTCGATACCCACTAATTTAGCAAAAGAAAAAATTAAGTTTTTTGCAAGTAACACCTATAATCCAATCTTCCAATACAAACAACAAATAACTCCAGAAAATTTGACAAAATATGGCCAGCCATCAAGAGAGCTGTTTGAATTTTCACTGGCCATGCTCAAGCAGCATGGTATCGAAAATCCACAAAATTCAGATTTTTTGACAAAAAGTGAAATTGAAATAATCGCAAACGACCTTTGTCTGGAATTGAGAATCGATCAGATTCCGGTAATTTACTCAGCTCATCGCACCTCCAAAATTGCTATAAGCCAACATGGATTGATAATTAGGGAACCAATAACCCTGACTAGATCGGGAATCCAACACAATTTGAATCATGAAATCCAAACACACTATTTACGCAGCATGAACAACAAAAACCAGCCCTGGAAATCTCAACCGCAGCGTGACGTAATTTTTCGACGAACAGAGGAAGGTCTCGCTAACTTACACAATTCACTTCATAAGGGCGATAAGTTTCTACTATTTTCTTTTGTGCATTATTTTTCCAACTACTTGGCCATAACCAAATCGTTCCGAGAGGTCTTTGACGCACTAGTCGAGCTTGGTCTAAGTCCTGAAAGAGCTTGGAACGTCACCCTTCGCAAAAAAAGAGGCCTGACTGACACATCTCAGCCTGGTGGATTTACTAAAGACATTGTTTACCTCGAGGGAGCGATCATCGTTTGGAAATGGCTAATGGCAAACAATGATCCCAAACGGCTTTATCTCGGTAAAATTGCCGTTGAGGAAGTAGAAAAGTTCTGGCCCATTGCCAACAAACAGCATTTGTTATACCCAACATTTTTCAGAAACATGACTGATTATTTGCAAGAAATAGCAGAGATCGGCAAAGTCAATCAATTTGACTTGCTTTGATTGAAAGCCGCAGAATACTTAATACTCCCGATCAGTTGATATAATCAACTCATGTCACACAAGAAAAAAGTAGCCGTTGGCCTATCCGGAGGGGTTGATTCTGCCGTCTCAGCATTACTCCTTAAAGAAAAGGGCTATGAGGTAACTGGTGTTTATATCGAGTGCTGGAACGAGCCAGGCTGTCGAGCAACTCAAGACCGCAAAGATGCTCTCCAAACAGCACTACACCTCGGAATCGGTTTCACCGAACTCGATTACCGCCGCCAATATAACAATGAAGTCTTGCAATATTTTTTTGACGAATACAAAAAAGGTCGAACACCAAATCCAGACGTAGTGTGCAATAAGATAATCAAATTTGGCTTATTTTACAAATGGGCAATCGAACAAGGCTTCGACTTTGTTGCTACAGGTCATTATGCAAAAATTATTGAAATCGACGGCAAGCCAGAACTGACCGTAGCCAACGATCAACACAAAGACCAGACCTATTTTCTTTATCAACTCAAAGCCCAACAGCTTTCAAAAATCCTTTTTCCCATTGGCGAACTCAAAAAACCTCAAGTCCGTGAAATTGCCCTAAAGAACCAATTAGCTATTGCCAACAAAAAAGATTCAGTAGGAATTTGTTTTGTCGGCGAGATCGATGTACATGAATTTTTAAAACAAAGACTGGGTGAAAATCCAGGAGATGTTGTTGACGAGCAAGGTAACATTGTCGGTCACCATCAAGGATTGTGGTTCTACACCATTGGTCAAAGACAAGGATTCATGATTGACAACAAAGCTCTGCTTAAATCCCATGGTAATCTACTTAGTAACCACAAAATTCCTGCCCTTTACGTCATTGCTAAGGATTTTGCCAAAAACCAGCTTGTTGTGGGCCCGCACACACAGGCTCTCTCAAATCGGTTTAAAATTACCAATCCTCATTTCATTTACCATGAAAATAGTGAAAAAATTGACCAACAAAAAATGCTAGTGAGGATCAGGCATGGGGGCGATCTTTTGCCTTGCAAGTTAACCAAAAATGACGTCCTTCTCGTGGAACTCGAACAACAAGCTTTTGGCATCGCTCCAGGGCAATCGGCAGTCATCTATCAGTCGAAAGATCAGCACATTACCTGTCTGGGAGGCGGCATCATTAGCTAAACAAGCTATCAGCTCCAGGCAACCTAGCCCTCGATGCCAAATCAAATAATTGATCCGCAACCAAATCCTAACCAAGCCCTGACACTAACTTCAGCCATATCAGCCCTTTGACTTCCAGACTGCTCTCGATTACAATACTGCCACTTCACAATTTTTCTTTTGTGAAATAGAATTCCTTCACACTATTTAGAGAAAGAAACACTCTCCAGAGTGAGGGTTGTTTTATTTTTCTGTCGTGTTAGGATACTTCGTCCCCAGAAATGAGGACAAACTGCACTTTAAAAAGTGAAGACATGATTGACAATCATTAAAGACAAACCATGTCTAGATCTCTGATTTAAACATGGTGATGGAAACTCGTTGATTCTTTGAAATAAATCCTACGTTTTTTACGAGCGTAGGTCATTGGACAAACTTTTTTTGAGAGTTTGATCCTGGCTCAGGATGAACGCTGGCGGTGTGCCTTAGGCATGCAAGTCGAACGAGAAATTTCACTTCGGTGAAATGGAAAGTGGCGAACGGGTGAGTAATGCGTGAGAATCTACCATTAAGTGGGGGATAGCTCGCCGAAAGGCGGGGTAATACCGCATGTGATCGAAAGATGAAAGACTTCGGTCGCTTAATGAGGAGCTCACGTCCTATCAGGTAGTTGGCGGGGTAAATGCCCACCAAGCCTATGACGGGTAGCCGATGTGAGAGCATGATCGGCCACAAGGTCACTGAGACACGGGGCCTACACCTACGGGTGGCAGCAACCGGGAATTTTGCGCAATGGGCGAAAGCCTGACGCAGCGACACCGCGTGTGGGATGAAGCTTTTCGGAGTGTAAACCACTGTGGCAGGGGATGAATAATGACAGTACCCTGCTAGAAAGCACCTGCTAACTACGTGCCAGAAGCCTCGGTAATACGTAGGGTGCAAGCGTTATCCGGATTTACTGGGCGTAAAGAGTGCCGTCGGCGACTTGATAAGTCTTTAGTTTAAGCCTGGGGCCTAACTCCAGATTTGCTGAAGAAACTATCAGGATTGAGTCTGTTCGGGGAAGCTGGAATTCTCGGTGGAGGGGTGAAATCCGTAGATATCGAGAGGAACACCATTCGCGAAGGCGTGCTTCTAGAGCAGTACTGACGCTCAGGGACGAAAGCTTGGGTAGCAAAAGGGATTAGAGACCCCTGTAGTCCAAGCCATAAACAATCCTCGCTAGCTGGTTCTTCAACCAAATTCAGTTCACTTTAATTGGGTAAAGTGGGTTTGGTTGAGGGACTGGCGTAAGCTAACGCGTTAAGCGAGGCGCCTGGGGAGTACGACCGCAAGGTTAAAACTCAAAGGAATTGACGGGGGAGCGCACAACCGGTGGAGCATGTGGTTTAATTCGATACAAAGCGAAAGACCTTACCTGGGTTTGACATGTACCTGCACGGTCTATGAAAGTAGATCTTCTTCGAGAGTGGTACACAGGTGATGCATGGCTGTCGTCAGCTCGTGTCGTGAACAATATCGCGACCTTTAGTGGTAACACTAAATGAAAAATCTGGCTCATTTCGGTGAACTCCGGTTGACAAGATAATTAATTTTTAATTAACTTTAGTCAATGGACAACACCGAGGGAAGTCGGGCAATTTCTCAAGTCTTTAAGGCTCGAAAAAATCTAAAAATTCGAGTATCTAGTCGTCAGATGTCCCTAATTATCGGATCTGTTCTCGGAGATGCTTATATTTATCCTAAGGGCAAGATCTGCTTTGATCATTCTGAAAAACAAAAAGAATACTTATTCTGGAAGTTTGCTGAATTAAAAGCTATCTCTTATCCCAAGGTATCAATGGTTAGAAGATTTGACAAGAGGACAGGACAATATACGCAAAGTTGGCGTTTTTTCTTGAAACAATATTTTAGAGTTTTGAGAAAATCGTTTTATCCTAGCGGTAAAAAAATTGTACCAATTCAGCTCGTAGATAAGTGGTTCACTCCGCTGTCACTAGCAGTATGGTACATGGACGACGGGTACTTAGACAAGGGAAGATACCCTCTGTTTATGACAGAGAGTTTCCCAAGAGAAAACTTAGAAAAACTTAGATCGATGATCCAAACTAAACTAGGAATTTCACTTCTAGTCACGAAAAACAATAGAATCAGACTTCTAAGTAAAAGTTCTCAGAGATTTTTTCAATTGATAGGGCCTCACGTACATAAAGACTTGTCCTATAAATTGCCTTGACCCCGTAACGACTGGAAATCAATATCAATGATGGAAGATAGGTGAAATTCACTTATAACACGCCAGCCCCTAGAAAGTTTTTCTAGGGTGAAGGTATAGTCTATACATTAGAGTAATCTAATTGTTATGGAGACGTCCGCTTAAGTGCGGTAACGAGCGCAACCCTTACCGTTAGTTACAAGTGTCTAACGGAACTGCCCCGCCTCTGGCGGGGAGGAAGGAGAGGACGACGTCAAGTCAGCACGTCCCTTACATCCAGGGCAACACACATCCTACAATGGAGCCGACAACAGGTAGCAAAGAGGTAACTCTGAGCCAATCCCAAAACGGCCCCTCAGTTCAGATTGAGGGCTGCAATTCGCCCTCATGAAGTCGGAATCGGTAGTAATCGCAAATCAGCAGGTTGCGGTGAATACGTTCTCGCTCCTTGTACAACGTAAATATGCGCCTTCCGCGCATTATTGCCAGCTGGTGCAATTCCAGCTTGATTGAGATAAACAATCAAAAGCCAAATCACAGTGCAAAGTTCGCAAGAGTTTGCATGAAGGGTGAAAGTAGCATTATTCAGCTTGAAGTTGAGACGGCTATTATTTCTGACGATCCTACGTACAGATGGAGAAGTCATTTATCAAAATAGAAATAGAAGTATTTGGGCTCGAGATGAATAAAAACGGTAATAATGTGTACGAAGGGAGATCCTAGCAACTCTCAATATCATTAATCATGTTGTTGAGTATGATAGAAGTGATGAAATCAAATAGTTACTAGGAAGTCTGCAAGAGTCGTAGTACTGTAATTAAAATAATATTACAGAAAGGACTCACTTGATATGAAATTGCCAGGAGATTATGTTTCGGGATTTATTGATGGAGAAGGTTGCTTCACCATCGCAATCTCAAAACATAAGACCAAAAAGCTCGGTCTTGATGCCAGAGTTCATTTTCAGATTGAACTCAGAGCAGATGATCGAAAAATTTTGGAAGATATTCAAGAAACGATTGGCTGTGGCCGACTCTATAATCTTTCATACGAAAGGTATGGATGGAAACCACACGTCGAACTAAAAGTATCATCTCTAGGTGAAATCACTGAAAAATTAATCCCATTTTTGAAGAGATATCCATTAAGAGCAAAAAACTTCAATCTTTCATACTGTTTCGAAAAGCAGTTGAAGTAATTAAATTGAAACAACATTTGACTCTAGATGGCGTTAGCATGTTGCGAGATCTTCAAAGCAAGATGAATATTTACAGTAAAAAATCAAGCTTCGGCCAGAGTACGGGAAAACCGTGTGCTCGGTCGGAAGAGAAAATGAGTCAGCAATGACCATATTATCTCAGAACACTGCCCGTCAAGCCAGCAAAGTCAGCAACGCCCGAAGCAGGTGACCGTAACTCGCAAGAGAGCGGCTCTACTACGGCGAGGTTGGCGATGAGGACTAAGTCGTTTAGTTAAACTAACTGTTGCGACCTGGGAAAGTAATTTCCCAGAAAAATGTGGCTGTATCGGTGAAGCCTAAAACATTAATTTGACATTAATGTCAAGGTAATACCGAGGGAAGTCTTCTATAATTTGGAATGACCCCGTAGAGACTACACGCCACCTCCTTAAATTTTAAGGATGAAGATATAGTCCGTGCCCGTCGAAAGACGTGGATTAACATGAACAAGGTATCGGTACTGGAAGGTGCCGATGGATCACCTCCTTTCTAAGGAGATGGGTAGGAGTTTTCACGACCTCCTTTCTCCCGAGTCTAGTAATAGGCTCGAAACAAAAAATCCAGTGGCCATCATACCCTGGTCGATTTCCATCACCGTGTTTAGATCAGATTGTCAAAAAAACCCGCTCACAAGGCGGGTTTTTTGGTTTTTCTGAGAGGGACCGCTGCACATAAAGCAAGAGGCATAACAGCAAAAAAAGTCATGTAGTTTTAATAAAAGAAGCTAACTAAACGGTTTCTGTGTGATTTTGTCTCAAGAGGTCTGTGTTCCTTCTGTGAGTTACTCCAGGCTCTCTCAAGTGACCCAAGTTAAGCTCATTCACCACTTCAAGCAACATCTCAATAAACGCAGCCCTGCTATCATTAAATAAATCTGGAATAGACCCCCTGTCCTCAGTTTCAATTCTATGCACAACTTTGTCAAAATCAGGAAGCGATTTAATCTGACCTCCGAGTGCTTTTATTGAATAAATGAAAAAGATTTCTAGTTGTTTCGATAGTTCAGGTCCATTTAATGTGTCCTGAGTAATGCCCCCTACTTGTTTTCGCATGTTGTAAAGTTTCATAAATCGGTCTAAAAATTTTTCTGGAGCAATTCTATTGTCCGCCATAAGCAACATATAATCGACGATACTGTTAACCATATCTTCAGGTGAATCCATACCATCATTAACTTGTTGAGATTCTGGTGAGCGCGCATCTGCTTCTAGCTTCATTCTTATTGCTTCTTCAAACGTACAAGAGCCAACGTTGTACTCAATTTGCATCGGCAAATAACTAGAACCGAATGTACTTCCTATAGCATTAATCCTTTTTCCCTCTGAATTTAATCTTCTCAGCTCTTCGTTTAATGAAAAATCGAATTTTTCTTCACCATTTTCATGACAAACAATAACAATCTCGTCACCAGCATATCTGAATATTTCAAAAAAATCTTGCCACCCTGGTCCAACTTTTTCTTCAAATATCTTTTCAATCTCACAAATTGCTTGAACGATAGCATAAGAACCAGTTAACCTATTTGCTTCATCGGAAAAATAGCCTAGATAGCCGAGATCTATAAAATACAACTTAGGACCGGAGAGTGTTTGGTCCTCGGAAAACTTTTGCGCTTCCATGGAATGATTATTAAAATTCTCAATTGCTTTTTTAAGGCTTTTTTGAAATCTGAGATAAAACTCCTTAAGCGTCGGCAAACCGGTCAGTCGATCATGTCTGCTTAAATAAAGTTGAATCCAATTATCAAAAGTAATAAAAAGTAATTCAAGGTGCATCTTAGCGACATCTTCCTGACCTTCGCTTCTTTCTTTGGCTAACTGTTGTAACAGGTTATTCAAATTAAAAGACTCTGGGTCATTCTTCAAACTGAGCAACAAAAACTCTTTGGCTCGAACATCATCAGTGTTTTCAATCAACTGATACATAATTGTTTTATCAAGTTTCGTTGAGCCAAAGAATTTCGACATTAGTTGAATAACTTGGCCAAAAACAAAGTCTTCTTTTGCATAGGGGTCTTCTTCTTGCTCTGATGAGTTGGCATTTTTTCCTGTGGTTAAGAATTTATCTGACCTAAGATATTCCATGTATTCTTTTACTCCACCCCAACTTTCTCTAATCAGCTCGGCCCACCTTCGGTGCGCAGTCATAACCGGAATTAAACTCAAATCTGTTTGCTGCTCATCTGGGTAGGAAATGGGGAAAAAGGTGTCATTCAGTCCTTGCCTAAAACCTGATTGCTCTTTAAGTTTTTCAAATTTTGAGTTCAAATCAGATAAAGTTTGCCCACTAGTAGCAGGAGTTACTAACAAAAAGCGATCTCTTACCCCAGAAAAAACGCCTTCTATTTGCCCCAGTGAACCCATTTCTGTGATTGGATTAATTACAACCATCTTTTCTGCACCGTTGGTAGAAATTTCTAAAATTAAATTGTTGATCTCAGGATAATGCTGATCTAAATAATCCACGAAAGTTACTAAATTCAATGAAGACCCATCTAAATTGGGACGAAAATTAATCAGATACTTTTTGATATAAAACTGAAAGAATTTTTCCAGAAGATCATATTCTGTTTGGTGGTTACTTAAATCTCCGCCAATGTTCCTATAACTACTGATTACATAGTTTATAAGATATTGGATTTTTTGAATTTCGGTCTTATAGTTTGCGATTTCCTTCCACATCTCAAGTATTTTTCTTCTAGCCAGTTTTGAAGAACTAACCATCGCATCAGGACCAAGGCTAACAGCCCGATTTTTTTGCTCGGTATTAAACATTTCTATGGCATCGGCAAGGGGAATAATCTCAATGATGGGCGTTGTGTTGCTACACCATTTCCCAAATTCTGCAAAACCTTCACAGCTACTAATTTTCTCTAATAGCTGCATTCTTAAAGATTCAATACTAATATTTTCACCAAGCTCTAAAGAACTGTAAAAATTTGGTCCCATTCCATGATAGACCGGTTCGTTCAATCCTTTTTCAGCTGCTTTAACTGTGTTAACCAGTAATTTTGTTCCATCCTTATGACCATAAAAAAAAATTGACGCCGGCCAAATGTGGCTGTTTTATCACAACTAAACAAATATTCCGGTGTGATGGGTCAATTCGGATCATCCCATCTTGATCAAACTCAAACTTTGTTTCATTTGTAGCTGAAACAAGCATCTCACCAATTAATGTCGCATCCAGAGCACCAGTACTATCAATCCCGGCCATGAGGGTTTGGTATCTGAGCTGTTCAGCTAGCCAATGTAGTCTTGCGATTGCTTTATCAGGCTCTAATAGGTGCTTAGTTTCTAAAAGACGATCATTAGATCTCCGTATCCTCTCCAGAGCCATCTCGAGACGTGTCCTTGCTGTTACGGTATTTGGATGCTGTCCTGGGTCAACCTCAACCCTCAAGTCTCTTAAACCAATTATTGCTTCCTGATTAATCATAAACAAAAATAATTATGTTCTCTTTCAAGAGCTCTTTCAACTAACTCATCAATAAAATTTGAAAATTTGATTTTTGTGAGAAAGAATTAAAGCAAAACAAAATTTCGCATTTTTTTTATTGCTTTAAACTTCACAAAATTAGTCAAGGATATTATATATATCAGATATGTATTTTGCCAGACCGTTTTCATCAGTGTGACCAATTACTAAATCGGCCACCTCCTTCATTGTAGGCACAGCATTACCCATCGCCACCCCATAGCCAACTGTTTGTAAGATTTCTATATCGTTTTCACCATCACCAACCATTGCTATTTGCTCAACATTTACCCCAACTTGTTCTGACCAAAACTCCACCGCCACGCTTTTATTAACACCCACCGAAGTGATATCGACGTATGGTTGGTTCTGATAGGTCGTCATTTTTTTATAGGTAATCTCCTTTATGCCGTCTAGGAACTTTAAAAAAACCTCATCAACATTTATGACCACCAACAGAGGCACGGACCAGTCATCAATTGATGCAACCGGTTGATAATCCACACGCCAATTCGTCTTGCGACCATAATTATCAAAGAACCCTTTGCTTCCATAAAATGTCTCGCCTTTACCAAACCCATATATTTCACCAATCTTGGAGGAGGCATCGATAATTTTTTTAACCACGGAGTGGGGGATAGGTTTGGACCAAACCACATTGCCCTCGGTCGTCACAATTTCGCCACCACCAGAAACAATGTGCAAGGAACCTGGTTTCATGTATTGCATCACTAGATTTTTGAGCTGGGCGTAACTACGACCGGTTGATAAACCAACCGGAATTTTGCTTTGGATTTTGGCAAGGGCAACCTGGGTCTCGGACGAAACCTCTCGATTGAGATTGGTGATAGTACGATCAACATCTAACAAAAAAGCCTTAGGTAAAAACATTTTTTCTGCTTCAATCATATAGGCAAGTATAGGCGACAGGCAAACAAAATCAAGCTGATCTTGGTCAAAATAAAAAATCGATATTCTGGTTTTATGTTTTTTAGCAGTCTCATGGTCATTCTGCTAATTACCACTTCACAGACTGTATTCAACGGTCTAAAATTAGATTTGTTGCAAAATATTTCAAGGACCAATATGAACTTGAATAATTTCACCACCAAATCAGCCGAAGCAATACAAGAAACTGTTCAACTGGCTCAACGCCTTTCTCACCAGGCAGTTGAACCAATGCACCTCTTAATAGTGCTATTGCGTCAAAAAGATGGGCTCGTACCATCTTTACTGCAAAAACTGGAAAAAGATCCCGAGTCGTTAGCCGACTCAGCCGACAAACAACTACAAAACATAGTAAGCGTTTCCGGCGACACTCAAACATATGCCTCAACCGCTTTGCAAAAAGTTTTTGACAATGCCGAGAAAGAAGCCACTAAACTCAAAGATGAATACATCAGCACCGAGCATCTATTTTTAGGACTTCTCGAAAACGAACAGATAAAAAAATTACTCGATTTGAACAAGGACGATGTAGTTAAAACTCTCAAGGAATTGCGTGGTAACCAACGCGTCACCGATCAAGACCCAGAGAGTAAATTCCAAGCTCTGAACAAATACACCCAAGACATCACTAATCTAGCTAAACAAGGCAAAATCGATCCAGTCATCGGTCGCGATGAGGAAATCCGGCGAGTGACACAGATTTTATCGCGCCGTACCAAAAATAACCCAGTGTTGGTAGGTGAACCTGGCACGGGCAAGACGGCCATCGTCGAAGGCCTGGCCAAAAAAATCATCGACAACGATGTACCAGACGCTTTAAAAAATAAAAAAGTAGTTAATCTTGATATGGGAGCCTTAATTGCCGGGGCCAAATATCGGGGTGAGTTTGAGGATCGTCTCAAGGCAGTAATCAAAGAAGTTGAGTCATCTGAGGGGCAAATTATTCTTTTTATCGACGAGCTTCACACCATCGTGGGCGCAGGAGCGCAAGAGGGATCGACCGATGCAGGAAACCTGCTTAAACCCGCCCTAGCTAGGGGAACACTTCGTACCATCGGTGCCACCACCATCAAGGAATATCGGAAGTATATTGAAAAAGATGCTGCTCTCGAGAGACGATTTCAGCCTGTCTTTGTTGAAGAGCCTTCTGTCGAGGACGCTATCTCAATCTTGCGCGGCATCAAGGAAAAATACGAGGCCCACCACGGAGTAAGAATTCGAGACAACGCTATTGTCGCGGCTGTTAACCTCTCGTCGCGTTACATCGCTGATCGTTTTTTGCCTGATAAAGCAATCGATTTGATGGACGAAGCAGCCTCAGCTATCCGTATTGAAATCGACAGCAAGCCTATTGCCATCGATCAACTTGAGAGAAAAATACGCCAGCTTGAAATCGAAAAGACTGCTCTCAACAAAGAAAAAGACGATTTGAGCAGAAAACGCCTCCAAGAAATTGAAAAGCAACTCGCGGAACTACAAGAAGAGTACCGACAGCTCGATCTCCACTGGAAGAACGAGAAGGCAATTATCGACCAAATTAAACAATCTAATAAAGAGCTAGATGATCTTCGTCAGGAGGCAATCCAAGCTGATCGCAATTACGATTTGCAAAAAGTTGCAGAAATTAATTACGGCAAGATTCCTGAACTTGAAAAAGGCATCAAGACAGCTCAAAAACAATTGGCCGAGCTACAAAAAAACCAACAAATACTCAAAGAAGAGGTGACCGAGGAAGACATTGCTCGGGTTGTGTCGCGTTGGACCGGCATTCCTGTTCAGAAAATGTTAACAGAGGAAAGCCAAAAGCTAATGGATCTTGAACAAGAAATCGCTCAACGCGTCATAGGCCAGAAGCAGGCCGTTAAAAGTGTTGCCAATGCCATTAGACGCAATCGTGCGGGAATTGGCGAAGAGGGCAAACCGATTGGATCCTTTATTTTTCTTGGCCCAACCGGTGTGGGCAAGACCGAGCTGGCCAAAACCATCGCTGAAATCATGTTTAATGACCAAAAAATGATGGTGAGAATTGACATGAGCGAATACATGGAAAAGCACTCAGTGGCTCGCCTCATCGGCTCGCCTCCAGGATATGTAGGTTACGAAGAAGGTGGGCAACTAACAGAAGCCATCCGACGTCGACCATACTCAGTTATCCTTTTCGACGAAATCGAAAAAGCGCATCCGGAAGTTTTTAATATTTTATTGCAGATTTTAGACGATGGTAGATTGACCGACAGCAAAGGAAGAACAGTCGATTTCCAAAACACTATTGTAATCATGACCTCAAACTTAGGCAGTCAATTGATAGCGGAACATCAAGGAAACTATCAAAAACAACTGGATTCGGTCAATCAACTACTCAAGCAACAATTTAAACCCGAATTTTTAAATCGAATTGACGAAATCATTGTTTTTCAACCTCTCAGTCCAGAGGAAATCAAAGAAATTGTTAAGTTACAAATCGCGCAAGTGCAGTCGCGACTAAAGCGCAAAAACATTGAAATCACGACTGACGAGGATGTCATTGATTATTTTGCCAAGACTGGTTTCGATCCTGTCTTTGGGGCCAGACCTCTCAAACGACTGATTCAAAATAGCATATTAGACGAACTTTCTCTACAGATTATTCAGGGAAAAGTGAAAACTGGACAAAAGATCAGGGTTACAATCAAAGAAAATAAACTGGCTTTTAACCAAATTTAGCGCAACCCTTTTGTAACGTCTAAAACGATTTTATAATAGCGATATTATTAACAGGAATTCTGCTTGAAAAGTGTGTTAAAATATGGCTCTTGTAACTTAACATAGACTTGTGGCGGCCAGAGAAATCTGTAGTAACTCAAAGTAAAACTACAACCTCCGGCGCATTTGACGGGTCAGTGAAAAATGGGTGACTAGCTCAGATGGTTAGAGCGCAGTCCTGATAAGACTGAGGTCTATGGTTCGATTCCATAGTCACCCACCAGCTCAGCAAATCGTCCTTGTCTTGCAATTTTCTGCCCAGCTTTTCAAAAAACTTTCCACCAAAACTTTGGGTTTTCGCCTGGAAATGCTGATCATGTGCTTGCAATTTAGCAGACCAGCAGTTAGAATGCTAAAAATGGACATCCCAGAAAATCAACCAATTAGCATCTTGCCATCGACATTTTTAACCCTTCCAGTTCTTCCAATTAGGGAGGGTGTGTTATTCCCACACACCGAATCAATCCTAACCTTTGGACGTGAAACATCACTCAAAGGAATTGAAGCAGCCACAAAGACCAATAATCGAGTGGTTTTAGCTACTCAGAAAACCACAAACACTGATGATCCACGACCCGAGGATCTTTATCAAATTGGTACCTTGGCAGTCATCGAACGCACCATCAAATCGGAAGATACCGTTTCAGCTTTGATCCGCGGTATCGGTAGGGTGCAAATTCTCGACTACATCGAGACCAAACCAGCCTTCATCGCTCGTACTACTCAACTCCGAGAAATTCTAGATCGCGATCCAGAACTAATGGCCCTTGCTTCTCATCTGCAAAAAACTTTCCGTAAAACGGTTCAAATGGGTAAACCTGTTGAGTTTCTCAATTTTATGAAATTGCTTGGCAACATCAAAGAAAATGAGCTTGCTGACCAAATTGCCAGCACACTTGGAGTCAAAACCCAAATCAAGCAGTCATTGCTGGAAATGCTTGATGTTAAACAACGAATTAAAGAAGTGATCTTTCATATCACTAAAGAAATTAAGGTATTAGAGATAGAAAAAGATGTCGTTCATAAAACCCAAGCACAGTTTGATAAACACATGAGGGAAAACGTCTTGCGCGAGCGTCTTAGAACCATCCAGAAAGAGCTGGGTGAACTTGATGACGACGAGCAGGTTTCTGACGAATATTTACGCAAACTCAAAAAGCTCAAAGTCAGCCCCGAGATTGCAGAGAAGATCAAAAAAGAAATCAAGCGCCTCAAACAAATGTCTGTGGCCAATCCAGAAAGTGGCTATATCCGTTCTTGGTTAGACACAGTCTTTGATTTACCCTGGGGTATCGAGAAGGCCACAAACATTGAGATGGATTTTGCGGAAAAAACCCTGCGCATAAATCACTACGGCCTTGAAGAAATTAAAGATCGTATTCTGGAATTTATTGCTGTTCTTAAACTCAAACAAAAACAACAGGCCAAAAAACATCTATCCGTCAATCTGCCAACCATCCTTTGTTTCGCAGGTCCTCCTGGTGTCGGTAAGACCAGTTTAGGACGCTCAATAGCCGACGCTCTGGGCCGAGACTTTACAAAAATCTCATTGGGTGGAGTGCGCGACGAAGCCGAGATCCGAGGACATCGCCGTACCTATGTAGGTGCTATGACTGGCCGGATTATTCGTGGCATCTCTCAGGTTAAATCATCCAATCCTGTCTTTATTCTGGACGAGATCGATAAGCTTGGTCAAGATTTCCGAGGTGACCCCTCATCTGCATTACTCGAGGTACTTGACCCAGAACAAAATCAGAAATTCGAGGACCACTATCTGGACATGCCTTTCGATCTTTCTAAAGTGCTTTTTATCACAACGGCCAACACTCTAGACACCATACCACCGGCCTTGAGAGACCGATTAGAAGTCATCCGTTTCTCTGGATATACCCCAGAAGAAAAACTCCACATCACAAAAGAGCATCTCTGGGAAAAGGTCGTCCGGAACAACGGCCTTCAGGCAAAAAATCTCAAAATCTCTGACAACTTAATCGAAATGGTTATCCAAAGTTACACTCGGGAAGCTGGCGTACGGGACCTGGAACGCAGTCTAAATAAGGTCGTTAGAAAACTGGCCAAACAAATCGTTGACGGATCAATTAAACCAAACTCGAGTGGCAATTTCAGCTTAACGGAAAAAATGATCGAAAAATACCTCGGTCCTGCCATCTATGACCACACCCTAACCGAAAAAACCAACCAGGTCGGACTGGCAACGGGTTTAGCCTGGACGCAGATGGGCGGCGAGATCCTTTTCGTTGAGGTTGCTCTGACTCCTGGAAAAGGGGAAATCAGATTAACTGGAAAACTGGGTGATGTGATGAAAGAATCTGCCCAAGCAGCTCTCACCTACATCAAAGCCAACACCAAGGAGATCGGCTTGAAACAAACCTCGCTAAACAAAACTGACGTTCACATTCATATCCCCGAGGGAGCAATTCCCAAAGATGGGCCGTCTGCCGGTATCACCATGACTACCGCCCTAGTTTCTGCCTTTTTGAACTCTCCGGTTGACCGGACTGTGGCCATGACTGGCGAGGTCACTCTTAGGGGTAATGTTTTACCGATTGGTGGGCTGAAAGAAAAATCCATAGCTGCTTATAGAGCAGGCTGCAGGGTCATCATTTATCCGGAAAAAAACAAGCGGGATCTAATCAAGATACCTGCTTCAGTTAAGAAAAACGTTAAGTTTATCCCGGTGAAACATATGAGCGAGGTCTTAAAAATTGCCCTTATTCAAAAAACAAACAAGACCTAACAAAGCTACCATCACCCAAGACCGATACTCAACTTCAAGTCTGGTGTTTTTCCTGCTAAACTACTTTTGATGAATAAAAAACTCATTGCTATCTTAACGGTCACTGCGCTTTTTATTGCCGTCATAATTGTTGGAATTTCAAATTCCGGAGGGGACAACTTCCTTACCAATCTACTCAAACCCTTCAATAAATCTAGGGCTGGCCTACAGGTTATTACTAACGAAACCAACGTCTCGCTTTTTTTGAACGGTGAATATCTGGATAAAGCTCCATACATCAACAGGAATATTAAACCTGGTATATACACTTTACGGATTCAACCCGACGACACTACTCTCATACCATATGAGGCCCAGATTCAGCTTAGCAAAGGGTTGTTAACGGTTGTTACCTGGAAACCTGGACAAACTGCAGAAATGAGCGGGGGAGTAATCTATGAACTTGAACCGTTACCCTCAAAAAAACAGGCTGAGGTTTCGTTCATCACCATACCTGATAACGCCATCATTACTTTTGACAATCAAGAGCAACAGTTCTCACCATTAACTCTGACAGACCTAGCAGCAGGACGCCATGAATACCAAGTCAGTCTGCCATCCTTCGAAACACAAAAACACACCATCAATATAGTTGCTGGACACAGGCTTAATGTCTCCATAAAACTCGCCAAAAATAATAACGTTTATCCCTCGGCAACTCCTACTGAGCAACCATCAGATGACCAAGAATCCAGTCCCGCTGCAGAGATTACCGGCCCAAGTGATTTAAAAAGCCGCATCGGCACTAGCTCAGCAACAACTTCTGATATTCCAGCTAGCTATACTGGCCCGAGAATCCAGATCCTTTCAACAAAGTACTATGATCACAGCAAAGAAGTACTTAAAGTTCGTGATTCAGCCAGTAGCTCCGGCAAGGAGTTGGGCTTTGCAGAAGTCGGTAAAGACTTCATTTACCTTGGAGAGTCTGACAACGGTTGGTATAAGATTGATTTCAACGGACAAGAGGGCTGGGTCAGCGCCCAATATAGTAAGTTACTTGGCGATTGAATTGCATAGCTTGGAAAAGTTTGTCTCATTAGCAAAAGGGGGAGCAAAATGGCCTAGAGGACGAAAAGTCTTTGCTAGTTTGCTTGCAGTTCTGTCTGGAAGACTCATGGCGAAATAAAATCTTGTAGTGGAAAACTGCTTTCCATAAACGAGGGGTTATTGAGAGAGGTAGTAGCACAGCTACTTCAAGCAAGAAAAAAAACCTTTGCAGTACTTAAAAGCAGTTTTGTAATAAAAATGCTATTTCACTACAAGTCTAGTTATGACCAAGTTTAATGATTATTGTTTGACCTTCTGAAAAGACTACATTACCCAATTGAAGTAGCTTTTGTTCATCCAAATCGGCATATGCTTGGCGCTCTTTTTCACCAATAAAAATGTATTGCACCCAGTATTTTGCGATAATTTCCTGAGACAGCAGGCTTTCTGGCTCTTCGTAAACCACCCTAACTTGCTCAGCCCGCTCTCCAACCTCATCATAGCCGCCCCGCCACAACCATTCATGAACTCTCCAACCAACGATGGTCGGCAAGCCGGTGAAGACCGACACACGCTCATAGTCTGTATAACTGTCTCCCACAGCCTCCAAAACCACTGGCTGACCAACAATGTTTTCTCGCAACCAAACTATTGCCTTGTAGTCCGCGGGGTATTTTTCCTGTAACCATTTCAAACCATCAAGACCTTGGTAGTTCTGGAAATTATAGTAACCTTTGTATGAGTATTTTACGAAGGAGAAAATTGATACAAAAAGCACCATCATTATGCTTATTAAAACTGTACGCATCGCTATATCGAATTTATTCCGTTGCTGAATAAAACCAAAAAACCAAGCAACCACCAACGACATGAGTGTGAAGGCTTGAAAAGTTAATTTGAACATTGTGTTGGCTCTCGGATGATCGGTATATATATCTTTAACAAAGATCAGCTCAGGTAGAAGCAGCAAAACTAGCGCCGCAATGGTCATAGACAATATGAACAAGAAAGTATGTGAAATTCTTTTCTTTCTGGCAGCAAGAAGCTCGCTAACCGCAAAGACACTTGCCAACAAACTCCCGATCACATGCCAACCCCAGAGAATCGCTAGTTCTCTCAACGTTGAGCCTTCCTCAACAAAACCCAAACCCTCAGAAATCGATTTGAAGTTCAGCCACCAAAAACAGGAAGTTACAACAATCGACACTAAAACCACCAAGGCAGCAAGAAGCAGTGATAGGAAAAACGACCGATCCAATAGCAAAAGGCAAACACTCACTACCACCAACAACAAGCCAAAGATAGCCATATCCCAAGCACTTGTCATCAGCAAAACACCCAGTAATATGCCAATTATTCCAGACAAATAGAGCGACCCTCGCTTGGTCAGAGCAACTTGCTGGCCCTTTTCATCGATCATGACTTTTAGCCATAACCAAATCGTGGGAATAATCAGCAGAACAAACACCAAGCTCCAAACATGAGCATGTAAATCACTCACAACGAAACTGTACGCCGGGAACTCGTGAATGGTATGGTAAATAAACCGCGTCGCGTCAGGATACCAATATCCGTCCATAGGATTTTCTTGAGAAAGATTCTTAAAAAAATACCAAAATGTATGGGAGTTACCGGCAAAACCAACTAATAACGCAGCCACAATTCCCGCAACTATCGGAATGGTCAGAAGATGCTTGGTTTTGTTCTTTGCCATCGTATATGCTGTGAGATTTGCCACTAAACCACCGCTCTGCATCATGACCAGTCCCATCACCAATCCTAGAGCTAAATTGTATGCTCGGTCGATCCCAATGCCCCAAAAATTGAGCAAGATCCCACCTAGGAAATGACCAAAAGTGTAGTAATTCATGGTTTCTCCGGCAAACCACATATCGAGAGCCGGCAGAGTAGGGGATTTAGAGTAACTCACCATGAAACCGGCATCCATAAATTTTTCTAAATCAAGAATCTGAGGATTATAGCCACGAACTATGCTTAGAAAGAAAAAACCAAAAACAAACAAGAGTTCCTCAACAAGAATTAGAGGAGCTTTTTCCTTGAGGAAAGCAAGAAGAGTTGGCCAGCTTGCTTTCAGTTTTAGGATTGATAGGCCTAGCAGCACACCAAGTAGCGACCAAAGACCCATCTGTGAATTCACTGGCAACTTGAGGTGAGCGAGAAACCAAATAATCAACCCAACTACCAACCAACCAATCGATCGACCCCACGCCCAACCACCGTCGACTAAGTGTTTCCTTCCCCACACCAACAACCAGGGCATAACAACGATCTGAAAAACTCCTGTCAGTAGATAGGCGTAAGCAATTGTAACTAGATCGTTGGCCAAGGTAGACTGAAACACGGTGTATTATTATAAATAAGACTAAGTGAAAATAAATGAGAAAAACCGCAACAGGAAAGGCAACTTAATGTCTTACCGGCTCCAAGACGCTGAAGCAGCCAAACTCTAAGAATAAATTGTTTAACAGCAGCTAAGCAGGAATACTAGTTCGCTCAAAATGATAAGAGTCCCGGCTAATTAACTGATCTTATTTATCTTTTCTGCAAAACAAAAAAAACTGCCGCAGCTTCTGACTCATCAGATTGAGTTGATCTATTGTATTTTTCGATCAGTTTATGCATCGAGAAGAAAGAATACCATTTTTTGATAATCACCCATTGGCCAAAAAGTTTATATGTAACTAAACTTGGCAAAGAAAAAAAATGCAACAGCTCCATCAATCGTGAGCCATCTTTTGGTAAATACGTAACCACCTTTTTGACTCTAAAACCAACCTTCATAAACTTTTGCGACCATTGATCAACTGTCAACAAATTGAAGTGTTGTTGCTTCTTCCTCAACCATCTTTTATATAAATCCCCAAAAATTGCCGATCCAAGCAGATTCTCTTCCCATTTATCTGTCATAACTGTTGTTAGAAAAATCGAATTTTTTTTCATGACTCTGTGAATTTCAGCAATCGAATAGTCTAAATCCGGTATATGTTCCAAAACGCTGTTAGAGATAACACCAGAAAAAGTATTGCTCTTAAAAGGAATCGTTTTTCCATCAAAAGAAACAGTTTTTTTGTAAACGTCTTGAACGCTTGCCTGATTAAGACGACTATCAAACACATCCAGACCAATATCCACTTTCTTTTTTCCAAAAACTTGCTTGGCAAAAAAACCATCTCCACATCCATAATCAAGAATCATTGGTTTAATTTCTGTCAGATGCCTACGCATTAACCAAACTTCAAAAGGACGAAGTAGTGAAAAAAACATCGGCCTATTCTCCAAGTAACTTAGCGTAGCCTCTAGCATTTCGCGAGCATTACTCATTTAAAACCTTTTCGTAAAATTTGAAAACTTTTTGCGGATCAAAATCCTTGCTGTTTTCTCTAAATTTGTCTTGTGCAACAAAGCGGTGTTTATTCTTCAAAATTTCTTGAATTGCATTTACTATTTCATCAATGCTCCTAGGTTTTACCAATCTACCCATTTGAAGTAGCTCAATCGGTTGTTTCACACCAGGCAAATCACTGGCAACCACTGGCGTTCCTGAGAGAATAGACTCAACTTGGACCATACCAAAAGCCTCTGTTTGATTAATTGAAGTGAGTGCCAATAAATCGATCACACGATAAAAAGCACCCAATTTTCCACCATTGAGAGTCCCCAAGAAATGCACCTTAATTCCTGCATTTTTAATTAAGTTAATGATCTTTGAGTGATATCTATCTTCACCAATTACCTCCATAGAGCTTGGTCCAGCAAACACTAGCTCAACATTTTTATCATTCAAATTGCTTACAGCTTTAATTAGGTATTCCAAGCCCTTTTCTTGAGCTATCCGACCAGCAAAACCAACCCATTTTTTGTTTTCTTTCTTTTTGGATAGCTCTCTAAAATATGTGGTGTTTATTTTTAATGATTCAACTGGTGGTAAACACTGCACTGCTTTGTTTTTAAAAAAACTTTCCCACTTCATACTGAGAAAGTAATCCCAAGTATAAATTATGATTTTGTCTGTAAAAATCATCTGCAACCAGACTGATGTATTTATTACCAGGGCCGCTAGACGCAAAAAAATTGACTTGTCTAAGAAGACGCGACAATGAAAAATGCCGAACAATTTTTTTTTGAAGAATTTTGCCAAAACTGCCAATACCAAACCCTCGGCATTTGGAAAATTGAGCAGAATTCTGTCAGCATATTGTGCATATTTCCAAAAATAATTTATTGATTGAAAGGAAATAAACCCTTTAGAAACCCTAAGGTTATAAGGCATGCGGATAACTTCAACACCATCAACAAACTCTGAATCTGGCAAATGTGCAGAATGCTTGAAAGTCAGAACCGTCACTTCGTTTTTCTTTGCCAAATGATCAAGTATCTTTTTTGGATAGGTTGTAATTCCTGAAATGTAGGGGTAATAATATGTTGCGAAAAAGACAATCTTCATTTTATTTCTTGTGTGAATTATGGATGATTTTTTCCAAGGCATCTGCAACTGACATTAAACCAGGATGTTTATCCTCGTGTTTTTTATTTCGATCAAATAAATTAAAAATCCAGAAAATCCTTGCTTGGGTGTTGTTTTTCAAATGTTCAACTATGTCCCAGTTATCTTCAACGAAATGATCTAGATTTAGTTTCTTTATCATTTTCTCTTTAAAAAGATGAGGCTGTTCGTTTTTATCGTTGATGTATGTTGCTTTAAAAATTTGTTTAGCACCAATTTTTTTTAACCAAAAATCATAGTCATCTTTTAATTCAGCAAAACGACCAGTGATTAAATATAGCTCGACATTGTTGAGCTTGGCCAATTTCCGTAGCTTGCCCAGGCCCAACGCCGGAAAAACACTTGATTTATGTAAAAGTTGCCAAAAGAATGTCTGAATTCCAGCTTTTGGACGAAAAAACTGTAATCTCTTTCTTTTAATTAATCCCTTCTTCTTGAACTGCGAAATAATTGGACGTATCAGTCGCGCTGGGTTATACATAATCACACCATCAAAATCAAAACCAATCTTTATTGTTCTTTTCATACTATTGAAATCCTAACTACAGTTATTTTTCACATCATATACTACTTCACCGCTATCTGAAACGAAACTAGGCAAAAAGGTTTTTCGCAAAAGACTCTGACTCAAGTTAATGTTGGATGGTATCTCTCCTTGTCCGCTAACAAGATAAACGTAATCAATACCTTGTTGTTCTAAAAATTCACAGACGTTCCTTTTATTAGTGTAAGTTGCAAAGATTGTCGATAGCTTTTTCCTTCTGTCTGAGTCGTTGTATCCCAAAGACCAAGCAAAATAACCATAATCTAAATATTGCTTTCTTCCGACCAAAGTAACCGGCGTATATAAATAGCTGTTGGTTACAAAAACACTATTTTTTGGAGTATTGTTCATAATCCAATTAGCAGTTTCGACCCGCTGATAATCGTTGATACGATATTTTTGATCGTTAATGATTGAAAAAGCGTCAACAACTCCAGAAAAAATCGTTAGCATAAAGATCAACGACCCGAGTATCTTTAAAAGAAAACTCCCACGCAACATTTGAATAACAAAAGCAGCCATTCCTAAATTTAAAATAATGATGAAGAAGCTAACAAGTTTGTGGTTATTTATCAGGTCAGGGGATAACTGGATACAATTGGCAACAACAAAAAGAAAATAGGCCAGAAGCAGCAGTTTACGATAGTTTTTTGTAGCAAAGAATAAAAAAAGTGGTAAAAAAATGAAATATAAACCTAGGTTAAAAAACCAATACCTAAGAATCGTCCAAATTCTTCCGTCAGCCGCCAAAAACCCGACCTTCCAAACCAAGTTTTGTTGAGAAGCTTCCGTTGAGGTCAGTACCACAACCAAAGATAACATCAGCGAAGCGAAATAAATAATCTTTACCCTTCTACCTAGCTGTTGACTGCGGTTCAACCAAAACCACCCAATTACAAAACAAAGCAATATCATCAGACCTGCTTGATGCAGTAGGGGCAAAACTCCGAAAACGACTGGAACGAGCAGGTAGTAAATCTTTTTAAACTTCTTTTCACCAATTACTACCATCTTGAGTAGCGGCCAAAAAGCTAACATGACCAAGCCATAACTCAGAGCAAGATGACGCTGATTGGTATAAACATTCCAGTTCCAGAAGGCACTGACCAGCTTTCCATCCCATGGACCAAAACTGGCAAAAGTTGTTTGCGATGGTATAGACATAAAAGCCTGCCAAGTCCAGCCAGTAACTCTGAAATACTCAACAAAGCTAAACGTGCCATTGAACAAAAAGAGAATTACAGCCAAGAACCCAATCTTACGTTTACCAAATAGCAGCAAACCATATTGATAAATCATCCACAACAAGAGAGTCATACCGATGATGCTCCAAAAGTTAACAGCAAAGGCAAAATCAAAACCAAGCTTCTCAACCATCGCTACTAACCAATAAAAAAAATAATGATAGCGTATCGGCTCTCCTGGGAACTGTGGATACTCTACAGGATAATTTTCTCCCACGGAAAAAGATCTAATCAATGGTAGATGTGCACCAAAATCACTAAACAATTTACTGGCAAGAATAATCTGATTGTCTTCATAAGCCAAAGTATGGCCCATTAACCAATAACTAAAGGAAAAACAAACCAACAAAACAAATACATCTGCTATCACCATCAGATTCCGCGAAATAATCTTGCTAGTTTGATTAATTAAATTGATCTTCATTGACAATATGAGCAACCTCTTTTCCTAATCGAACAGCGTAGTTAATACCCCTGTCCCATGGGTAAATGTGTTGCATCGAAGCCCAATATAATCCCTTAATCGGTGTTCGAATAACCGGAACATTGCGACTGTGATTGGTATAGACAATTGGCTGCGCAAATGGCGCTTTGTTCAACCATACTTTATTAACAATTTTACCAACACTTGGGTTAATCTTCTTCAAATACGGCAAATACTTTTTAAATAACTGTTCTTTTGATAATGAGAAATCCTTATCCGCCGACTCCAAATATTTGGCAACGTACAATAAATGTTTCTTATTATATTTGCTGGAATCAACCATCGAGGTATGTTCAACCAAAGCTAAAAATGGCCAACCTTCTTCATTGATGTTTAACCAGTATGTGCCATCTTGGAAAAAGGGTTCGATTAATTGAAGTATTAGGGTTTGAGCAGCTAAAGAATCTAATTGATTGATCGATTTGGCAAATTTCGATGGTAGATTTTTAACTAGGTTTGTCAGTAGTGTGGCCGGTCCGGTAACAATAACCCTGTCGAAAATTTTTCCACCAATCAGGAACATTCCTCGATCATTCTTTTCTATGGAATCAACTTCGAAAGCAAAATTCAGCTCGACTCCTTTTTTCTTTAATGCTGAACTTAACAATTCTGCCAGCCTAAGAAACCCACCCTGGAAGTAAGCCAAATTTTTTGTACGTGAAACAACCCGTGCCCAAAACCATGCCATATTGACAACCGATGAGTATTTGCCAAATTTACCAACAAATAATGGCTTCCACACCACTTTCCAAGCGCGAGAACCCATGGTTTTTTTTATGAATTCCTTAGCCGTCCACTTCTCAAGAAACTTTCCCCACGGAAACAAGACTAAAAAGAACAAAACAACGCCCATACGTAATCTATCCAGGATGCTTATCTTGGAGAACTTGAGTAGCGATGTGGCAGAATCTAAACGCCAGATTTGTCCATCGTACAAAGTAGACGTTTTGGTTTGATAAATATTGAGCCGCTCAGCGGCCCCCAGTTCTTTCATCAAGGAAATAACATCATGATCTGAGGTAAAGAGATGATGATAGTGGTTTTCCAAACTCCAATCCCATCTCTTTTCTTTAAAACCAGCTGCCAAACCACCAGCAAAGCTCTCTCTTTCAAAGAGCACAATGGAATGCCCCTCTTTCACAAGCTCCCAAGCTGCAGAGAGAGCTGTAAATCCTGCCCCAACAATTGCAATTGTCATGTTTAGTTAAAAACTCTAGTAATTCTACTTATTAGATCTGACCGCTTATTGATATAACTACTCTATACAGCGATTCTTTCAATCGCTGTAGGGGTCAGATCATTAACAAAATGCTTACTTCACTCTACTTATAATTAAAATGAAGTCTAGTTAATGAATCCAATCATATCGTAATTTTTTATGATTTAAACACCTGACTCGTAAAAAAATCATTACATTAGACTTACAGCGAAACAAAATTTTGTAGTGAAAAACTGATTTTTTTGAACGAAAAGGGTTTTTTTGAGTGAAGTAGTAGCATAGCTACTTCAAGCAAGAAAAAAACCTTTGCAGTACTTAAAAGCAGTTTTGTAATAAAACTGTTATTTCGCTACAAGTCTATAACCACAAAGTTTCAGTTAACCAGAGTAGACCTCATTTGTTCTCACTACCTCCAAAACGAAAACGGCCAATAAATTGAGTTAGCCAAGGACGCCGACACCACACCACCGGTCCAATGTGGCCAATACAATAAAAACGTACATATGAGACCAACAATTAGCAAACTGATAACTTTTTTTGATAGAAACTGATTAATCACCAGCGAGGTCAACATCAGCAAAAAGAGATTTGCTGGTAGAAAATGGTAATAAAAAATAATTCTTGGAGAAAAAAACCATGGGCACCAGTTGAAAAAAAACAAAACTGCCAAATAGCAATAAAAGACTTTCTCTTGACGGTTGAACTTCTCTGGAAAAAATCGAGAAAATACTTGCCACTTTCGGTAGGTGATTATTCTTTTGAGCTGCCAGAAAACTACACCAATAGTTAACACGACTAACACAGGATTTCCAAGTAAATAAATATTTTGCACACTGCCTGCATTTACTTCACCTCTCCAAAACCAAACTGGCCGTAAGTTAAACAGCCACTGCCAAGGTTGCGATTGATATGCATGTAAACCATCGCGGTTGAACTGATAATTAATGATTTGCCGATGTAATTCAAAGAAATGATCGAAGTTTTTCTGCTGTAAGAGCATCGGTGTGTATGACAAAACGTAAATAAAAACTGGAACCAGCGTTAAAGAGAAAACTAAATAGGGAAAGGACTCTCCAATCGTTCGTTTTCTAAGCTCTCTTATTACTTCGATTAATAAAACAGCCAAAATCACTAAAAGAGCAGACCATTTAGTCGCTAGGGCCAAACCTAAGAAAATTCCCGTCGCTAAAATCCTTTTTCTTGAAAACTTAAAACCAGAAAAATAAATCATCAAACTGATCAATGAAAAAAACATCAGGAAAATATCGTTCATAGCAATCCGCGACTCAACCAAGCTCAAACCATCAACTGCCACCAAAAACGATGCCAATAAGCCCGACCATCTCCTTTTTGTGAGTTTTCCAACCAACAATCCAGTTAGTAATATCACTCCGCAACCGAAAAAAGCTGAAAAAAACCTCCAGCCAAAGGGATTATTACCAAAAATTAAAATAGAAACTGCTTGAAAATATTTAGCGAGAGGAGGATGCAGCCAATCGTGATTGCTTGTTCCATAAATCTCAGAGTGCCACCATTCAAAAGCCCGTTCATCCCCCTGAGAAATTAATAGTGCAGCAGGGACGTGGTAAACCTCGTCGAAATACATCTCGTTAGGATGGCTAAGGCGATAAAACCTAGATAGAACCACAAAGATCGCCAACAAAAACACCAAAATAAAAAAAATCCGGTTCGATTTATTCATTTTGCACAACACTGCGTCTAATCAATTCGGCAAAATTTGTCGCATCCAAGGACGCACCTCCCACCAAAACCCCTCGGGAAACTAGCAAATATTGGTTGACATTGTCTGCATTGACACTACCACCATAGATAAAATCTACTTCACCACACACTGCATACAAACGATCTTTAAAAGAGGTAACTTCAGAAATCGATGCGTTGTCACCAGAACCTATTGCTGACAACGGTTCATAGGCAACTACACACTCAGGTAATAGCTCTTTTTTTATTGCTCTAGACTGGGTCATTAAATATGGCTCATCCAGGCACAAGACTGGCTTAATGTTGGCCAAACACGCCATCTCAACTTTATTTGCGATCAGATGATCCGTCTCGAGAAAATAGCGCCGCCTTTCAGAATGACCCAATATGGCATATTCAACCCTTAGACCGTGTAAATTACCAGCAGCTACTTCTCCGGTATAAGAACCGGTGGGCATGGGACTGAGATCCTGAACAGCTAATTTAATCGGCAAGGCCAACTCATCAATCTTTTGCCTTGCTATACTGAGTAAATTGAAAGGGGGAGCCACAACTACCTCAACCTGATCGACATCAAAATTGGCTAAACGCGCAAACTTCTCAAACCAAGCTGAAGTAGAAACCTCATCTTTATTAGCCTTCCAGTTTCCGATAATGAGTTTTTTCATAGGCCGACCGTCTTTGATTGACTGATATCTTATCCTAACACGGAAACCGTGCTAGTATGAGGGGCTAAACGGAAAATAAGCCAAGTGCAAAACATACTAGAAAATCTCAACGATCAACAAAAGTTAGCCGTCACTCATAACTCTGGTCCGGCTGTGGTTTTAGCGGGAGCCGGTAGTGGCAAAACCAAGGTTCTAACTACCAGAGTTGCCTGGTTACTTGCAGAACATAGTTGTTCACCTGAGAATATCCTTCTGGTTACTTTTACCAATAAAGCGGCCAAAGAAATGAATGACCGAGTTCTCAAGCTAACTGGACAGCAACTTAGCTTTTCCGGAACTTTCCACAGCCTCTCCGCAAGAATTTTGCGTCGCGAAGCACCGAGAGTTGGCTTGAGTCACAGTTTTTCTATCTATGATGCCAACGACCAATTAAGCTTGATCAAACAAATCTATAAACAATCTTCGTTTGATACCAAACGCTATAAACCTCAAGTTATCAAAAATATTATCTCCCAAGCGAAAAACGAAATGCTTAGCTGGCAAGAATATGAAAAACTTGCCTCAGATCACTTCCAGGAATTCACCGCTAAGGTCTATAAAATCTACGACCATCAGCTAAGGCTGCAAAACGCCGTTGATTTTGATGACCTATTACTACTAACTGTCCAAGTTTTAGAACGCAATAAAGACGTTTTGGAAAGATATCAAAGTCAGATTCATCACGTCCTGGTTGATGAGTATCAGGATACAAATAAAGCTCAATATCAGCTAACCAACCTACTGACAAAACCTCACGACAACTTATACGTGGTGGGCGATTTTTCTCAAAGCATCTACGCCTGGAGAGGAGCAGATTATCGCAATCTCTCCAACCTTAAAAATGACTTTCCAGATATGAGGGAGTATCGACTTGAGCAAAATTACCGCTCGACACAGACTATCCTCAGTGCTGCTAGCCAATTGATTGTTGGCAATACCACTCATCCTGTGTTGAATCTTTGGACAAACCAATCCAGCAACGATGACAAAATCACCGTCATTGAAGGAGAAGACGATCGCGATGAAGCCAATCAAGTGGCTGATCAAATTGAGTTGAATCACATCGGCTATCCCTATTCGGCTATGGCCATTCTGTATCGCACCAACGCTCAATCACGCGCTTTTGAAGAAGTCTTTGTCAGAAGAGGTATACCCTATCAAATAGTGGGTGGTACGAAATTCTACGAGAGAAAGGAAATCAAGGATCTTTTGGCATATCTAAGACTGGTAGTAAACCATCAAGATACAGTTAGTTTGGAAAGGGTGGAAAAGATCGGCAAACGCAAACTTAACAGCTTCCTTACTTGGAAAGAGAAACAAAAAAACCTTGAGCAACAAACACCTTATCAAATTCTTGAAACAATTCTCAGTGTCACCAATTACAAAGACATTTTTGACAAAAATGATCCCCAAGATGAGGCTCGGCTCGACAACATTGAAGAATTACTCAATGTAGCCCACCAATTTGATGACACAACAACTTTCCTAGAAAATGTAGCCCTAATTCAAGACGACCAAATGCTCGATGTAGAAAATGAGCGTCAGAACAATGGTGTGACTTTAATGAGTCTTCACTCAGCCAAAGGATTGGAGTTCCCGGTGGTGTTTATCGTTGGTATGGAAGAGGGTTTGCTTCCCCACTCGCGCTCAATTTGGAACAAGGAAGAAACGGAAGAGGAGAGAAGGCTTTGTTACGTTGGCATCACTAGAGCCAAAGAAAAACTATATTTTTCTCATGCTCGTAAACGCTGGCAATATGGAAATGGTAACTACACCTCTCGTAGTCGTTTTATTAACGAAATATCAGATGATTTACTCTTGGATCCAAGCAATGGTAGTTGGTCCAAGTTGGGAGCGCGTTTTCCAACGAAAACAATCTCAATTTCTGCTAGCGGTCGTAGACTTGTCCCAGATGACGACACACTCGATGCTCTTCTCAATGATGAGCTTGATATCGAAACTTTTTTGCGGAGCTAAATTAGACTTGTGGCGAAATAAAATTTCGTAGTACTTAAAAGCAGCTTTGTAATAAAAGCGCTATTTCGCTACAAGTCTAGTGTACAAAACCAGCTAGCACCTCCGTTTTCCACTGCGAAAGCCTCTTTAGCAGAAAATCCAACATTAAAAAAACCTTAAACTCTCCTAACTGCACCTTGGCGTAAACAAAAGACAAGTCTAGAATATCAGAAAAGTAAAATTCCGAGTCCAAAATGCTTATTAGATCAATCCGAGAAGACGAAAAGCATCTTCATAATCGAGTTGTGGGCCATCCACTACAAACTTGGGAATGGGGTGATTTCCGCAAAACTACTGGAACTAAAGTCGAAAGAGTTGGCTGTTTCAAGGATGGCGTAATTCAGCACGCTCTACAAGTTACTTTCCATCGATTACCAATCCTAGACAAAACAGTTGGCTACTTCCCCAAAGGTTTCCTGCCTAACGAGAATCAAATTGCTGCTCTCAAGCAATTGGCAGAAAAACATAATGCTTTGTTCATTAAACTTGAGCCAAACGTCCCAAGTCCGGTTGGGGAGAGCGCCGACAACCAGATTATTAAAAAATTCTTAGCAGAAAACGATTGCGTACCAGGCAGGCCACTCTTCACAAAGTATAGCTTTATACTCGACCTCACACCTGATGAAGAGACGCTTTTTAGCAATCTTCAGAGTAAAACTCGGTATAACATCAGACTTGCCTCCAAGAAAGGAGTGCAGATCTTTGAAAACTCTACTGCCGAAGGCATGGAGGAGTATGTCAAAATTCTTGAGGAAACTACTAAGCGTCAGGGTTTCTATGCTCATTCACCAGAATATTTCCGCAAAATGTGGCAAAGTCTTAGTCCAACCGGCATGATAAGGATATTTCAGGCGATTTATCAAGGAGAAATCCTGGCCTCTTGGATAATGTTTGTCCACAACCAGACTCTTTATTATCCCTACGGTGCTTCGAGAAGCATTCATCGTGAGGTTATGGCGAGTAACTTGATGATGTGGGAGATGATTCGTTTTGGCAAGGCCATGGGTTGTACCAGTTTCGACATGTGGGGTTCATTGGGACCAGATCCAGATCCCAAAGATCCATGGTACGGTTTCCATCGTTTTAAGCAAGGATACAATGGTGTTTTGGTGGAATTTATTGGCTCCTACGATTTGGTAGTCAACCAACCACTTTACCAAATCTTTAGAATTGCTGAGAATCTTCGCTGGACAATTTTGAAGATTGCAGCAAGATTTAGAAAATAAAAGTTGCCTCAGGGCAACTTTTTTTGTATATCAAGTAAAAAAGTAGAAAAATGCCGAGGTGACTTTCACGTAGGCTTCGATATTGAAAGGAAAAAATGCCCAATCGTCGTTACAAACGCATCATGTTGAAAGTCGGAGGCGAATCGCTCATAGGTGACCGAGAATACGGCATTGACCCATCAGCGGCTAAACAAGTAGCTGAAAAAATCAAAGCGATTTATATCAAAAACGTCCAAGTTGCCATTGTCATTGGCGGCGGTAACATTTTCCGAGGTCTCTCTGGTTCAGCTAATGGTATTGACCGAGCAACAGCCGATTACATGGGCATGCTTGCAACTGTTATGAATGGCTTGGCCCTTCAAGACGCTCTTGAACAAATAAATGTACCTAGCCGTATTCAGTCGGCCCTGCAAATGCCAGCTGTTGCCGAGAGTTTTGTGCGTCGTCGTGCCATGCGACACATGGAAAAAGGACGCGTGGTAATTTTAGCAGCAGGCACAGGCGTACCATACGTCACAACCGACACCGGAGCAGCGTTGCATGCACTCGAACTTCATTGCGATGTCCTGATGAAAGCAACCAAAGTTGATGGTATTTACGAAAAAGACCCAATGAAAGATCCAAAGGCTCGTAAGTTTAAAACCATGAACTACAAACAAGCGATCGAGATGGAAGATGTCCAAGTTATGGACACGGCCGCTTTAGCCATGGCTCGAGATAACAACATGCCTTTACAAGTCTTCAAACTTTTTGAGGGCGACAATCTCGAAAGAGCAGTTTCCGGTGAAGATGTTGGTACTTACGTCAGCAACGACGTTGAAACAGAACTGACCTAATTTACAACTGCATATTGTGCGGTCTAAGTCGAGTCGACTATACTGTTTTAGTCAAAATTTCGACGTCAACTTAGTAGGGAATCCCTTGCTGAGTTGGCTTTGTTGAGAAAGAATAAAAGAAAGCCTGCCTATGAACACTCGAGTGAGATCAATGCTCATCAAATACGGCGTTCTGCCAACTGATGATCAAAAAAAAGCCGATCAAGTCGATCAAGTCGATCAAGTCGAAAAATCTATTCCTGATGAACTTAGCTATTCTGAGCCCATGTCGGGCTCGCTGTCAGAACCACAACCAAATCAGTTAAACCCGACCGCTGAGGATCGAGATCAACTTAGAGATCCTTTATCATCAAGTAATTCAACCGACAATGACGAGTCAGATCCTATAGACTCACTAAAAAGATATCTGGATGAACTCCAAGCTCAAACCAGAGATTTGAACGATAAAAACAACAGCCAGGAGATAGCCCAAAAAGATCAAACAGACCCAGTTGGTGATAACGAGCAGCCAGAAGAAATCCTTGGCTATTCAACCTACCCCCGAGCGCTGGGGTATGACTATCCAAAAACCGAAACCGACACTGACTCAGCAGATAAAATGGTCACTAACACCACTGATCAGCGAGAAGAAGCCAACAACTCAACAACCAAAATTTTTGGCATCAACGGTTTTGGACGCATTGGACGCACTGCTTTACGTGCCTGGTGGCTGTTTTATCGAGATAAGTTTGAGCTAAAGCTTATTAATACCTCTGGTTCCATGAACTTAGCAGATTGGGTCCATCTAGTTAAGTATGACTCAAATTATGGACCCTTCCAACAAGAGATCGAGATTTTCGAGCAACAAACAAAAGATGAAGTTTCGGACGAAAACCCTGTTTTAGGAACGATTAAACTCGATAATCACGAAATTGTGGTTACTGCTCAGCGTGATCCAAAAAAAATCCCCTGGGGCAAATACCAAGTCGAAGTGGTCCTTGAATCCACTGGGGCCTTTACCTCTCGAGAAAAGGCCATGCAACATCTTGAGGGTGGTGCCGAAAAAGTCATCATCTCGGCTCCGTCAAAGGGAGAAGGCGTTAGCACTTCTGTTATTGGCGTCAACCAATTTGATCCAAGCAACCAGATTCTCTCCAATGCCTCCTGCACTACCAACTGTGTTGCACCAGTGACTCAAGTCATGGTTGAAAAATTTGGCGTTGAAAAAGCCATGCTCTCGACCATTCATTCCTACACTGATGATCAGAACACCCAAGACAACTCACACAAAGATCTGCGACGAGCTCGAAGTGCAGCCGAGAATATTGTCCCTACCTCAACCGGTGCCGCTATCGCCACTACACAAATCATTCCTGAATTAGAGGGTGTCTTTGATGGTCTAGCAATGCGTGTTCCAACATCGACCGGATCACTTTCTGATATGGTTTTTCTCACCAAAAGAGCCACAACCGTTGAGGAAGTCAATAAAGCCCTAATTGAGGCCTCAGAAAATCCTCGTTGGCAAGGAATTCTGGCTACCACCAACGACCCAATCGTCTCATCCGACATTATTGGCAGACGCGAATCGTCGATCGTTGATTTAGACCTAACAAGAGTCGTAGGTGGCAATTTAGTAAAAATTATCAGTTGGTACGATAACGAATGGGGATACTGCAACCGCTTGCTTGAACAAATCGCTAGAACTTAACTTTAAGGACTTGAGTCAAAAATAGTGGATCTGCCTCTTGTGTTGTAGGATATAATTGTCAAATGACAAAAACCAAAAATGACAAAGCCAACGAAAAAGATAATCAATCGCTCATCGCCCCTAACAGCAAAGTTAACATTACCATTGAGGCCAATTTAGCGGAAAAAACCTACCAAAAAATCCTCAACCGCTTGTCGAAACAGGTAAAAATTCCAGGATTCCGTAAAGGTATTGTCCCAGGTTCTCTGGCCGAACAAGCTATCGGTCCAGCTAAGATTCTTGAGGAATCATTACGTCAACTGCTCCCGTCAGCATATACCGAAGCCATTAATAAGGAAAAAAAATCACCCCTTTCTTCTCCAGAATTTCATCCCATCAGCTTGGAAAAAGGCAAAGATTGGGTCATCGAGGCGCAGTTTGCCGAGAAACCGGAATTTAAGCTAGGAAACTATAAAAAAACCTCTCAAGAAGCCAGGAAAGAGGCTGAAAAAGAAATCAAGAAGATCTTAGCTGAGGCCGAAAAGGCTGAACAAGAAAAGCTCAAAACAGCAAAGAAAGCCAAGGGAGAAAAACCACAGGGTGCCGATCATCACGATCACTCCCATAAACCAAGTGAGGAACAACTCAAAGAAATCCGCCTACAACATATTTTCCGCGCCTTGGCCACTACAATCAAGCCGACAATTCCTGAACTGCTAATTAGAGAAGAAGTACAGCGTGAATTCCAAAATCTTCAAGACAGCCTTAAGCGCTTTAACCTTGAACTTGACTCTTATCTAGAAAATCGCAAGATAACTCAGGAACAACTAGCGAATGAGCTAGCTGCACAAGCTCTCGGCCGACTACAACTAGATTTCATTTTAGGGGCAATCGCCCTGGAAGCAAAAGTTGAGGCTACTGATGAGGAGATTAATCAACATATCAGCAAAATTGCCGATGAAAAACTTAGAGAGTCGATGAAAAAAGACCAACACTACCGCAGTCACATCAGAGCAATGGTAATACGCGATAAAGTTGTTACGCATCTGCTTGACTAAAAATGCTATAATAGTCCTATAGTATAGGTAAAAACGTTTTTGCCTCTGCTTTTGTATCTATGAACGGTTTAAACAGTCTCGGACCAGCTAAACCCAAACAAAATCATCAAAATACCGCCATCAACCCCTTTGCCCAAGCATTGGCAGAAACAGAGCGGCACTCTTCTGGTGGGGTCAATAATCAAAACCGGAATCACGATCCACTCCAAGAGACCATGGCCCAAGCGGGTTCTTCCCTTGCCAACTTTAACCAGGCAAATCAGTTTGATAATTCTGAATTACTTGCCCAACAACAGAAAGAGATGGCAGACAAAGCCAAAAAGGAACAACTTCGCCGTAAACTCCACGAGCAAGTTAATCCAGTGGATCAAAAAGCTGTCTTTGACGCCAGAGAAAAACAAGTTAAAGAAGAAATCGACAAAATCCGCCAAGAACTCAAGATGTTAGCTGTTGAAGTCTCAGAATTTCACCAAGAAATTGACTTAAGTTTAATGGCCCCTGTTTCTAATCCAGGTCAAGAAGGCAAGTACTACTTAAACTTTTTCCATCAGTTACGCGCCTTTATCATGCTTCTCCGCCAAAAAATCCATAGCGCCCGCACCTGGGCCAAACAAATGAATCAAAAGAAAAAACGTAAAAAGGGTCCAGGAGCAATGTTTATGCCCGCCGAGACCAAAGCCGTCCACGATAACATGCATCATGAACGTTCCAGCGCTCATAGCGGAAATTAGACTTGCTACAAAATTAAGTTTTGCGGTGAGATTTTGATTTTGCAACAGCAACTCAACCAAGCTTTTGTTTTTTTGCCGTTAAGCCGTTTTTTTGTGAGCTCGAGGGGACTCGAACCTCTGACCTCTTCGATGTCAACGAAGCGCTCTAACCAACTGAGCTACGAGCTCGCTCACAAAGTGTAATTATACCAATTAATTCCAGTTATACAAAAGGCAATCCGAGTGTTATAATTCTGGTTCGTGCCTCACAGATAACAGGGGAAACTCTATTAGTTTATCTCGGCCAATTATTGTATAATACCGACTCACTAGTGATTAGAAAGAAACTTACAAAAAGACAACCAACCACCTTCGTCATAGCGAACCATCGTATTCGCTATCCCCAGGTTAGAGTTCTCGCCGAATCTGGAGAAATGGTTGGGATGATGTCACCCGCGGAGGCAATGCAGATTGCCATGGATCAAGAAAAAGACTTGGTCTTAGTCACAGACAAATCGAATCCGCCAGTCTGCAAAATCATCGAAATCTCTAAGTTTAAGTACCAACTTAAACAAAAAGACGCCGAGAGTCGCAAAAACAGTCGTAATCAAGAGTTAAAAGAGGTTCGTTTCAGCCCATTCATGGGAGAAAATGACTTCGAGGCAAGAGCCAATAAGGTTATCGATTTTTTGAAAAAAGGTAACAAAGTTCGCTTAAGCTTAATGTTTAAAGGAAGACAGATAACCAAAAAAGAGTTTGGTTTTGAAATGTTCAACAAGCTCTTTGCTAGAACCACGGATATCGCCATAGTCGAAATCGAACCAAAGTTATTAGGAAAAAAGTTACAAGCCCAGTTAGCACCAAGTAAAAAACAAAAAACCTAATCGCAGATATGAAAAAAATTAAACAAAAAACCAGAAAAGGCGCTAGCAAAAGATTTAAAATTACCGGTACAGGTAAAGTCTTACGTCGCAGCCAAAACTCGCGACATTTGCAACGCAAAAAGTCAAAAAAAACTAAAAGAACCTACCGCATTCCTGTTGAAGTCAAAGGAAAGTGGGCAAAGAAGATTAAGCGCATGCTTGGTCTGGCTTAATAAAAAGGAGAAAGATTTATGTCACGTGCTAAGATTGGCGTCGTTCGCCATAAAAAACACGCTAAAGTTTTAAAACTAGCCAAAGGTTTTCGCGGTGCTAATAGTCGTTTGTACAAACGCGCTCACGAAGCAGTTTTACACTCTGGTCAGTATGCCTATATCGGCCGAAAGCTTCGCAAGAGAGATATGCGCAAACTCTGGATTATTCGCATTAATGCGGCTCTGAAAATGATTGATGAGAAATTACAATATTCTCGCTTCATCAATGCCATGAATAAAGCCAAGATCGCTTTAAATCGCAAAATGCTCTCAGAAATTGCTGTTCAAGATATGGACACTTTTAAGGCTATCGTTGATAAAGTTGCAAAATAAAATTTTGCGATAAAAAATGCTTTCTTTGCAAGAAATCTATTAAAAGAAAATGCTCAATTCACAAAAATTTACCACCTTTTTCTTTTTTAGCCTTATTTAAGGCGGGTGGTTTTAGTATTTGAAACAGAACAAACCCCGCCTCAAGGCGGGGTTTTTGTATTATTAATAGAAGAATGGTTGCTGTTACAATAATTAGATTGGTACAACCCCATTCAAGAAAGAGAAAATGGCACAATTAGACTCAATAAAACAAGAAGTTGAAAATATTCTGGCAGTTTTTTCCCAGGACCAAAGTAGTGTTGTCGATAAAAAAACCAAATATCTAGGCAAGAAAGGATTGTTCAATCAACTAGCTAAAACAATCGGCTCGATACCAGCTGATGATCGCCCTCAAGCAGGTATTTTGCTCAACCAGCTTAAGACAACGCTGGAAAAACAGCTAAGTTCACAACAAAACTCTTCTTCAGAGCAATTTGTTGATCTAACTATCCCCGGAAAGAAACCAGAAGTTGGACACATGCACCCCGTCTCACAGGCCATGGAAGAAATCACTCATATTTTTGAGAAAATCGGATTTACTAGAGTTAGATATCCAGAAGTTGACTGGGATTGGTATGTCTTTGAGGCACTAAACATGCCTAAAGACCACCCTGCGCGCGATGAATGGGAGACATTTTTTGTCGACGTACCAGAAAATGATCAAAGAGGCAAAGTAGTATTAACAACCCACACCTCAAATGGTCAGGTTAGGGAAATGGAAAGGCTAAAATCCCAACCACCCATCCGCATGATAAACATTGCACGCTGCTACAGACGACAACAAGACGCAACCCATACTCAAATGTTCCATCAGTTCGAGGGTTTGGTGGTGGATAAAGGCATTAATATTCAACATCTCAAAGGCACTTTAGATTATTTTGCACGCGAATTTTATGGTCCCGGCACAAAAAGCCGCATTCGCCCGTTCCACTTTCAGTTTACCGAGCCATCTTTCGAGGTGGATTTTAGTTGCCACATTTGTAGTGGTACTGGCAAAGTTGTTGATGATAACAATCAACAAACAAAATGTAAGTTCTGTAAATCCGGTTGGCACGAAGTGGGCGGAGCAGGTATGGTACATCCCAATGTCTTAAAGGCTGGCGGCATCGATCCAGAAGAGTACACTGGATTTGCTTTTGGTTGGGGAATTGAACGGACATATACCTTAAAGGAGGGTCTAAATATTGATGACATTCGTTTGCTTTATTCAGGAGATATGAGGTTTTTGGAACAATTTTAATTAATAAATATATCACTTCAATTAAACGAACAAAGGAAAAAATGAATATCTTAATCCCACACAAATGGCTCTTAGATCATTTAGAAACAAGTGCTTCGCCTCAAGAAATTCAACGAACGCTATCTTTGAGTGGACCTTCGGTTGAAAGAATCTACGAGCGCTTTGGAGATAGTGTTTATGATATTGAAGTCACAACCAACCGTGTCGACTCCATGAGCGTAAGAGGCATCGCACGCGAGGCAGCCACAATACTCAAGCAATTTGGTATTGAGGCCTGTCTCAAACCGCTTGAATTGGAAGTGGGGAAAAATGCTAAACCACAGCAAGCAACTTTACCATTGCCAAAAATCATCAATGACCCAAAACTTAACAAACGCACCACCTGCGTCATTTTGTCCAATATCAAAAGGACTCCAACTCCAGAATGGATGGAACAAAAGCTGCAACAGGTCGATATTGGTGTCCATGATAGTGTGATCGATATCACAAACTATGTAACTCATGACTTAGGGCATCCCTGCCATGCCTTCGACTATGAAAAATTGATGGCAACAGGTGGAGTCATTAACATCGTACAAGCCAAAAAAGGCGAAAAATTCCAGACTTTAGATGGTCTAGAGTTTGAAACTGTTGGGGGCGAGGTCGTTTTTAAGAATGGTCGAGATGAAATAATTGATCTTCCTTCGATTAAAGGAACTGCTAATACTTCAATTGACCAAAGTACTCAAAATGTACTTTTATTATTAGAATCAATTCAACCGAAATATGTTCGTTTTGCTAGCATGACTCATGCCATAAGAACCACAGCAGCTCAACTAATGGAAAAAGACGTTGATCCCAATCTCGCCGAATTGGTTTTGCGTAAAGGAGTTGAACTCTATCAACAATTGTGTGAGGCAAAGATAGCAAGTGAAATCTATGACGATTTTCCGATGCCACGTAACCCCCGGACGATCGTCACACCGATTAAAAAGGTTTCTTCTTACCTTGGTATTGAATTAGAAAACACAATCATCAAGCAGATTCTCGAAGATTTAGGATGCAAGGTAGAAATTTCTCAGGATAGCATAATGGTCACGCCACCAAGTTTCCGCAACGACCTTGAAATACCTGCGGACATTGTTGAAGAAATCGCCAGAATTTACGGTTATCACAAGCTTCCAAGTCTGCTTATGCCAACAGCGATTCCTTTAGAAAAGCCAGCTGAAACAAATTTCGTTGTGGAAGATAAAATTAAACATTTCTTGGCTGCAATCGGCTGGCAGGAAATTTACAGTTACTCAATGGTGTCAGAAGAATTGGCCATGAAATCTGGACAAAGCCCGAAAGACCACTTAAAACTATCCAATCCTCTGACAGATGATCGTGTCTATCTGCGGCGCTCACTTGCTCCATCGCTTATTGAGATCATAGAACAAAATTCTCAAAGAAAAGTCATGTCTGTTTTCGAATTGGCAAAAATCTATCAACCAGTCACTGGCAAATTACCAATAGAGAGAATGATGCTAACCTTAGTATCCAATAAAAACTACTTATCCGTAAAAGGAGACTTTGAAGCACTTTTAGATCAATTCTTTGTTAGAGAGTACAAATTTTCATTGGTCGAAAATCAATCAGAAAATCAAGCCGAACTAACAGTAATAAATCCAGCTGGTCAACAGACACAAGTAGCTGTTATCGAAATGCGAAACGGATACACGATAATCGATGTTGATCTACTTCAATTAATTAAAGTGGCAAAAAAACATCCGAATTATCAACAAATCCCAAAGACTTCCAGTACAATTGAAGAGCTAACTTTTACTGATGTACGGTCAAATATTGGTGATTTAATTAATCAAATTAAAGAAACAAACCGACTGGTAAAATCTGTCAAATATCTTGGATCATATAAGGAAAATCACAGCTTTGCCATTGAATATTGGGATCAAAAACATACACTCACTGCAGAAGAGGTTAGCCCGGTAAGAAAAGAAATCGTTGCCAGACTAAGCGGCAATAACCAGGCAAGGTTAGTTGGCAAGCTGGCTGATTAGAATGCCTAAGGAATTAAATCTCTGTAAAGTGATGTCCAAAAGAAAAGTGATAAAAGGAGAGACCACAAAATCGAAAACATCTGAAATTGTTTTTAATTGGTTTATAGTAGCAATCGTTTTTGTTATCCCCGTCAATCTTTTTAAAAAGTATTTACTTGATGATTCGTATATTACTGGCCTGCTTGTTGATTATCTGATTCCTAAAATATATCTTGCTGATATTCTGGTTGTCCCACTAATCATTGCTAGTTTTGTTACACAGAGATATCAATATTGGCAAATTATTTCAAGACACTTTAATTGGCTAAAGTGGTTAATTCTAATTGTACTAATCATTGCTCTGCGGCAGTTTTTTGTCGACAAACCAATGGCTGCTTTTTATCAGTTTTACAAACTAATTGAGTTTTCATTATTGTCGCTGGTGATTTGGCACAACCGAAAAATCATTAAACTGCAACTAGTTTTTCAGTCATTGTTCTTAAGTATCCTTTTCCAATCTGCTATCGCAATTTTCCAGTTTATTGCCCAGCATCAGCTTATCGGCTTTGTTCCGCTTGGAGAGCCAGATTATGGTAACTCATTGCTTCTCTCCAAAATAAGCATTTTTGGTCGTTACCTTATCTCTCCATATGGCACAACCAGTCATCCCAATGTCTTAGCAGGAATGGTGGTTGTATATTTTCTCATAGCTATATTTCTAATAAATAAAAAATCAGCTAATATTCAAAGAATCCAGATTGGCGTGATGATGTTATTGACATTAGTCGTTATCGTGCTCACTCAATCATTTTCTGCTGGTTTATCACTCTTTCTCGGGTTGTTTACTTTTTCTTTCCACAAAACCTTTCAGGTTATTGCCAAAGAAATCCCTGACCAAACCAAGCTTATGTTTTCCAAAAAAAGTCTGTTTGTTGTGGCAATTTTCGCAATGGTCGTCTTGCCACTGCTTGTACATTTCTTTGCGCATAAATTTCCAAAAAATTATTCATTGACCAGAAGAGATTTGCTTAATTCCTCCGCCTTGATGATGATAATGGATCAACCCTTGTTTGGACAAGGTATCAATCAGTTCACTGTGCAGCTGGAGCATTTCGCCAAGTCAAAAGAGGTTATCCGCTTTATCCAACCCGCCCATCACACTCTTTTATTGTTTATCAGTGAAACCGGATTGATTGGAATAGCACTTGTCTTGATAGTCCTGCCAAGACTTAACCACAGACAATTACTTTGGCTGCTCATTCTCTCGCCAATCCTGTTATTTGACCATTATTTCTACAGCCAACAGATTGGCTTGGGCATGATCGCCTTAAGCATACCACTGATCAAAAACGGGTAAACTTTTCTCGAATCTGATTTGCAAAAAAAGGATTTGTTACGTCCCAGGTGCCCCTGTGGGGATAGGTGTAACCGTCGGAGAGGGTGGAGCAGGGGTGGGACTTGGAGGAACTGCTGTCGGCGCCGCTGTCGGAGCAACTGTAGGTGCAACGGTGGGAACAGCTGTTGGCACTGGAGTAGCAGTCGGTTCTGGCTTTTTCCAATCTTGACCACCTGTACCGATCTTAACAGTGTTGCTGGTGGCCTCTTTGCCATTTCTTGACTTGGCTTTTGCGTATAGCTCGTGTTGTCCCGAAGACAGGTGTACTTTTCCTCGATAGGAGTATGAGTTAACAATTTCCCTAAGACTGCCATCGATCCATAGCTCAATCTTTTCAATGCCCTCGTCACTTCCAGCATCGATATGAACTTCAATATCTTCCTCGCTGTAAACCTTCTCGTTCTCCGGACGTGAGAGTCTAACAGTGACGTCTCCGCTCTCACCACAGTACTCAGTGGGATATTTAAATCGGCCATCATCCTGAGAGTTGATCCAGTTCATTATGCCTTCCTGCCAACGGTTTTTGCCATCAGTGCTAACAGGATCGTTTTCCTGCATGACAATAATCTCTTTTTCCTCGAAGTCTCCAGCAGCCACTCTGGCCTCATTAGCTAGCTTGTTTTCGCCTCGGCAGACTTTGGCTTTGATATGAATCGGATCTGGGGGTGGAGGCAGCGTCCCCTTGATAACATAATCTTTGCGACTAGGAAATTCATCATGCTTAAGATAACCAGAAATCGAATCTACCTCGACCTCTTCCACGCCCTCGGGAACTTTCCATTCAGGAGCTTCATATCCTTTTTCCAAGGCAGCCATGATAATTTTGCGCCAAATTGGAGATGCGCCGGTTACGCCTGAAGCTACGCGACTCATCTCGCTGTTATCATTATTGCCCACCCAAACACCAACCATAACTTTCTGACTCCAACCGATGGTCCAGTTATCGCGCTGATCATTGGTTGTACCTGTCTTGACGGCAATAGGCTTGCCCGTGTTCAAGAGAGAGTTGGCGCCAAAAGCCAACAACCGAGCATTATTGTCCGATAGAATATGGTTGATCAAAAAAGCTTCTTCCTCAGAGAAGACCCTTGCTCCTGCTACAGGCTTATGCTCATAAAGTAAGTTGCCCTCTGAATCCGTGACTTTGAGAATAGAAACAGGCTCTACCTTCAGGCCGCCATTGGCAAAGCTACTGTATGCCGAAACGGTATCGATCAGATGCACTTCAGCTCCACCAAGGGTAACAGCCAATCCAAAACGTTTGAGGTTGGCCTCGGTCGGCTCGAGTGTCTTAAAACCCATGTCGTTAGCCAGTTGTAAGAAGTTGGGCACCCCAACAATTGCCAACGACTTGACAGCCGGAATATTTAGAGAGCTACCCAAACTATTGCGCAAGTTGACCGGACCACGGAACTTGCCATCATAGTTTTTTGGTTCATATTTGTCAGCGTCATCATGAGGAGCAAAAGTAGTTGGCACATCAGCCAACATGGTCGCCGGAGTGTATCCCATACGAATCATCGCTAGATAGGTTACTGGTTTGATCGATGAACCTGGTTGGCGTAAACCGTCAACTGCCACATTGTATTGACCATCGATGTCCTCAGCAAAGTAGTCTTTGCTTCCGACCATACTAATAATTTCTCCCGTTTCTGGGTTCAAGACCATTGCTGAACCGTTGGAGATTTTATACTTCTCAACAGCCTCGATCTCTTCAGCAACAATTTGCTGGGCTTGTTGTTGCAACTCAAGATCAAGCGTGGTTGTCACCGATAGGCCACCTTTTTCCACCAAATCCTCACCAAACATTTCACTCAACTGATCTTTGACATAAAAGACAAAATGTGGTGACTTAATTTCAACGGCAGTCTTTTCAAAAGTTAAAGTCTCAACTTGGCCCATTGCTTCTTCATAGGCTAGGTCTGTGATATACCCATCTTCCTTCATGCGCATCAAAACGCCTCGGGTGCGCATTTTCCAGAGTGGTTCACCCTCTGCATCTTTTTTACCAGAGTAGGGAGAGTAGGCACTTGGGCGCTGTGGTAAACCTGCTAGGAACGCCGACTCCACAAGATTCAAATCAGAAACTGATTTATTAAAGTAGATCTCAGCAGCTGTGCCAATACCCCAAGCGGTACCGCCATATGGGGCCTCGTTGAGGTACATCTCCAAAATTTGCTCCTTGGTAAAAGTGCGCTCGATCTGAATCGATATTACCAATTCCTTAAACTTCCTGGAAAAGGTCTTCTCATTTGAGAGGAAGACATTTTTTACCAATTGTTGAGTCAAGGTTGAACCTCCAACTACCCGATGACGAAAGATGATATTGTACGGAATGCGCACGATGGTCATGAAATCAAAACCACCATGTTTGTAAAAGTCTTTGTCTTCGATAGCCACTACAGCATTTTTGAGGTTTTCTGGCAGTTGACCATAGGAAACTGGATTGCGACGCTCCTCGTTAAAAAGATCATAAAGCAACACACCATTGCGATCGTAAATTTTTGTGCTAAAACCTGCTCTCCTAACTACTTGACCTGGCTTAGGAAGATCTTTGGAATAATAGGCAAATAAGGCAAAAAAAGCCACAATCCCTGCTAGCACAGCTAGGAACAAAACCACAGCTACCCAACGCAGAATTTTCAGACGCAGAATGCGTTTCTGTCCAGGACTCATCTGCTGATAGTTATTGAACCGACTACGAAGTCGAGAACGACCGCGACGGAAAAACATAAGGCTTCTTTTTAACTCCAGCCAATTTTGGCTGGAAGCATAATGACGAAAGATCGTCTTCAATTTTAGCCAATTTTGTCGTAAAAAAGATAACATCGATTTTGTAATTGTAACAGAGTTGATGAGAGGAGGGAAAGATGACTGAAAAGGGACTAAAAAGGGGGATTTTCTATTTTGCGGCAACAGATGACTGAAATGGAGCTCTGTTACTAAGCAGCAAACCACCTGCAACATAGATTTCGCGCGAAAAATGTTTTTGTGAGAGAGGATAATTTTCAGCCAAGCAGTAGTGTGTCTACAGGGACAAGAAATAATTTTTGCACTGCCAGAAAAACTCTAGTGTTAGACGATATTAGGCAAAAAGATCTAGACTTTATTCACCAACATCACCATGTCCAACACCTGACTCTTCTGCCTCCGCTCCTCCGTCATTCAGCGATTCTGCTTCCGAAACTGCACTCAAGATCATTAAGACAAGTTCTAGACAACCCTCCTCTGGTAAGCATTCGAATGCACCTGACCCTTCCGGACTATTGTCTGACATATTACCTTTTCTTAAAAGATTGGCTATTGGCCGTCTTTTGTATGTAATTGATGTGGAATTATACCAAGAGATAGTTCTCATCTCAAGTAATAACCATGTAGACCATTTAATCTATCATCTGTCAAATCCATTTGAGTGAAATAGCTTCAAGCAAGCAATAAAATATTATTCTTTCCATACATCAATAAAAGCCTTGATGTACAATAAGCCTCATCATGTCAAACTCTTCAACCACTCACACAGCCATTCATCCAAGCAATCATTCCAACCCCGTTGCCGAATCGACCCAACCAATCACAAAGCATCACCTTGATACCAACCCCCAGATCATTAGCCAAGTCTTAACTCGTGGTGTAACCGAGGTTTTACCAGACAAAGAAAACTTAGCCAAACTCATGACTCAGCGTCCAATCAAGCTCTATCTAGGTATTGATCCAACAGGCTCAACATTACACCTTGGCCACGCTGTGGTTCTGCGTAAGCTTCAGCAGTTTGCTGATCTAGGCCATCACGTCATCCTCTTGATTGGCAGTGGCACGGTCAAGATTGGTGATCCGACTGGTCGCGATGCCAGCCGTCCCATGTTAACAGACGAACAAATCGAGACAAATTTTCAATCATGGCAAACTCAAGCCAGCAAGATCATTGATTTTAGTAAGATCGAGATCTTGCGCAACGGTGACTGGTTAGACAAGCTTACCTTCCCCGAAATGGTTAAGCTCCTGGCTAAAACTACCATTCAGCAGCTCATGGAGCGTGACATGTTTCAAGAGCGTCTCAAGAATAATCTGCCAATTCACGGCCACGAATTAATTTATCCACTCATTCAAGGCTATGACTCTGTGGTGATGAACGTTGATCTGGAAATCGGTGGCAATGACCAAACTTTCAACATGATGATGGGTCGTAACTTGCAGAAAATTTACAACAACCATGAAAAATGGGTTTTAACCACACCTCTCATAAATGGTACCGATGGTCGGAAGATGAGCAAAAGTTTCAATAATTTTGTCGGTTTGACCGAAAGTCCTAAGGACATTTACGGCAAACTAATGCGCCTGGCTGACGAAATGATAGTTGAGTACTTCTCAATTCTAACCGATGTTCCCAACTTAGAAATTGAAGCCATGGAAACAGCGATGAAAAGCGGCGCAAACCCAATGGAATTCAAAAAGAAGCTTGCTTTTACCATCACAGAGTGGCTATGTGGCACAGAACAAGCAGAGCAAGCCGAAGCAATGTTTGCTCAAACCTTCCAACAAAGACAAATCCCCATTGAGATACCCAAAATCCAAGTTGGAACAACTGAAGTCGTTTTCCAATTAGTCAAAAAATGTTTGGTTAACGAAAGTTCAAGCAACGTCCACCGGTTAATCGATCAAGGAGCTGTTCAACTATTACCTCAAGAACAAAAATTGACTGACCCTAACCAAATCATTACTATCAAAAACCACCAGGTTGTTAAAATTGGCAAGAGAAACTTTTTTGAACTAATTCCATAGGAGAAATATGACTAAGCGTCAACGCCAAATCGTGATTAAAGTTTTCGCTATAACTGCCATTCTTGGTATGGTTTTGGGCAGCATCATGAGTATATTCTTGTGATCATAAAAATTACAAAGCATCAGCAGCAGAAATGTATCAATTTAATGACCCATTAATTAAGGTGAGGGGAATTGGCGCCAGTCTTGGTCAACAATTTGCTAACAATGGTCTCAATGATGTTAAGGATCTGCTTGGTTATCTTCCCATACGTTATGAGGACCTTTCCCAGCTTAAAAAAATTGCTCAACTAGAAACAAATCAGGCTGCAACCCTCACCGCTAAGGTCGTTTCTTCGAGTCTGCAGTACAAGGGTCGCAATTCCATTTTGCGAGCAAAAATTGCTGATGAATCAGGCCAACTCAGCTGCATCTGGTTTAACAACCCCCATCTAAAAGACAAATTAGTAACAGGAAAGGAGCTACATTTTTCTGGCAAACTCAATGACAGGGGCTTTTTTGCTCAACCCAGGGTAGAGGAATGTGGTGGTCAAACCATCCACACTGGTCGACTCGTCCCCATCTATTCCACCAGGCTTGGCATACTTCAAGGCAAACTAAGACGTATCTTAAAAGAAATCATCGACAATCTTGAGGAAAGTCCTGATAGCAAACAAGAACCAATCAGTCAATTTACTGGCTTTCCACCAATTACCTGGAGTCTTCAACAGCTGCATTTTCCAGATTCGGTTGACAATATTGAAAGGTCTCAACGTCGCTTAGCATTGGACGAGCTACTCTCGCTGATCACTAAGTCAAGGAAGATAAAAAACAGTTGGGATAAACTGCATCGGTCAAAAGCTATTTTAACTCAAGATATTCCAAATGATCTGCCCTTTGAACTAACCAGCGCTCAAAAAAAAGCAATTAGCCAGATTGAGGCCGACCTCAAACAAACAACAGCCATGAATCGATTGTTAATTGGCGATGTCGGCTCAGGCAAGACGATTGTCGCTGGGATAGCCGCCAACGACGTGATCAAAAGTGGTGGCAACGTAGTTCTGATAGCCCCAACTCAAATCCTAGCCGAACAACATCAACAATCGCTGATGAATATTTTTCCTGATTTATCAATCAAATTACTGACAGCACAAAATTCAAAAAAATTTGCTCTTGAGAGTAAGGCTTGTTTCTACATCGGTACGCACGCACTACTCAACAAATTAACCAGCATCGAACCATGGCTGGTGATTTTTGACGAACAACACCGATTTGGCGTGATGCAGCGCTCAGTTGAAGAACCAAAACCTGAGGCAAACGCCAGTCAGCTTAGCTCAACATTAGCACTAGCAGACAACAAAAATCCATCATCATTTTCTCCTCATCTTCTGACTATGACCGCCACCCCCATACCCCGCAGCCTAATGTTAACCGTCTTCTCCCATCTTAAACTGAGTACACTCGACGAACTACCGGTAGGACGAATTCCAGCAAAAACTTGGGTGGTACCAAATAAGAAACGAGATAATGCTTGGAAATGGCTAGCCCAAGAACTAATAAATAGGAAACAACAGGGCATCGTGGTCTGTCCGTTTATCGACCCTTCATTTAAAGAATCGCTTGAGAATGTCGCTGCGGCTAGTGACATTTTCGAACAAATAAAGTCACAGTTGTCTTTAATCCAGCCAAAATTGCGCCTTGCTCTGTTACACAGCAAACTACCAAACAAGAGTAAAGACAAAATCGTTACTGATCTGTTTGCACAAAAGATTGACCTGCTGATTACTACTCCGATTGTCGAGGTTGGTGTTGATCTGCCCAAAGCCAGCTTTATGGTAATAGAGTCAGCCGAGCGTTTTGGTATGGCCAGTTTACATCAATTGAGAGGGCGAGTCGGCCGAGCAGGACAAGAGAGTTTTTGTTTACTCTTTACTAATTCTTCCTCCAAAGAAACCCTTGCGCGGTTGAAGCTTTTTAGTGAAGAGACCAATGGTCAAAAACTGGCTGAGTACGACTTAAAGAACCGCGGAGCGGGAGATCTTTTTGGCACTGACCAGCATGGCTTCGACAGCTTAAGATTTGCCAGCTGGACAGATTTTGAATTAATCAAAACTGCTCGTGATTTACATCAGCAAATTGAGGAAGAAAAAATTACTTGGCAACCATTTTTTGGTACCATAGAAACTACTGAGGAAAAAGCTGTCGCAGCCAATTAGAAAAGACTTACTGATGAAATTTTAATTACCAAAAAAAAACTATTTGCCATGATTAAAACCTACAAACAAGCAGAAAAATATCTAGAGAAATTCATCCCTTTCATCGTCAATCATAAAATTAACGAATCAAGCAAAGATGCTAATTATTTACTTGAACGTATGAGATATCTGCTAAACTTGCTCGACAACCCTCAAAAAAAATTCCCTTCAGTCATCGTAAGTGGCACTTCCGGAAAAGGCTCAACTAGCTACTTGATAGCTCAGATGTTGGCCACGGCTGGATACCGCACCGGACTAACAATTTCACCTCATCTACAAAAAGCTACCGAGAGAATCCAGATCAACCAACAGTCGTCCAAACTATCACCAATTTCAGACGATGATTTTCTTGATCTTCTAAATCTGGTCGCTCCGGTGATAAAAAACATGGAAAAATCAATGTATGGACCTCCTTCTTACTTTGAACTTCTCATGGCCCTGGCCTTGGAAACCTTTGCGCTTCGAAAAGTCGATATTGCTGTGGTTGAGGTTGGCATCGAGGGCAAGTATGATGCTACCAATATCATTGATCCCCTTATCTTCACTCTAACAAATATTTCCTTAGACCACACAGCAATTTTGGGTGAAACCGAAGAAGAAATTGCCGATGAAGCAACTTTTCGGCTTAACTACATAGATCAAAACACAAAAATGGTCACAACTGTGATATCTGGAGTCAAAAAGCCCACCGTGATAAAAATTCTTGATGAACGGTCAAAGAAACTTGGTATGCCCTTAAAATTACTGGGAAAAGATTATTCTTATGAGATTGAAAACAGCCAGTCCTTCCAGGGAGTGCGATTTTACTTCAATTCTCTCAAAGACCGATTGATTGAAAATCGAGAAGTTTTTAGCCTAGCGTTGAAGGGCGAGTTCCAGGCGGAAAATGCCACTAACGCCATCGCAACTGTCAGGCAACTTGCAGACTATGGTTTTAGGGTAACCAACAAAGACATTAATCAAACCCTTCTGACTACAAAAATCCCAGGAAGATTTGAGTTAACGCCCTTATCTGTTTCAGGTTCGCCACTTGACCTAATCATGGATGGCGCTCATAACCCAGCTAAAATGCATGCTTTTTTACATTCACTTGGGAAAAACTATCCAAATCACCGCAAGATTTTTGTCGTAGCCTTCAAAAAAGGCAAGGACGCAGCCGATATGATCAGACAGTTATGCTCGGTGGCGGACGAAATCATTTTTACCCAGTTCGTCTCTGCCATGGACTGGGGCAGAAATATGTCGATGACGCTGGCAGAAATCAAAAACCAGGTTGCTGCAGTCGATCACAAAGAGATCAAGATCAGTTATCGCCTCAACGTTAAGAAGGCATTCTCGTTCGCTACCCAAGCCGCCGAAAAAAGACAGGAGGCAAACCGCCCGAGCATAATCATTGCCACCGGTTCCTTGTATCTGGTAGGAGAAGTTAGAGAATACTTAAATTTGTGAAGCCAAAGATACCGGAGTCACAAATAAAAATACATTCCAACCTTGCTCAACGCCACAGAAAGCTCTATTATTATTTCGTGCACAAAAAACATGCCCAATCTGGACAAATTGGTTTGGTTGTCTTGCTGGTGATGGTCGTTATCTTGACAGTGGGCTTGTCAATGGCTTCCAGAACAACCCAACAGGCTGAGACTTCCATCCAGCAAGAAACTGCCACCAGAGTCTTTAATGCTGCTGAGTACGGCATAGAAGAAGCCCTATCTCGCATCTATGAAGCCGAAGAAGCTGGACAAACCGTCAACGACTCGACTTTCAATTTATCGTTGGAAAATAGTCTCTCTAACATTGCCGCAACAATTGACTCCGACTCAGAACTTGAAATTCATCTAGAGGAAGGAGCAACATCGGAGATCAACCTCTCGGGAAACGCTGGTAGCTTGACAATCTACTGGTCACGATCTGGAACAACCGGTTGTACCTTGCTCAGCAATACAGCAGCCCTACTTTTGTCAGTTTATTCAGACAATTCAGGAACTATTACCGCCCAGCATTATGCAGTTGACGGTTGCAACACTGCTCGAGGAAACAGCTTCCAGAATCCGGTCGGTTCAGCCTCGTTAGCTAACTATGTTTTTAGCCATCGACTAGACCTCGCAGCCAATAGCGTTCAACTGAGAATCAGACCTCTTTACGCTGGAACAGATATTGTTGTCCAAGGAATACCAATTTCAAGAGCTCAATACAATATTGTCTCCCGTGCTCAAAGTAGCCAAGGAGATAACGAGACTAAAGCTATTGAAGTCAGGAGAACATTACCCTCCGCGCCTTCGTTTATGGACTATGCCTTAGTCAGCGGAACCAGTATAAGTAAGGAATAAACAAGAAAAAACCACTATGCCTGCCCTAGCCATCGACATCGGTACTTACAGTGTAAAAGCAGTTGCTGGTAAACCTGGCAAGAATCCCATAATCTCTCGATCGATTGAGTCCTTCAATAAGCTAGGTATTGCCGTGCCAACCGATGATGCTCACATGGAATCGATGATCGAGATGATTGGCAATATGGTTAGTGATAATAAACTAGTTTTAAACGATGTGCGACTGAGTCTACCAGAAAGCGTTGTCTCGACTAAACTCATCTCGATTCCCAACTTATCAGACGCTGAACTTGCCTCAGCTATTGACTGGCAAGCAGAACAACACATCCCAATTCCTAAAGAGGAACTGGCTCTGGAATATAAGGTCATTTTCCGCCCAGCCAGACAGGATAAACAAACACCAATGCGTGTGTTGCTAGTTGGTACCAGAAAAACCGTGGTTGAAAGATACACTGAGTTGTTCATCAACCTTGGCGTAGAACCAACAATTTTAGAAACTCAGACACTCTCTTTACTACGCAACCTGCAAATGACCCCGGAAGAACCCACCACCTTGGTTGCTCACCTTGGAGCTTCCACCATGAACATGGCAATTTTCCATCAAGGAGAACTACAATTTGTCTCAACCTACCCAGCCGGTGGTCACCTCTTGACTAAGGCACTGCAACAAATTATCGGTCTCGATATCGAACAAGCTGAAGAATACAAACGCAGCTACGGTTTAAATCCAGACCAATTCGAGGGCAAGGTCAGAAATGCATTGTTACCAACAACCCAAAGTTTTATTGGCGAGATGCAAAAAGCGACCAACTATTTTTCCACACAAAGACCAAAAGAAGCAGTGCGGAGAATTGTAATGTCTGGTGGTACTTCCCAATTACCCGGCCTTGTCGAGCACGTAGCTTCAACATTTGGCCTAGAGGTGCTCCTGGCAGCCCCGTTTGCCTCAGCTAAAGGAGAAGTGCCAACTAGTAATCAGCAAGCCATGGCCGTCTGCATGGGCTTGATAATGAGAGAGAACTAGGCGCCACCGCAGACCATAGACACAGCCAACATTGGTTTACAGAACATCAATATGCAAGAGATTAACTTCGTCAGCAAACGCCGACGAGCCTTAACCAAGATCGAAAAGAAAGACCATAAGCTCAATGATATTGCCATGGTCTTTTTCTCGATCTGTTTGGGCATCTTCATCGTCCTGATGGTGATTAGAGCTTTCTTTGCCTTTCAGTTGAACAAAACAGCCCAAAAACAGAAAGAAATCCGTCAAACCATCGCTCAAGGCGAGGATGTTGAAGTGGCTTTCTTAATTTTCGCCAACAAGCTCAAGGCAATTGAGGAAATTTTCAGCAATAGGAGCGACAAGCAGAGAGCAATCGATTTTTTCTCTACTTTGTTCGGTTCTGATGTATTCATCGGAGCTATGAACTTCAAAGAAGGCGCCGAGGTACTTTCATTGCAATACAATAGTAAGAATATTTTTAGTCTAGAGGAGATTTTTACTATACTCGAATCGGAACAAGTACAAAATACTTTTTCCTCAGTAAATAAGAGCAACTTGTCGAGAAAAGATGATGGCGAGTACTCGTTCACAATCACTGTGGCGCTCAAGAAGGAGGGTCAACCGCTGGCCACCTCAAGCGCCCTGATAAAAAAGTAAAGATGTTTGTAAAAGAGAAAAAATTTAACTGGCGTTTGTTTATCACCACGAGAAAAAGTTTCTTGATGGCAATGGCTTTTTTTGCTAGCGGGGCTGCGATTCTATTTTTTGCGGCTTATCCCCAAATTGGCGAGATAACTGCAAATTATCGCAAGCTACAGAAAGAAAACAGCTATTTGGACAAACTCACCAAGAAGGCGGTTGAACTTGAACAAGTTAAAACTATGCCAGAGTTCATGCAAGCGGAAAAAGTCAGCGAAGTCTTGCCGTCTCATAAACCCTTACTCGAAGTTTTAACGCAACTTAACCAAGCAGCTCAGACCAATCAAGTTATCATCTCTGAGCTTAAGGTTTCTCCAGGGGAAATTGCTACCGACAGCACTCAAATAGACAACAAAAGCAAATCAGGCAAAACATATAACATCTTAGATCTCGAGCTGGTTGCGGTCGGTCAACTCGAGAACGTCGAGAAATTCATGTCAACAATCGAGAAATTTTCTCCCATTACGACCATCACTGACCTCTCACTCTCGAGATCAATTATTGCACGTTCTGGTGCGGTCCAAACCAAGGCCGAACTTAAAATTAGTTCGCATTTCTTCACTCAATCAATCTCAACTACAATTGAAAACCCTTTACCCAAGATAGGCCAAAAAGAAGGTGAGACCTTTCTTAAGATCCAGGAATATACTCCGCCTGAAATTGAAAAACAGACCGAAATTATGGGTGGAGAAGAGGGCTTCTTTGACGTGGGCAAAATTGAGGTTGACAACTAACTCATATCGCGCAAGGTTAAATTTTCCCGTGAAAATTAGATTTTCAACAAACTGGGTTTTTAGCCAAGTAGCAACATGACAGTTTTAGCGTGAAAACAACCGTAATGTACTAAAAAGCAGTTTTGTAATAAAAATGTGATTTCGCTACAAGTCTAATAGAGACTACAAACTTATTCTTCCACAACCAAACGACCCCTAATGCCATCCTTGATCATCTTGACCTGAATGATCTTTCTTAGGGCCTTGATGACTCTACCACCACGACCAATCACGCGACCCATATCCTCAGGATTAACCTTGACTGAATAGGTATGACCTTCCTCATCTTGAGTTTCGGTCACCACTACATCTTCAGGGTGGGAGACTAAATGAACCAGCAGGAATTCGATTAAAGTTTTCATTTTACTCTTGAGAGGTTTCAGTAGCTTCTGATTTAGTTTCAGCTTCGGCTGTCACAGCTGGAGCTTCGGCTTCGGCGGTGGATGATTCTGCGGCTGGCTCGGCAGCGGCCTGTTTCTCTTCAGCCTCAGCTTGCTTGGCGGCTTCTAATTTGGCCTTAGCCTTTTTAGAAAGCTTAGCCTTTTTGGCGGCAAATGGCTTACCGGATTTATATCTCTCAGCCAAAGAGGCGACTGTCTCGGTGGGAACGGCACCCTTCTTCACCCAAGCGTCGTACTCTTCCATCTTGAAGGTCAAGACCTTAGGCTGGCTTGTTGGACTATATCGACCAACTAAAGCAACATACTTACCATCACGTTTGTCTTTGGCCTCATTAACCACGATACGATACTCGGGTTGATGAGTTTTGCCATAGCGAGCTAATTTGATTTTCAACATAGGCGTAGATTGTAAACTGAAGTTTACTTTTTCTCAAGCGGAAAACTCAAAAAAAGATAAAGGCAAAAAAGGCTAATTTTCGTACTTTTCTAAAGCCTTGGCTGCTGCCACCTGCTGAGCTGCTTGTTTGCTTTTGCCTGTGCCCAGACCAGCCACCTGCCCATCGATTATGACTTCAACGGTGAACTCCTTCTCGTGATCGGGTCCAACCTCCTTAACTACGTTATAAGTTGGGGTTGTTAAACCCCGAGCCTGGACCTCTTCTTGTAACAAACTCTTGCTGTCCTTATAGAGGCGTTTTTGCTTGATCTCCTCAAATTTGGGAAAGAGATGCTGGTCGAGAAACACCTCAACTACGTCTAAACCCTGGTCAAGATAAATCGCCCCGATCACCGCCTCAAGCGCATCGGCCAACAACCCCTCGTTTTCTCGGCCACCGGTGGCTTCTTCGCCATGACTCATAAAAAGCTTCTGACCCAGCCCCAAGTCTCGGGCCACCTCAGCCAAAGTTGTCGTCTTGACTAATGCACTGCGATAGGACGTCAAGACACCTTCTTGCTCACTGGGAAAAAGATGATAAAGATACTTTGTGGTTACTAACTCTAAGACTGCGTCACCCAAAAACTCCAGGCGCTCATTTGACTCGTGCGAGGTGGTACCAGAATCTGGTTCGTTAAGAGAACTACGATGAGATAGGGCAGTGTCGAGCAGCTTTGGGTTGTTAAAAGACGGCAGCATCAACCAAGTTCCAGTTCGTTATCAATTAATTTTGCCAACTCTATAACAGTCTCGCCGGCGTCGGTTAGTTCGTTTAGCGAGTCTTCGTAATCAAGTGAGACTGAAAATTCATCATCGATTTTGCGCAAAAGCCTAGAAAAGTCCTCATCGAGATTAAAACCCAAGTCCTCCTCCAGGTGGGAATCTAAGTGAATCTCTGAAGCATCGTTACCTGTCATCTCGGACAAGACTTCGCGCAAACGTTCAAATGACTTAGGAACTGGTTTATTCATATTTTTCCTGTATTCGTATTTACTAAGTTACAAAGATATAGATGTTATTTAGTGGCTATTCGTCAGAGACTTGACCATTGTTATCCTGATGTTTGGTATTTTGTTCAACGTTCACCAAAATCTTGCCCAGAACACCGTTAACAAACTTAGGCGACGATTCTGTGCCAAACTCCTTGGCTAGCTCAACTGCCTCGTTGATCAATACCTTGATCGGTGTTTTCTTATGTTTTGATTCAAACATGACCAAACGTAGGATCGCAAGATCCACTTTGTTGATCTCGGATAAAGGTCGCTCGGTGGCCACCTCCTGAATTTGGCGATCTAACTCCTCAGTCTCGGTGAAAATCTCCTCGACTTCCTTGGTAATCTCTGGGTCGGTGACATACTGCTCACCTTGATTGGTGAAATCTCGAGAGAAAACCGCCTGCATCAGTTCGATGCGACGCTGATGGCGAGGATCTTCTGCTTGAGGCGACTGTGGTTGATTGTTGTCCGTCATATTTTATAGATAATTAACTAGGCCGTTACTTTTAACTGTCTATCAATTTTGCTCAGTGATTTACCTAGCGTCCCATACATACGAAATAAGTGTTGTTAGCCTAAAACAGATTACTCAAGCTGACAAGGGGAACAAAGGACTTGTATACCAACTAAAACAACTTGTCGTAAAAAGACCTTTAAAAGCTCACGTCAAAGATGAAATTATTTCTTCTCGGCTTTGATCTCTAAACCCACAGCCTTCAGGATGGTGCTGACCAAACCCTTTTTATGGTTTGGAACGACCGAAATCTTGGCGTCTTTCTTAATGCTTGGCAAATTGCCCTTGCGACGCTTGCCACGCTCAACGCTGGTGATTTTATTTTTTGGTAGTGCTGACATATTTGTTGGCTTGAGTCGGAGTTTTTGTTGGACTTTGTGGAACGACGATAGGCAACTGCCCTGATATCGATCCCTACCTCAACAAAAAGCCAGACCCAAACACTTCCTTCTCACGCTACTTACTAATTTTTATCTTGCCCTTGCTGGTCTTTAATTACTAACAAAGACGCCGACTATTATACACGGATATTGAGCAGATTGAGGGGGGAATGCGGAGTGGAATGCGAGGCTAGCACTTGTGAGACCAATTTACTGAACTTGAGAGCAAGAACGGGGAAGGTAATACAGAGGTAAATTGAGAGCAAGAACGGGGAAGGTAATACAGAGGTAAATTGAGAGCAAGCTCATAATTAATGCATCTATGCTGAGAACACTTATGACACTCGTATGTATAGTTGATTTTATTGAGATATGATACTATTAACCAGTCTTATAAAGACATCATATACTAGCTTGCGGCCAAGGTCATATCTGGCGGTAAGTTTAAAATTGCTAAGTCAATCAGGCTGAGTTCTCTCTTGAACTTTGTCGCTAACAGCCTGGTGGTATGTAAGTGGTGTGTATATGAATGTCTTATAAGAGTGAGTATAATGACGTTGCCTTCGAAACAAGTGGGTGAAAGTGTATTCTATGAACAGTGAGATTCAAAAAAAAGAAGCATTGAAACAAAGGCTCGAGTCCATCTCCGAGCAACTTGACCTTAAATACCAGCCCCTTGAACAATTCATTGCCCAGCTTGATAGCGAAAGCAGAATTCCTCTTGCGATCGGCATACAACTTGCAAAATCATTCGAATCAGCTCTTGCCCTACTTAACCCTGAAGATATTAAACTCATTGCACAAGTAGTTGATAAGGCTTTCTCAGTTTCAAGAAAAATAGAGGATATTCAACTCTTCTTGCAAACCCTAGAAATGCCTAGATTGAATACTGCCAAGGCAATTGCCAGTTTGATCCTGTTGGTTTCATTCTTAAGCGGCTGTTTGAGCCCTGGCGCTTCGGCTCAGGAAAACCCAACCAACACCAACGGGCCAAGAGTTACTGAGACAGCACAAGTGCAGATGCCAACTGAAACTAACGTGGATCCAACTGGTACAAATAGCGATCCAACCGCTGACAACCCGACTGTACCGGTGAGCCCGGAGGCAGCGGCGACTGGTACAAACTCACCCACTGAGACAGCCTCCCCCACATTTACAGTAGCTCCAATAGAGGTCGGTCCTCTTCCAACCGAGGTAACAGGTCCGGAAAACCTATCTGTAGCTAGACTTGCTGTCACATATACAGGACTATCAAATCTATGGGGTGGAAATAAAGAGGCTCTTGAGAAGGAAAAATTATCAATATGTCTTCCCATTTATAAGGAAGTGGCCTTGGAAATTAAGGGAAGCGAATACATTAACAACTATTACATTACGGATTGCAGGGGCGACGGTGCTCCCATGTTTGTAAATAGTGAAGGTCAAGAGATTGATGCTAAAAGTTATTTTGCTCTCTACCATGACATAGACATCAGCAAAGTTGGCAATATCATTCCCGTAACCGATATCAATCAGATTAATCTTGGCATAGATGATAGACTAACAGTTTTTCTTACTAATTCAGAACCAGTTACTTATAGAGGCATCGACGGTATTGGAAATCCTCTCAGACTCGTACCAAATCGCGGAAAAGATGCTGGAACAATCCCTGAATTTTATATTGTTGATGCATTAGTTAGAGTCGATGGCATAGCTGCAGATGGCTCTATCTTTCGAACTGATCTTCTTCGCTGCCAATATGACGCAACCCGCAACGTAGCCCCAGTTGTAGTCGTAATTGACGGACAAAACCGTTTTGGGAAAATTGATCAGTCAACGGGTGAAATCACTGCTTATTACGCAAACGGTGTGTGGGTTGACATCGCATACGAGGATACTGAACCAACACAGGTAGCTGCTGTGCCAACGCAAACTAAAATATCAGCAACTGAAACTTCAGGTGCAATGCATATTGATATGGCAACAGCTGGCAATATGACCACACTAACTTGGGGGGAGGGGTTAAACCTTAACATGCAAACTCTTCCTGGAGTTGAGATTGGACCTGGACCAAAAGCTAACATGCAACCCATAAAAGGTCATGAAGGACTTTATTCCGTTTGGGGAAATTATGGAAAAGAGTTTCACTTTACAAAAGACCCATTAACATTTAACTACGTTGACGAACAAGGAAGAAATATCACAGCTATAATTTTTGAACTAGCGGAAACAACATTTAAAGATATTGATAAAAAATCTCAAGAATCATATGTTTCTACTCAGTTACTTGCTTATGATGAAGATGGATATGTTACAAGATTAATTCTTTTAGCACAGGGAATAGATTTAGATAATTATCCTGCCGTTAATAATTTAACTTCAAAAGAAGAAAGAATGAAAGCTATTAATGGACTAATAAAATCGCTTAGTTCAATAAACTATTCTACAAGCACTAGGAGAACGGGGTTGGGAGAAGACTTCGAATACCACCCCAATGATCCAGAACGTTTCATGGAATTTGTTGTTAGCAACAGTAAAATTCAGAAGGCAATCACCAACATACTGACTTCTGGAGCCGGTGGTTTGGGAGATAATAATCTAGAACTAATCAAACAAGCTATTGAAGCAGGAATACTTATCCCGAGCAATGAGTTGGAAGGCCAAGTCTTGAATATAAAATAATGACGAATCTTAACAACAAAGAGACACAGCAACTAGGTACTGGATTAAGAAATAAAAATATGCATAATTAATTGCATGAATCGAACAAGGTTCTTCGTTGTAATATTGTTTGTCTCGTTATTGATTACTTCCTCTGTTGTCATTTTAAAAATTCTAAATAGACGAAGCACTGGTTACCCTCAAAAAAACCAGCAGTCTTTGGATTTCAGGTTATCTGATTACAATAAAAAAACTATTGTTGATCAGAGAGGTGATATTTTTATTTCAACAATAGCTTTTACCGGGATTGAAGAGCTAATGATGCCAGTAGATATTGGATCTGCGGAGATTCCAATCGTTTACAAAGGATATATTTCCTCTGGAGAAACAAAACGAGTAATTCAGATAGCAGCCGTTGTAAGAAGTAAGAGTGATTCCCAGAAACACTTCTACTGTGTTATTGGCATATCATGCACGGAAACAACCAGCTGGTCTAGCGCAGTTGATTCTAATATATTGAAACGTCTGTTCAAAATGGCGGCAAAGAACGATTCAACAAAACAGCTACCAGAATCAAGCGGATTATTACACCTTCAGTTGGGTATACCATCTAATCAATATACCGAGACTCAAACAATAATACCCCTGTCACAATATTTATTAGAAATATATTCAAAAGATGATTTTAACAATTTCTATCAAAAACAGGATTATTCATATATCGAAAAACAGGGAATAATAATCCCTATTTCTATAGCTTTTGAAAAGATTTAGATGAGAACAAAATATATTATTTTTTTGACTTTCCTATTTTTATATTTTTTCTGTTTTTACAAAGACGTAACTGCTGATGCAAGGTGTGGGATTGGTTCGTATTGTTCAGATAGCACCGGCGGTGAAGTAGTTACACAATGTTTTTGGAATGGTGCTTACTGTGAAAATTATAGATGGCACTGGGAGGCTGCAGATTGTAGCGGTAGCCCTACTTGCTATGATAGTGATTTTCCAAGCGGAGAATGTCCCGGATTACCTCCCTCAGGCACAAGTAAAGTCTATAGCTGTCCAATTGGAAATGGGGAAAATGATCATTTATGCGCAGGTTGTGACCCTTATGCTGTAGTAGACCTTGACGCACAAACTCCAGAATCTAACTTCTGTACTGTTGGAGCTTATACCGATGTATGTAGTTGTCTTCCACAAAATGTCTCATGCGGTCCGCCCACAGGAAATGGCATGTGGTGCTGCCTCGCCGACGACGTCACCCCCACCCCCGGTGGTGGTGGCGGGCCAGGACCCACCACCCCTCCAGCTGCTCCCAACGATCCAATCGGTTATCACGATGCCGTCAACTGTAACGGAGAGCAGATCTGGGGTTGGGCCTGTGACCCAGACAACTACAACGCGACTTTGCAGATCGACATTTACATAGACGGCAATTATGTACCGCCAACCATCGCAAATCTCAATCGTCCAGACATTGCTGGTGTTTGTGGCGGTACCACTAACCACGGTTTCACTTACACCATCCCAGAGCAATACCGCGATGGTAACTGTCATTCGGTTCAGGCTTATGCACTCAACGCTTCTGGCACCCCAGGCAACAATTTTGGCTTAACTAACTCACCTAGAACTCTCTGCGGTTGTTATACCAACAAGAGTTGTACCATCAGCTTGTCTGGATCTAATCAGATAGTCTATAGTGGTTCACAAGTTGGCCCTGTTTTCCAGGTTGTTGCTTCTTCCGCCGAAACATATGACACATCGCATCTCTATATCATGCGTGATACCAACTCAGTGATCAGCCCAGCGCCGCTGTATTCAATAGATTCTGATCCATATCAAACCATGTCAACCGTTGTTGGTGGTTTGTACTACTATTACAACTCTCCTGTTTGTCACCCAAGTTTTGGCAATGCTTGCTCCTTTGGCGTCACTCTCAGCAGCCTGCCACCTGGCCGCTATGCCGCCTTTTGTGACGTCAGTGATAGTACAAACGGCAGCGACAGCTGTTCAGGTAATCCAAACTGTACCTTCAACTCTTCAAGTTATCTCAGTCTCAGCTGTACCGGTTTCCGCGACTGTTCAAACAGTGACTGGACGACTTTTACCGTTGTCACACCATCTCCGAGTCCCACGCCAACTCCAACACCCAGTGCTTCGCCTACACCCAGCTCCACACCCACCCCAACTCCTACGCCGGCGATCCAAGGTTTCTTCTATGAGGAAACTGGCAGTACTTTTATGGGTTCGGTTATTTGCTCAGATTTAAGTGGCATAACTCCTGCCCCGGTAGCACTTAGTAACTCAGTCGGTGGCATTTCAGCACATCGCACCAGTCCGGCAGGGGATTATGCTGGAGTGATTAGTAGTGATCGATTTAGCATCAATACTCCAGATAGTTCAGCTAACAACTATTCAGTTACTCTTGATCTCAATGGGCAAACTGATCCGTCCAACACCTGGGTCTGTTCTTGTCCACAAACTGTTGGCGGGGATCCTTTCGTTTGCCAATATCATGATGATATTCTCGGAATAGGTGGTAACCAGAAAAATGTGCCCTTTTTCTTAACAAACTACAACCTCAGCAACATCAGCTGGTGGCAAGTTGCTGGTGGCAACACTTATGCCCGTAATGTGATTCGTTCACAAGTTCCATACGATATATGCAACCCAGAAAGTACTTGCTATGCCGGCCTGATGGCTGGTCTGCCTTGGAATAATAGCATTAGCAATACTGCTGGTTTCCCTCTGGTAGGCCAGGGTGGATCAATCATCACCAGCGATGACGGCACAAATTACATTCATGCGCCAGGATCAAGAAACCTAGCCGAACAGGGTAGAGGAATCGGCATTAGCTTGCCAAGAGAGGATTATGCTTATTTCTACGAACGGTTTGGTGCATCGGCTACACCATTAGGGGGTACTAATCCCAATAAACCAGCCTCTGGTAGCTACATCACTAGTGGTTCAATTACTATCAACGAAACTAATTCTTGGTCTGTCTCCAGTGGCGAATCAATCGTTGTTTTCGTCAACGGCAACTTAACCATTGACTCCGCCTCAGCCGACACTAGGCTTACCCAAGTGGCCACGGGCGGTTATCTGGCATTTATCGTCGCCGGGAATATTACGATTGGTGATAGAGTTGGTTACTCAGATCCTCTGACTGATGCCACCCAACCAACCAATACCAATCTCGAGGGTGTGTTTATTGCCGACGGCACGATTACCGTTGCCAGTGATAACAATGCAACCACCATCGACAACAAATTTATTGCAGCTGGTACATTTGTAGGCTGGGGAGGTGTTAACCTTCAGCGTACTTATGAAGATGGCAGTTTAGGTGCGGCTAATAATAATCTGAGTCCGACCGAAACCTTTATTTTCCGCCCAGATCTGGTTGTCAACACTCCTGCATCAATGCGCTCGGCCCAATTCACCTGGCAAGAAATTAACCCCAGCTTTAACACCTTTGAGAGCCAGCCTCCTGTGGTCACCCCTACCGAGGAAGACCACATCGGTCCACCGGGCGGAAATGTCATCTAGCCTCGGCGCGTCGTATCGTTTGGCAAAAGTCAACTTAACCATGATCCAACAACAAAAGCAAACCAATCTATCTCTGCATGGCCACCAAATAAAAACGGCGAATCAAGCGGGATTTACGGTGATTGAGCTCTTGATCGTTACTCTACTTTCAGTAATGTTGATGATGGCTGTGTCGACGGTTTTCATGACCTTCATGCTTAATAGCGCAAAACTGAGCATCGAACAATCAATCAAGGCCGAGGGTAGCCACACAGTTGACCAAATTGCCACAATTCTACGTAATGCCAGAACCATAGAAAGCTGCACCACTGACATGGTCTCCGTAGTAGTTAGAGATGTTGACGACCAACAACTCCAGATCTACACAACTCCATCCTTGAACGGAGAACATCGTATTGCTGTCCGTAACTTAACCACCAACACCACTAAGAATTTCACCTCAGCCGACAACACCATCACTCCAAGTTTGAGGTTTAACTGCTTTTCAGATGACAACTCAACCTTTGTTAGCTATAGCTTTGGCCTGAAACGCGGCCCTGGTATAGAACCAGATCGCGATACCGCTATAATCAATTTTTCCGGCAGTGTCGAAATGAGAAATTTATAATGTCAGTTAGCAAGAAACCTATTGCCACTTTTTAAATTGTTGAACAGCACTCACTTGGTGTTCGAGACTACCCTCACCAGGCCAGTAAACATTGACCTCTACTTCCAAATAATCAGCGCCTTTGGTCACCGTGGCCTCACGACTGAATGCAACTCCGGAGTTTGCAATGGTCAGGCCGTAACTTGAACACTCTCCCAGAGAATATTTGCTAAACCCATCAGCGTAATCCGGCAAAGTATTGAAACAATAGACTCCTGAGTTAAGTTGAAGGTAAAACTCATCCCAGCCAAGCAAAGCTTTTTCACGCCTGAAGACCTCTAGTAACTTCTGAGCTTGTTGAGTTGCCAGCTCTCGGTATTTCGACTCAGCGTTAGTCTTAACCGAATAGCTCAAGGCAGCGGCAATCGCTGTTAGAGTTGCTCCAATGATGGCCGTAGCGATTAATATCTCAACTAGGGTCGAACCGAGCTGGGAGAAGCGAAGCGCCATGGTTTTCGTTGATTTATTTGATGTTTGTTGATTCATAACTTGATTTTACTGACTTTTGCCCAAATTAGTTCCAAGACCCCTCTGTCATACTTCCACCTCTATCGACCTGAAAACTATATGACAAACCGCTATAGGTGACAGTGATATCAGTGTTGACCGAGCCGGTTACGCCTCCGTCAAGCACAAGGAAACTGAGGGTTAGGTTTGTGGGATCAACACTGTAGCCATTCGTTGAAAACTCAACTATCTGAGTTGGACCATTTCCTCCGGTACAAACGGGTGTAATACATAGCTGTGCTTCACCGCAAGTTAAGGTGTTATGAACAACCTGGTAACTGGCTAATTGGCCGTTACAGCCGGAAGGAATCTCGCCGGCTCGTGCTTTGCTCTGTGCTAATAAAAAGCCTGTTTTAAGCTGCCGAACTGTCTCTAAAACGGTCTGACGGTTGTTAAAGCTCATGTAACTGGCCACACCAATTCCAACCATTAAAAGCATGATCCCAACACTCACCAATAACTCAATTAATGTGAAACCTAAGGTATTTGTGCTCTGGCAGGCCTGGTGCTTTTTCTGCATCTACATTCATGATAAACGAAAAAACTTGAGTTGTCTTGACAACAATCAACTTGCTCTAGAGATTGGTCACACAATATTCTTCAGCGGTTGACTCCAAGGTAGCACAGACTGAGAAAGTGGTACCAGCAGATGAGTACTCATATACTCCGTCCTTAGGATCGGCAATATTTGTATCACTAAGGTAATCACGAATGTCTTCAAGCATGGAACTAAAGCTACTTCCGACGGGATAACTACCTTGGTCAGCTCGGTACATCGTTAGAGCTTGACGTACTGATTCTAGGTCTGTCTTACGCTTGGCATCTCTGCTGGTGATGCCTGCATTGCGATAACTAACCATACCGACAGCCGTTAGCACGATCATGATCGTGGCCACGACCAACAATTCAATCATGGTGAAGCCTGCCTGGCGAGTGGTTATTCGATCTTTTAAGCTATTCTTTGACATAAACACCTCTCTATTGCAGGCTCTGCAGACAGTAGTATGTACCAGAACCAAATGAGCAAGTACCATTGGCCTGAGGAACATTGTTAGCATTTCCTGCGGTCGTGTCCTCTAGCTCGGCGCAGACACAATATGAGTCGGAGTCAGCCACACAACCATATGTGCCGGTCTTTGGATCAACAGGCACCACATTGCCGGGGAAGTCACCTCCAGCATACATGGTGTCACAGGCTGCGTAACTGCCTTCGTGGGAGGCATAATACTGCTCAAAGCCATCTTGAATCGCCTTGATATCACCGCGTCGACGGGCATCCCGACCCTTGCGTTGGGCCGTAGAAAAAGCCACACTGCCAATAATAATCAAAATACCAATAATCGAAATCACCACAAGTAACTCGAGTAAAGTGAAGCCTTTTTGACTGCGTTTTTTGATCATGGAACTCCTTTAAGGGCCTAATTTGTCACGGTTATATTAACCTTTGCCAAGACATTGCTTGCTGAGGTGGTACCTCGAGCGTTTTTGGCTTCAATAACGGTCTGGTAATTGCAACTTGGACCTCCACAAGTATAAACATGCTCGGCGCTACCCTGCAAGTCGGTAAACTGGGCTTGCTGACCGTCACCATAATAAAGCGTGATAGTAGTGCCACCTTTCACTTCAACTTTTGAGTCAGCTGACATAAAACTTTCCAAAAATGTCAGCATTGTGTAAATCACACCATCCATGCCGTTGAGCTGCTGTCCAAGATCTTCGCTAGTTTGATTGTCACTCGCCATGTATGAAAAAGTCACCAATTCGCCAGAGTGAACAGTTAGATTACGTGTTCTTGTGTCAAAAAAAGGATTAGTGTTAAAAGACAGAACCACTGGCCTCGACAAGCAACTTTGATAACAAGACTTTGGACAATCTGTCACGCCCAATAACTGATCACCATCTCCCAGCTCAAAGTCATCCATGCAACACTGAAAACCAAAACCTCCACAACTGGCGGTTGGCCCTGGCGGAATGGTAGACTCAAGGCTATCTCCATACACAGATTTTATTTGCTTTCCCTCAACTATGACCATTGCTTTTCTACCTAAAACTGAAAGCGTAACACCACTTAACTCACTGTCCCAAATAATGCCTGATTTACCAGGTTCTTTTTTGATGAAAGGCTTGAGTTTGACCGTCTCGATCTCAATCGGACTGAGCCGATACTGACTGCAAATCGCCTCGATGACGTATTCATTATCAGATATGAAACGCAACTGAAAACTCACCAAATCGTCATCGGCTGATGAGCCACCCATCAACAAGCATTCGTTGACATAGGAGCCATTGTTTTCAACTAACTTAATCCTGTTTAAGCCCTGCTTTACTTGATTTACACCGATAAAGAGCATTACCTCGCGCATCACTAACGAAATTACTATTCCAAACAAAGTCAGAGTCACAAAGAAACTAAAGAAGAATCTTAAGATACGCATATCAAGATCATAGACTTATAAAAATAAGTATATCTTAAATTTTGCTTAAACATCTAGGGGTAATGCTAGAGTAACTGATACACATGAATAGTGTTTTCTTGAGAGATAAAGACTTTTGTGGCACTCTATGCCAGTTTTGTCATAAAAGTGTTGTTTCACTTCAAGTCTATTGTGCTACAAAGCTTGTGTCTGTAGCAAAAGCCAAAAATGAAACTCATACTGAGATTAGGTGCATATACCAATCCCAAATCTGATTTCCCCAAAGTAAAGCAATCGTCGTGCTTATAACTAAAAAGGGTCCAAAAGGCACCACCTGACCAAGTTTTTTCTTTTTTAGAACTAACAACACAACTCCCACCAGTCCTCCCAACAGAAATGATAGAAAAATCGCCACTAAGATTTTTGGCCAGCCCAGAATTAAGGCCAAGGGAACAGCTAGCTTCACGTCGCCAAATCCAAAACCCTTACCCTTGGTGAAAAACCACAAAGAGTAGAAAAATGCTACTAAGCCAACCATACAAAAAACAGCAATTGCTAAATCCTCAAACCTCATCACCCCCAATATCACCAAAGCAAAGCGATAGAGTAGGGTGATAAACGTCAGCAAACCCACAGCTAGATCAGGAATTATATAGTACTTGAGGTCAGCCACCAGAATCACCAACAAGAGAATTGCCACGATTAGCCAAAAGAAGGGCTGTACAAGATGCAGTGGTTGAGTTGTTAAACGGAAAAACAACGAGCCAGCCCAAAACCACCAGACAAACAAAGAACCGGTTAATAACTCTACTACCGGATGGATGATGCCTATCGGTGCACGACAATTTCTACAACGCCCAGCCAGTACTAAAAAAGAAACTAAGGGAATATTGTCGAACCAAGCAATTTGTTTTTGGCATTTTTCGCATTTTGAGCGACCCGCTACCCACGACTCACCCTCAACCGTACGGTAAACAAAAACATTTAAAAAACTGCCTATTGAAGCACCTAAAAAAAATAAAAAACCACTAACCAACAAAAACACTGGATCAAACATAAACTTAGTATATTAGACTTTAAAGTAAATACAAACAAGCGGTTGAGTTTTTTTTAAGAATCGGCAAAAAACTAGAGAAAACCTAAGGACAAAGCTGCTCAACCAAAAGCTTAACAAACAAAAAACCCCGCCGAAGCGGGGTTTTATCAACAAATTTTAAAACTTTTATGGCAAGCAGATCATTTCTGTTGTCCAGTCAGCTACAGCTGGAGCTGTGTAATCAGCGCCATCAACACAGGCACCTGCCGGCAAACTGGCATTTGTACCACAAGCCTTCATCGCCTCAAGTTTGAACTGATTTGAGGATGGGGTGAAGCAAACCGAGATATCACCGTCTTCTGGCTTAATTAGATTCAACACGTTATTAGCACTCGTGCCATTTAACTGATCGATAAATGATTGCTTTACTTCTTCGGTGTCAGCAAGTAACTGCAACCATGTTGGCTCTGTTGAGTCTCCGCCAATCGTACAATATCCATTTACAATGGTAAGACAAGTTGCGCTGCCGTCAAAAGGGTAAAGGGTAGCAGGCAAATTATCCTCTCCTTGATTCCATGGATACTCCTCCTGAATTGCATAGTAACGATCGATAGCATTGAGCAACTGGGCAGCGTTAGAACGAAGCCTGGTGTCACGACCCTTGTTAATTTGTTCGATTGGGTTAATCGAAGCCAAAACAGCCACGGCTAAAACACCAATCACGGCAATAACCACCAGAAGCTCAATCATGGTAAAACCAGCTGACCTTCTGAGGTGAGATAGTAATTTCATATATTCCTCCTCCAACTTTTTCTGTTTACACTTTACACTACTTCCACAACTCGACGCAAGAGTTTATTTTGCCTTCAGTTTTGTCCTAAATTTGGATAGTCTTCTCTCGAAATAAAAATTACTGGTAAAAAACTAATTTCGACAGTGCAAAGATGATCCTGGCATGACAAAAACTATTTTTATTCAATAGACTTGCTGTGGAATAAGATTTTGAATAGAAAAAAATACTACGCAGAAAGTCTGATTTTTACAGCAAGTAGTTGAACAAAAAAAACAAACCGGGCAGTAAAAGAGCCCTAGAATTGCGAAGTTAAATTGTAGATCGGCATAATAATGGCGATCACAATCATTCCTACACCAACACCCAAGACAATCATAATCATAGGCTCCAAGGCTGTTGTTAGGTTTTTGATAGCGTGCTCACTTTCTGATTCAAAATATGCTGAGAGTTTAAGCAAAATGTCGGTCAGTTTACCTGTTTCCTCACCCACAGCCACCATCTGATTGAGAATAGATGGGAAAATTTCATGGCGTGCTATCGCCTGCGATAAAGCGACACCCTTCTCAACTCGCTTAGCTGATTCCTTGATAGCCTCACGGTAGGTAACGCTCGTCATGGCCTCACCAACTACCTCCAATGCCTCAAGCAATGAAACACCGGCTCCAAGTAGCAGGGCCAGGGTACGGGAGAACTCCGTCAAAATGATCTTGGTGCGAACAGATCCATAGATCGGTACTTTTCCCAACCAACCATCAATGATCCGATCTCCGACCTCGGTCTTTTTCCAACTGCGCAGTGCCGAGAAACCTAGCACACCCAAACCAATAAAAACATACCAATAAGTGGACATTACATTTGAAACAGAGATAAGAATTTGGGTGGGAAGTGGCAAATCAGCTCCAAAATCTTTGTACATCGCCGTTAGCTGGGGAACGACAAAAACCATCATTACAAATGCCACTGCAACCATTGCCAAGACAATTATTACTGGATAAATCAAAGCTCCCTTGGTTTTTTCACGAAACTCCTTGTCTTTCTCCATGGTATCTGCTAAACGTTGCAAAACTCCATCCAACATACCTCCAACTTCACCAGCCCTTACCAGTTGAATATAAACGCGAGAGAACGTTCCATTGGCCTTCTCCAGAGCTGTAGAAAAAGTACCTCCACCCTCGATTTCTTTTAGGAGATTTCCAATCAAGCGCCCCATCTCAGTTGTGCTTTGTTCTTCAAGAATCGACAGAGCTGTTGCCAAGGGAAGACCAGCATTTATCATGGTTGCTAGCTGACGAGTAAAGTTCACCAAATCACCATGCTTGATACCGCCTAGGATACTTTTCAAACCAAGAAAGCTCTCCTCACCAAGTGGCTTGACACTAATCACTAGTAAGTGGCGCTCCCCTAAAACGGCTGCTGCCTGGGATTGGGAAGAGGCCTCGACTTTTCCCTTAATCGGCTCTCCCAATTCATTTTTGGCGGTATATTTAAAAATTGGCATATTTTTTTACCTTCGTTAACCAACCCGTTGCTAACCACCGAGCAAACGATGCATCTCCTCGGGTCGGAACGATTTAGCAATTGCTGTGTCCTTGGTAATTATTCCTTGTTGAACCAATTGCATGAGGTGGTTCTCGATCAGCATCATGCCTCCCACAGCTGACGTCTGGATCACATTGTCAATCTGGTGGGCCTTGGCTTCTCGGATCAAATTGCGAATGGCGCTATTGGCCACCATAATTTCAAACGCCGCAAAACGCCCTCCGTCCACTCTTGAAACCAGACGCTGAGACACAACCATCTTGATCGTGCCAGCCAACTGTTGACGGATCTGTCCTTGCTGATTGGCTGGAAAAACATCGATCATACGATCGATTGTCTGAGCGGCAGTAGCCGTATGCAGAGTGGCAAAAACCAAATGACCAGTTTCGGCGATAGTAATAGCCGAGGCAATGGTTTCGTAGTCACGCATTTCACCAACCAAAACCACGTCTGGGTCCTCCCGCAAAACCGAGCGCAGAGAAATATCCCAGCTATTGGTGTCTTGATTTATCTCACGTTGTGAAATAACGCTTTGTTTGGGTGTGTAAACAAACTCTATTGGATCCTCGATAGTTACAATGTGGTCAGGGCGGGTGGCATTAATTTCATCGATAACCGCTGCCAGAGTTGTTGATTTGCCTTCTCCCGTGGGACCAGTGACCAAGATTAGACCTTGATTGAACTGACTGACCTGATGAAAGATCGGCGGCAAACTCAACTCATCAATACTTTTAATGCGTGCAGGAATCAAGCGCAAAGCAGCCGAAAGATGACCCTTGGCGTGATAGACATTGACGCGGAAACGACCTTGATCGCTAAATTGATAACCAAAATCCAGTTCCTTGTTCACTTTTACGTAATCACGCTGGTTCTGAGACATGAGTGGAAAAATCAAGGCTTTGGCACCCTCATCATCAAGAGGGGTCATGCCTTCAACAGCAGCCAAACGACCATCGATACGAATCATGGGTGGACTGCCAACCACGATGTGTAGATCTGAGCCTCCTTGAATTACTAGCATTTGTAAAATGTCTTGAATTTCCATATTAAACCTCCGCCACTCTCTTAACCTCCTCGATGGTAGTTAGACCATCAAGTGCCTTGATATAACCGTCTTGCTTCATAAAAAGCATACCATTTTTTACTGCCACTTTCTCGAGGTCGCCCGCAGGGCGTCGTTCCATAATTAAATGACTGATTTCCTCAGTAATTTTCATGACCTCGTAAATACCAATACGTCCCTTGTATTCCGGTTCAGTGTGAGGACGATCCTCCTTTGGCCTAAAAAGGGTTATCTCATCAGGTTTTTTGTTATGTTGCTTACACCAACTATCAAATTTTTCTCCTAAGACTTGTTTAACATCGTTTATCACTGCCTCGTCTGGCTTATATTCCTCGCGATAATCCTGATTGATTTTTCTCACCACACGCTGAGCCATAGCTAAAGTCATTGATGATGCAAGCAAAAAGGGCTCAGCTCCCATATCGAGTAAACGAGGCAAAGCACCGGCTGCAGAGTTGGTGTGCAGGGTAGAGAACACTAAATGCCCTGTTAAAGATGCCTGGATAGCAAGCTCAGCAGTTTCACTATCACGAATCTCTCCAACCATGATGATGTTGGGATCCTGACGCAAGAAAGAACGTAAACCGTTGGCAAAAGTCAGACCAGCCTGAGGATTAATTTGCACTTGGTTAACACCTGGCACCTGATACTCAACCGGATCCTCAAGAGTCATGATGTTGACCTTGGCGGTATTGATAATGTGTAACACAGAATATAAGGTAGTCGTCTTACCTGAACCGGTTGGACCTGTGACCAAGACAATTCCATGCGGAACTTTTATGGCTTCCCGTAAGTCTCGTAAAGCCATGCCGGTTAGGCCAAGTTCTTCCAAGGTAGGGGCAGCTACGTCTTTTTTAAGCAACCGCATCACGACTTTTTCACCATGAATGGTGGGTAGGGTAGAGACACGCAAATCAACTTCTTGGTTATCACTCGCGTAGTTAAAGCGTCCATCTTGAGGGATACGTTTTTCATCAATCTTGAGGTTGGTTAAAATCTTAATACGAGAAACCACCGCGTCATGGACCGTCTTTGGCAAGATCAGACGCTCAGTTAAAATGCCATCGATGCGATAGCGCACCCTAGTGCGACCAATCAATGGCTCAATATGAACATCCGAAGCCCTGGATCGCATCGCAAAATCCAAAATCGTCTCTACAATGCGGTTAATTGGGGCAGCTCTAACTACGCCTCCAGATAACTCAGATAGATCTTGTTGCTGGCGACGACGCTCAATTTCTTGAGGTGCTTCTTGCAAAGCTTGGGTAACTTCAGATGAGAGATTCTGTGAATAGCGCTCAGCAATTACTCGGTCTAGCTCTGAGGGCATAGCATAGAAGGGAATGATCTCGCAACCAGTTTTTTGACGAATAAAATCAATCGCCACCAAATCCATGGGGTTTTCCATGGCGACATTGAGGCTATTGTTCTGCTTATCCCAAGCAAAAGGGAAAAGTTTGTAACGCCTGGCTACGCTTTCATCGACCTTATTAATCGCCTCAGGCGACATACCCGTTTCAGAAATTTTAATGTAGGGTATGTTATAGATTTCAGCCTTCGCCTTAGTGATTGTCTCCTCACTGACCTGCTGCTGATCTCGAAGGATATCCTCGATTGCTTTGCCGGTGCTTAAATGTTCTTGGTTGATTTTTACAACGTCTGCCTGGCTAAGTAAGTTCTTTTCGAGCAATACCTCAACGACAGTTTTCTGACCCACAGTGTTGCTCTGTCCGTCCGAGTCAGAAGCCACCTTGGGGTTAGTTGGAGACGATGTACTAACCAAATTGCCTACCTCTGATTGACCTGGGTTCTGACTTGAATCTGCTGATGTCTGACTGGATTGGTCAACGATTACCACAGGCGCATCCGCACTTGCCCCGGCCGACTCCAACTGAGTAGCAATATTTTCTGAAAGACTCTCAACTTCCTCTGGAGATATTGATTGGTTACCTGCCGCCATATCCAACCCCAGACCAAGACCCTGACTTGATTGAGGTAGCTGATTAGATTCTGTAGAACCAGTAACACTAATCTGCTCTGAAAATTCCGAACCAGAGGGATCCGAGACCGAAGAACTCATCGAAGGAGCTAAAACAGATGAAACAACATTTCCTCCCATAGATGGAGGACTAATCGGAGGCACCTTGACTGGTGAGTTTTGGACAGGCTCAGTCATCACTAAAGCTCTACAAAGACAAACAAGCCAAGAAAAGCTTGTTCGGCTAACTCGTAGCAAAATCTTATCTTGAAATAGTTCTGTTTATTCGCTACAAGTCTAATAATATTATCAATATAATGACATACCCCTAGCCCAAAAAAAAGTCCAAAACTCATGGTGAAAGTACCGCAAAAACCCAAACAAGAATCACTATTGCTAGAGTGTCACAATGATGACGACCATTTTCTGTACGCCGGCCGCTTTTTGGTTGAGACATACGGCCCAACTTGGCAGAGCCACAACAACCCCAATCTCGATTGGATCAACCAGGAAAACGACTCACTAAAAATAGACCAAATCAGAGCAATGTCAAAGCAACTAGCTTTTGGTACAGGACAACATCGTGTCACCATCATTCTTTATGCAGATAAAGCAACCTTAGCTGCACAAAATGCTTTGCTTAAAATCCTAGAAGAACCACCGAGGCTTACAACGATCCTGTTAACTTTCAGTCAAATTAACAAGTTACTGCCAACTGTCATCTCTCGTTGCCGGTTAATAAGAAAATCCAGTACCGGAATTGATCGATCACAAATAATTGAGAATCTGCAACAAGACAACACTAATGCTTCTGGCCATCTCACTGAACTAACAATTTTGTCTTTTATTGAAAAATTATTCGACAAACAGCCACCGAGTTACGGCGAGACAATTGCCTTTGTTGAAGAACAATTGAAGGAAAAAGAGCTATCCTCTGATGCCTTACAGGAATTGCAAAAAGCACTTGAAAAACAAAAAATCTTACCCGGCAATGCCAACAGATTACATCAATATGCCAAAATTCAACAAAAAGCTCTAAACTGTCTGACAATGCTGGGTCAGAATGTCAACGCAAAATTAGCTCTGGAACATTTTTTGTTCAGTTGCAAGAAAATTGCTCAAGAAAGCCCATGAAATCTATTAAAAACGGTCTTTAACGAACTTGCCTAACCAAAATGATGTTTGAAATTGACTCTTAAGTGTGATACAAAGAATCTCTTAATTATGTCAGACACAACCCAAAATTCCTATAAAGCCAGCCACATTAAGGTCCTGGAAGGCCTAGAGCCCGTCCGCAAGAGGCCTGGAATGTATATCGGTTCGACCGATAGCAAAGGCCTACATCACCTAGCGAAAGAAATTCTCGACAACGCTGTGGACGAAGCCATCGCAGGATTTGGCAAAAACATTCAACTTTTCCGTAGCAACACCACCGAGGCCGAACAAAAACTGGCCAATAACCCTGATCTTGGCGACGAGGTAATCACCGTAGTTGATAACGGTCGTGGTATACCGGTCGAAATGCACGAATCAGGCGTTTCTGCCCTCGAGGTGGTCATGACAAAACTTCACGCTGGAGGTAAGTTTGAAGAAACCGCCTACCAAGCATCTGGAGGTCTTCATGGCGTGGGTTCGTCTGCCGTTAATGCTTTGTCTGCACTAATGCAAGTTGTTGTTAAACGCGACAGTAGATACTACTACCAGTGGTATAGCAAAGGTGTTCCGGGACAAAAAGTCAGTGAAATTACTCTCGAAGAGGTTAAACAAATTTTTCCTGATCAATTAAGTAGCTTCACCAGCTATCAAACCGGTACCATCGTTAAATTTATTCCCGACAAAACCATCTTTTCCACCACCACCTTTGGTCACAACACCTTAGTTCAAATCATCAAAGATCGTGCCTACCTGATGGCCGGTATTTATTTTGAACTCAATGACCTAATTGCCGGAGTTAATAAGCACTATTACTTCGAGGGTGGTATTCGCTCCTTGGTTGAACACCTCAACATGAGCAAAAAAGCGCTGCATGATGTTTTCTATGTCTCTGGAGTTTGGCAAGACGAAACAACTCATAAAAAAATCGGGGTTGAGGCTGCCTTGCAATACAACGATAGCTACAACGAAAAAGTTGAAAGCTATGTCAACGTTATCAACACCCCGGACGGCGGCACCCACGTTAATGGTTTTCGCACTGCATTAGGACGTGTTTTGCGCGACTACGCTGAAAAAAACGGTTTGCTCAAGGAAAAGGAATCATTTGTTGCCGACGACTTGCGTGAAGGTTTAACAGCCGTGGTTTTTGTTAAAATGCCGGCCAACGACCTGCAGTTTGAATCTCAAACCAAGTCCAAACTCAACAACGCCGAGGCTCAAACCGCAGTTTATCAAATCTTCAAAGATAATTTTGTGACTTTTTTGGAAGAAAACCCCAAAGTCGGCCGCGAGATTGTAGGCAAAATCATGCTCTCAGCTCGCGCTCGCATGGCTGCTCGCGCTGCCAAGGATGCCGTCATCCGCAAGGGTTTACTCGAGGGCAACTCTCTGCCAGGAAAGTTAGCAGATTGTCAAAGCCACGAGGCCGCCGAGTCGGAGATTTATATTGTTGAGGGAGATAGTGCTGGTGGCTGTTTCTCTGGTGACACTAAAGTTGCATTGGCTGACGGTAGAAATCTAAGTTTCCTTGAAATAATTTCTGAACAAAATCAAGGTAAAAAACATTTTTGCTACACCATTCGCAGAGACGGAAAAATTGGATTAGCTCCAGTTATCAATCCACGTCAAACAAAGGCTAGCGCAACTGTCATCAAATTAACCCTAGATTCTGGTGAAACAATTGTCTGCACCCCAGACCACAGATTCATGCTCCGAACTGGCAAATACTGCAGAGCTGACAAGCTTACAACCCAAGATTCAATCATGCCTTTGTATAAAAAAATATCAGATAGGAAACAGAAGGGCATAACGATTGATGGTTATGAAATGGTTTGGGATCCTAAATCAAACCAATGGCTTTTCACTCATAAACTAGCACAATGGACAAGTGAATTCAGACAAAAAAGGAAAGAGACTTTGGGAAACACATACTTCCACAAAACGCTCTCCTGTATGAAAAATTTTGTCCAAGACAGTGGCTTGATTGATCTAGCCGCATATGCCGAACACCGACGATCTGTTAATGATAAAACCCTCCTTAAATTTGAAACTTTCACACAAAAATATTTTGGTGGTGATCAAATTTCTTCTCTAGAGGTCATAGCAAATTATAATCACAAAATTGTTAAAGTCGAAAAACTATCGGAAAAAATTCCAGTTTACGATATCGAAGTTCCTGGATCACACAATTTTGCTTTGTCTTCTGGAGTATTTGTTCACAATAGTGCCAAGCAAGGCCGCGACCGCCGTTTTCAAGCCATTTTCCCATTGCGTGGCAAAATCCTTAACACCGAGCGGGCCAGAATCGACAAAGTGGTGGCCTTCGAGGAACTCAAAAATCTCGTGATCGCTCTGGGCGCCGGTATTGGCGACACTTTTGATGCTGGTAAATTACGCTACCATCGCATTATTCTCATGAACGATGCTGATGTTGATGGCGAACACATCACCACTCTTGGCCTGACTTTCTTCTTCCGCCATCTGCCCGCTATCGTCGAGCAAGGCTATCTTTACGTTGCCATGCCACCACTTTACAAAGTCACCCACAACAAAAAAGACAACTATGTCTACACCGAAGAGGAAAAAGATGCTGCGGTCGCCGAGATCCAGAAGACATCACCCAACGCCAAAATTGAACTTCAGCGTTACAAAGGTTTGGGTGAGATGAACCCTGAGCAACTCTGGGAAACAACCATGAACCCTAAAACTCGAACCCTTAAAAAGGTAACTATCGCGGATGCCGCTAATGCTGATCGCACTTTCTCTGTTCTGATGGGGGACGAGGTTGCGCCACGCAAAAAGTTTATTCAAAGTCATGCCCAGTTAGCTGACTTGGATATTTAGACGATCATAAAAATCTGAGGAAGCCAAAAAGAAAGGAACTATGTCAACCACTTACGTTCTTGGACACAAAAAACCTGATACTGATTCTGTGGCCGCTGCTATGGCTCTGACACATTTATATCAAAATCGCCCATGTTTTGGCTACTCCAACCCCGTAGCGGCTATCGCCGATCCGCTTAATCCCGAAACCAGTTTTTTGTTTGAAAAATTTGGCTTAACAGCTCCCAAACTCATCACAGCAGCCGATATTCAAGCCGACGATCAAATCGTACTTGTCGATCACAACGAGGCCTCCCAGCGTCTGGATGGTCTTAACCCCGATCAAATTGTCGAGATTGTTGATCACCACAAGGCTAATCTCAACTTGAGCAATCCCATTTTCATGACTTTCAAGACTTGGGGTTCTTCTTGCACCATCATTTATTACCTGATGAAACAACAAGACTTAACACCTGAGAAAAATTTGGCATCTTTGATGCTAGCGGCAATTTTGTCTGACACAGTCGGTTTTAGAGGTCCAACCTGCACCGACAAGGATAAGGAAATTGGCCTGGAGCTGGCAAAAATTGCCGGAATTGACGATATCGACGCACTTGCCCTAGAAGTTTTGAAGGCTAAATCAGACGTTTCTAAACTTTCTGACCTCGAAATCGTACGCAACGACTACAAAGTTTTTGAGTTTGCACAACCAACTTTTATTGACCAGCTCGAAACCGTCGAACAAGAAAAGGTCCTGACAGAGAAAAAAGCCTCGCTCTTGCAAGCCATGCAACAAGTCAAAGACGAAGAAAAAGTCAGTTTGCTTTTTGTGGCAATCAGCGACACCCTTAAACTCAACACCAAATTGTTAATTCTTGGTGAGAGTGAGCGCCAAGTGGCAGAGAAGGCCTTTGGCGGTCAAACACAAGACAATGTTTTAGATATTGGCTCAAGAATGTCACGTAAAAAGGAAATTGCACCAGCAATTGAGAAAGCATTGGCTGCCTAACTTTAGCATGCCAAAAAATCAGTAAGAAAAATATGTCCGACCAAGACCCAAAAAACCAACCAGAAAAAATCGAGATCGTCGATCTTGAACAAGAACAACGAAAATTTGAAGAAACTGAGGCAGAGTCGGTTAATGACGATCTTAATGATGATTCCCTCATTGGGACAGTCACCGATTCAAAGTTTGGCAAACTGAAACACATTTCGATCGTCGAGGAAATGGAAAAATCTTACCTCGACTATGCCATGAGCGTCATCGTAGCTCGTGCCTTACCTGATGTGAGAGATGGTTTAAAGCCGGTCCACCGTCGTATTCTTTTTTCGATGTTTCGTAGCGGTATTCATCACAACAGTGCTTACAAAAAATCCGCTCGTATTGTCGGTGATGTTTTAGGTAAGTACCATCCTCATGGTGATTCGTCCGTCTACATGGCTTTGGTGCGCTTGGCCCAAGACTTTAGCATGCGCTATCCTCTGATTGACGGCCAGGGAAACTTTGGTTCAATTGATGGGGACAGCCCTGCAGCCATGCGTTACACCGAGGCACGTCTAGCAAAAATTTCTCAAGAACTTTTGGCTGATATTAACAAAAAAACCGTCAAACACGTCGACAACTTTGACGGCTCTCTCCAGGAACCAGCCGTTCTCCCAACCCGTTTGCCAAATCTCTTGCTGATGGGCTCAGAAGGCATTGCTGTGGGTATGGCTACCAAAATCCCACCTCACAATTTAACGGAAGTCTCAAATGCCATCATCGAAATGATCCAAAAGGGTAGAGCAGAGGTTGAAACCAAGCTTGTCTTCCCACCAGCCGAGGTTGCCGGCAAAGAAAAAATTACCAACCCAGAGCTAATTGACTTTGTGATTAAAACAGAAGCCGCAACACTTGCAGGTAAATTCGAGAGTGACATTACTTTCGATGAGATCATGACCCACATCAACGGTCCGGACTTTCCTACAGCCGGCATTATTTATGACTTTAACGCCATTAAACAAGCTTATCAACTTGGTCGTGGCAGGATCGTCATCCGGGCCAAGACCTCAATCGAGGAATCCGGCAAAGGCTACCAAATTGTAGTGACCGAACTTCCTTACCAAGTCAACAAAGCCAAATTACTCATGAAAATTGCCGACTTGGTCAAAGATAAGAAAATTATCGGCATCAAAAATTTACGCGATGACTCGGACCGCAAGGGTATGCAGGTAACCATCGAGCTTAAACGCGATGCCCGACCCAAAGTCATTCTCAACAAACTTTTTAAGTACTCAGATCTGCAAACGACCTTCTCTCTCAATATTGTTGCTCTAAACAGCGAGGGCACCCCTCAGCTGATGAACATCCGTCAGATCCTCAAGGAGTATATTCTTCACCGTCAGTTGGTTATCGTCAGACGTAGCCAGTTTGATCTCGGGGAAGCCCGTGATCGCGCCCATATCCTAGAAGGCTTGCTGATCGCCTTGGCTAACCTCGATGAAGTAATTGAGACCATTCGCCGCTCACCAGACACCCAAACCGCTCACGATGCTTTAATGACGAAATTTGGCTTGAGCGATGTTCAATCAACCGCCATCTTGGAAATGCAACTCAAGCGTCTAGCTGCCCTAGAGCGACAAAAAATCGAAGACGAATATAAAGCAATCCAACAGACTATTAATGCTTTGATTAATTTACTAATGCACCCAGACAAAATTCTGGGCGTGATTAGTGACGAAACCAAAGAAATGATCGAACTCTACGGCGATAAACGCCTCACCAAGCTAGTTAAAGGCAAAATTGGTGAATTCAACGAAGAGGACTTAGTCGCCAACGAAGTCACCGTTGTCACCCTCACCGAGAGCGGCTACATCAAGCGTATGGAAAGTGGCGCGCTGCGCTCACAATCCCGCGGTGGCAAAGGTAGCAGCGGTTTGAAGATGAAAACCGAGGATATGCTCCAGGCGATCGTCAGTTGCCAAACCCATGACAACCTGCTCTTTTTCACCAACCAAGGCCGCGTTTTCAAGATGAAAGCTTACGAAATTCCTGCCGCCAGCCGACAAGCCAAAGGCACGGCTGCAGTTAATTTACTCAACCTCAAACCAGAGGAAAAAATCCAATCAATCTTGCCTCTCGACGAAGAAGCCGATGCCAACAAATACATTATGTTGGCCACGCGCGATGGTTTGGTCAAGAAGACAGCCGTAAAACTATTCGATAACATCCGCCAAAGCGGCATCGTCGCCATCACCCTCAACAAGGATGACGAGCTCGTCTGGGGCAAAGTCGTGGCAGATAAAGACCACATCCTCTTGATCACACATGACGGCAAATCGATCCGCTTCAGCGAAGAGGAGGTTAAAGCCAGCCAACGCGACACCAAAGGCGTCAAGGGCATTACTCTCAAGTCTGGTGACTATGTTGTTGGAGTAGAAGCTTTTACTCCAGGAGACATCGAGGAGAAGAATTCACTACTTATTGTTACTGCTAACGGCATGGGTAAACGCACTCTACTTAAGCAATATCCACTGCAAAAGAGATCTGGTCTTGGCGTCAAGGTTTCGGAAATCACCACTCGCACCGGCAAAGTTGCCTGTGCTCAAGTTGTAGACGACCAAAGCAAAGAGGTGGTAATTAGCACCAAGGATGGTCAAACAATCAAGTTGCCTATCGCTAAACAATCCATCCCAATTCTCACCAGACCAACTCAAGGTGTGATCCTGATGAAACTCAATAAAGAAGATTCTGTGGTCGCGGTGGCAGTAACCAATGAAATTGAGGAAGATATAGCTGGGGAGTAGATATGAGGGGAGCAGTTCAAGTCTTTGCAATGAACTAGCCTATGAAATCTGAAGAAATTGAAAAAATATTAGCAAAGCTAGATACCTTCAGTTCGTCTGATTTAGAAAAAATCTGGCGCTAGTTAAAACCGTTGGGGAAGCAAATTGTTCCATGCTTTCTTGCTACCTACGCAAATACAAAAAAATATCAAGGCCGTGCATGGCTAGTCTATCACTGTATGAGATATGCTCATGGTAGTGATGAGGCATTTAAGCTAGGTATACTTGCCACATTGGATAAATCTTCAATTGTGAGGTATAGAGCTTGCATGTTGCTTTCGTTTGCTCTTAATGAAGAGGCAATCCCTACTTAACACCTTTGTTAAACCATCCAGATAAAAAAACCGTTGATGATGCAACGGCAGCTATCGACGCTATAAAATCACAAAATCACAACTACTTCGTAGACAGAAGTCATAGTGGACACATTTTCTATGTCACTATCATAAACAAGCTGAAATTTAAGCCGAGACGTTTTAAAACTCTATATCATAACGATTACATAATCTAGTCAAATATATCAGAACCACTCATTTTCCTTTGACAAAAGCGTCCTTATAAGTGTAAAATCAAGATATATGGTGAAAAAAATCAACCTAGTTTTCTTGGCTACAGCTTTATTTTCATTTTTAGCCCTAAGTTCAGCTAAAACTGTTAGCGCAGAAGATTTTTGTCCATCCTACACTGCTGGCAGCATCAATTACTTGAATTCCAGCGACAACTGTCTTAATAAATCAAGTTACTACTTTAATTACCCCGATGAATCAGCTAATATCTGCCGTCAAAGCAGAGTAGAGCACTGCGGTCGAGATGCTAACGGTAACTATAACCCGTTGATCTCCACTAACTACTCCGGTAGAGTGCGCATCTACTATAAAGCTCCAACTACTGGCATCGTGACCGTCGCGGCCAACGGCCAAAGCGTCAGTCGCCAAGTTTCTGGAGAAGGGTACTGGGACACCAATTTAAGAGTTGCTGGCAACGCCCAGTTCCAAGTTGCCATGAATCATGGTGATACGCCTTTTACCGGTTGGACCAGTCCATCCAGTAATGTCTGCCAAGGCTTCCGACCAAACGGCCCAACAGCCCTCGACATCACCTCACTAAATAACAGCGCCTCGAGAGACAATGTTCAAGTCATCTCTCGACAATGCTGGGGAGACGGTTTCGCTTTTGAGCCAGGCAGTCCTAATAGTGGCTTAGCTCAGATTAGCGCCTCTTATCCCAGCTCAGGAAGAGTTGACCTAACCTGTGCCGGCAACATGCACAACTGTCACGACGCCTATATAGAAGACATGGATTTCAACGACTCGGCCATTTGGGTTGCCATCATTCCTGACGCACCGACAGCTACACCAACCAACACCCCTCGACCGACGTCAACTCCAAGACCCACTGCCACCCCACGCCCATCAGCTACGCCCACCCCAACCAGGGGCCCAAGCGCCACACCAACTCCCACCAATACACCCGGACCGACAGCCACCCCAACTCCCACCAGAGCCCCAAGTCATACCAGCAGCTGTGACGATCTAGTCATCCTTAGTGGCAACGATAGCCTGGTCCCAGCCAAAATCAAATACAAAGTATATGGCTCAGACAGCCAAGGCTCCATCCAGCGATATCGTATCTACTTTGGCGACGGCCAACAGGCCGAATCAACTAATCAGGAAATTGAACACACTTACGAAAGCTCAGGCAACTTTAGCGTTCGAGCTGAAGTCAAAGACACCAATGGCAACTGGAAAACCAGTACAGCCTGCACAACCACCGCTCATGTTAAAGCCTCCAACATAGAGTCACATCGATCCGATTGCAGCAACCTTTACGTTTCAGCTCCTAACGGCTCTCAAGCGCCGGCAACAATCAACTTTGACATCACCGGCTATGACAACAAAGGCTCGATTCAATCCTACAAGCTCGATTTCGGCAACGGCCAGATAGAAGAAAACTCAACTGGACAGTTTGCCAAAAATTACGGTACTGCCGGCACCTATGTTGCTAAAGCCTACATTAAGGACTCACAAGGGAACTGGCAAGGTGGCGATGATGCATGTCGCAAGAATGTCTACATCAATACCAAACCAATCATTAATCAACCATCAACCGGCACACCAACCGAGTTCACCATTTTTGGCCTGGGTAGCGGACTGGTTGGAACCGCCCTGACGTTCATCAAGAAAAAACTGATTAAATAGGTTAGACTTATAGTGGGATTAGACTTCCTGCAAAATATGACTTTGTAGTGAAAAACTGATTTCTGTGAGCAAAGAGGTTATTAGACTTGCAGCGAAGTAAGATTTTGTAGTGAAAAACTGATTTTTTTGAACGAAAAGGGTTTTTTTGAGTGAAGTAGTAGCCTAGAGTAGTATGCGTAGCTACTTCGAGCGAGAAAAAACCTTTGCAGTACTTAAAAGCAGTTTTGTTATAAAAAATTTTCTTTCACTACAAGTCTATTATTCTAGGAATGTCAGAACCAATCTATTCAGAACCACAAGACGTGCCCGAAACTTCTTACCAACAAGAATCTCAATCTGCTGTCAACCAAAAACTGAATCAACCGCAATTTGCTCATGCCAAAAGGCGATCTCCTACCTGGTTTCGTTTCCCTAAAGTAGATCTTGGAAGCAAGAATCGCAACCTGGTGCTGGGTCTGACCATTTCAACCGTTCTTTCCTTTTTGGCATTTATTATTTGGTTAATGCTCACGGTCTGGCCAATTATTTGGGTAGAGGCTAAGTATCAATACAATACCTTCCTTCAAGAAAAGTTACATATTTCCAACCTAGCTCAACTTTTTATACCTGATTTTTCTAGCATCAATCTTGATGGGCGTTCTAAGTACAAAGACTATGGAATTCGCATCCCAAAAATTTTCCTTGATGAACCGGTAGTTTTTAACGTTGATCCCAACAACAAGGAAGCCTATACTCAAGCCCTAAAAAGAGGCATTGCACATGCCTCAAGCACCAGTTTTCCGGACAACGGCGGTCTTGGTTACTATTTTGCGCATTCCTCAACTACAGAGTTCAAAACACAATACAACGCTATCTTCTATCTTTTAGGCAAACTTGAGGTAGGTGACGATATCTATATCTGGCACGATGGGCAAAAGAACCATTATCAAGTCATTGAAAAACAAGTAACCGAACCAAACAATGTTGAGTTTTTATATAGAGAACAAGCCAATGAAAGCATTGTTCTACAAACATGCTGGCCTCCTGGAACCACCAAACAACGCATGCTGATTTTTGCAGAAAGAGTAGAGAAATAGCTCCTAACTTTGGAGGAAATCATCAATCTAAAACTAAGTTATCCGCAAGGTGTTTTGTCAATCAGACTTGTACCAACTCAATCGTTAAATCAACTCTTTTCCACCACCATCACAATAATGTGCCCCAAAGGGCTTTTCATCTTGTGCCATCTTACGGTATTTAAGCCAAACCAAGTGGTTGTTTCTCTGCCATAAGGAAAAAACCACCAACCAACAATTGGGTTGTATGCATAAATTTTGATCTTTCTTGCCGACTTGGAAGTTAAAATCTTGGCAGCCCTTAACAAACTAGAGAGTTTCCAGGTAGGCATATCGTCCTCAAAACCAAAAGCCCATTTCCGACGCCAAATCAGAACCTGTTTAGCCAACATAAAGGGCAGATCAAGCGAATTTGGCACTAACACCACCAGCCGACCACCTGGCTTAACCAAACTCCACATCCGAGATAACATCTCGACTTTCTTTTCATCGCAGAAATGCTCGAGCACCCCACCATTCCAAACGATATCAAAACTCTCTTTCTTGAAGGGTAAGTTGAATGCATCTGCTTGGACAAATTTGGCCTTTAATCCAAGCTTGCGGAAAATTTTGCGAGCAAAAGACAAAGCAACATCCGAAACATCGACAAGGGTCGTTTGAGCTCCCAGGCTGGCCAGATAGGCGTCAGTGCTCCCTGTGCCACAACCAACATCGAGGATCTTTTTTCCCTTCACCTTTCCCATAACTTGATGCACTGTTTGAAAGTTGGCGACATAATCAGGGCCCTTGATTGCCTCGTCAGAGTAACCCAGAGAAACTTTGTCCCATATTGATTTAAGATTAGAGTTGGGGAGAGGAGACATATTGTGGACTCGAGGGGAGTCGAACCCCTGACCTTCTGTATGCCATACAGACGCGCTAACCAACTGCGCTACGAGCCCTTTAATAACAGGGCTATTTTACCATTGCTTGATAATTTTGCCACTAGCCAGGCCAGCAAATCTCTTTCGCCAGTTACGATCTGGTCTCTCATGTCTTGCGGTAATATTGCAATATATATCAAAATATTTGTAAGTATCACAAAAGTGTTATAGGTTATTGAGTGTTCTGGAGGAATTTTAGCTTCAAAAAAGGTGGAGTAGGGGAATCTCATCGAACTCTGAAGGTCAGATTTTCTGAGATTATCACTATGGTTTGCGGTAATAAATTATTGGATTTACCGTATATTTTTTGCACAAAACTCTTTCAAAATCACAGTAACACATTTTTTTTGATGGTTGCATGGAAAATCTTGCCAACGGAGGGCCGTCAGATACGTTTTTTTTAATTCTCATCCATCTCAAACAGTCATTTTTTAAACTGACTAGCTTTGATTGGATCTTTAACTTTTTGAAGTATTTCGTAGTTTTTTATATATATTTGATATTTTTCATAGGTTTATGATCATGTTTGATAGTCATAATTGCACACATTAATTGCTCAATAAAGCAAAAAACAGCTTGTAGAGTTTGACTTTATGGAACAGTTAAGAAGAGCTAAGGCAAAATCCATATCATCCAAGCCACCTGATTTTCATCAACAGAGACGCAAAAATGATAAAAAAATCGATCTTTTCTTCACGCCCAATTGGCCACCAATCGATACTGACACCAATGAAAAAACCACTTTTTCTGTTGATAAATCATCAGTCAACTACTGCCAGATTTTGACGCCGATCGACGCAGCTCTGTGGAAAAACCCGCTAGCAACTCTTTTGCAAATTGTTAACATCCTTTAGCAACTCATCTGTGATTTCTACCTACCCATCAGGCTAATTTTCACCCTTAGCTGTCCAGAAACTTTTTATTTTTTAGATTTTTATTAGGCATAAAAAAACCATCTCACTTAAAAAAAAAGATTGATAAATCAATCCGTACTTCGAGCAGGCTTTATTAGCAGACAAAAGCTTACTCTGCTAAGAGCTTATCCGCTTGAGGTGCAACAATTCTGAGAAACTTTACAACCCAACCATACACTAACAAGATTTTTTGCAAAAAAATCCTTAGATTTTTGTGTGAAACTCACCATGTATCCGTCTTAATTGAGGACGAGTCACGTGAGTGTAGATCTGAGTGGTAGCGATGCTTTTGTGCCCAAGCATTTCTTGAACATCGCGCAAATTTGCCCCATTTGCAAGTAAATCTGTGGCAAAACTGTGTCTGATACCATGGGGACTCAGTTTAATAGGTAGTTTAGCTTTTCTCGAGTATTTGTCAACCAAACGTTGAACACTCCTGGAGGTCAAACGCATATTTTCTCCATCATCGACAATGTCTGGCAACTTACCAGAAAATCGGATAAAAACCGGTCGCCAGGTGTCTTCTCTGGAGACGAGCCAACGACCCAACCAAACAGCCGCTCTATCACTAAGAAAGACTACTCGAGGTCGTCGACCCTTGCCAATTACCCCAAACTCTCGTCTCTCGAGGTCAATCTGGTCGCGATTTAGAGAAACCAGCTCGCTAACACGCAATCCGGTCGAAAAAAGTACCTCGAGTATGGCCTTATCCCGCAAACCAGAAATGCTCGAGACGTTGGGCTGGCCGAGTAACAGATCAAGCTTTTCTGTTGAGAGAAACTTCATTGGAGTCGACTCACCCTTGGGGAGATCAACCTTTTCAGGGTGGAGGACAGGCTGATCGTTTTTTGTCAGCCATTTTAACCAAGAGCGGAGAGCTATCACGTGATAGCTCTGAGTCTTCTTCGAGAGAGTTCGATTCTGTTCATCAACATACCTAGCCAAGAAAATTCGATATTTCCGTAGAACTTCTTGATCAAGCTTTTGCAAATCATTATATCCTTCATTCTTAAACCAATCACAAAACCGACGCAGATAATGACTATAATTGCGGATAGTCAGACGACTAACATTTCTTTCAACCTCAAGCGATTCAAGGAAATCGATCATAGCGGGGTGGGCGAGAGTAGTCATAGCAATGATAACAGGTTTCGGATAGAGGAAATGCAAGGCGAGGGGAAACTGGAAAATGTCACCCCCCGACCCGATTGCATTTTTCCAAGACCTGTTATATCTTACTCAAGACAGACTGTACAGACTGGCTTTGGATTCGTCATATTTCCACTTGCTCGTTATTAAATCAGGCAGATTTTCGACAAAGTGATCTTGTTTAATCGAAATGCTTTGCTCAGGACAATTTTAAAGACTCCATACTCGAGTTCAGTTTTTTTTCAATCCAGGATTACTATAAGTCATTAGCAGAGTACAGCTTTGTCTGCTAAAAGAGACTACTTGATATTTATCACCATATATCAGTCTTTTTTCATTGCTATACTCTGATAGAGATTGATAATGAAACTAATAATTTAAATGAGAAAAAGGTCTCTTCGACTCGACCTGACAACTCCAAGCAACCAAAGCAAAACAAAATGAAAAAAAATTGCAGCGCCGTATAACAAACGACGATTTTTCTTAACGAACTGCAACATACAACAGTTTAGGTTTGACGACGGAAATGACGGTGCCCAGCCGCTTGCGCTAAAAGTTTTGAGCGATCATGACAATGTCAATAAAATGAAAATCTCCCAACAAAAATCTCCATGTTGTTTCATCGGCATAATCGGCCAAACATCAATTTTTCACACATTTTTTTCAAGATTGAATAAAAAATATTCTCAATTCAAAGAAAAATGCACATTTTTAAGCCTGGTGCTAATTAATATTTATTGTCGTATTTTTTTCTAGGTCCATTTATTCTGGTAGCTTTTGTCTACCTGCAACTCTTTACTACCAGGCTAGATACTCAATTTCCCGGAAAAATGATTTTGCTGTGAATGGTGACTCCCTGAATTTGGCGTAAAAAAAACAGTTTTAATTAAGCGAATTTGCTCTATGATGATAAAAAATCATATCTTATTGAGATTTTTATGCTCATTTATCATTTTCCGACCAACAGGTGCCTCTTTTAGCCTGGAAATCATGGTCAATCTCTCCAGGCTAAACTCTAGCTCACTAGCGGCCTAAAAACGGCTTTTTTCTTGAAAACTGGCCAATCGGTCATCGTCTTACGAGCAATTTTCTTCAAAAAAACGGATTTATTAATTGATGTATCAATCTTTTCTTTAATTATCCAGATTTAGCCCGTGATAATGGCCCGGTTGACGTAGTATCTGGTTTCCTCGGCATAGCACCAGACAATCCACTTGGCTTAAACAGCCACAAAAACCTCAAGTCTACCTGATACCACCAGGCGTGTCTTGGCAGGAGATCAGCCGAAAAACTTGATTTGGCAAATTGTTAAGCCGAGAAACAAAAATGGTGTGAAAAACCAGGGGAAATCTGGACAAAAAACCGCAAAAATCAGAATCATCACACAGATTACTCGAGGAAAAATGAAAAAATCAGAAATGACAAAAATCGACTTGTCTTAAGCAATGACTAGCCAACGTCGTAAAAGTTATATTGTGCGACATAATGTCTCTGTCGTTTTTATCAATGTAGTAGCGCGAGTGCTCTCTCCCGATGGGGAGGAGTTTTTGGAAGAGTCTGCATTTTTATCTCCACCAATGACGTAAAAGATGCGCTTCTGATCATTCCTTCATTTACCTCTGGTGATCTACCCTTAGTAGACACTCTTAAACCTCTCTTAGCGAAACAGGCATTCGGGTTTTTTATTCGTTAATCGAGTAAATATTTACTGCAAAAACGTGAGAGAATGGATCATTTCAGTGAGATACTAGGAGGTCCAATACCAGGCATGTGACTTTAAGTTATCCACAAAAGCATCAGATTTTATTTAGTTTTATCTTCACAAGTCGGTAATTATTTAAACATTAGCAAAGTCCTATAATTTTCACGGATTTTTACGCTATCCTTACCTTTCTATATCAAACTATATCACTCTACCCTGTTTATGCCTGGTAGTAATTTTTCTACCTCTCTGCCCCGTCTGTTGTTAATAATCAAGTAGATTCTGTCCACCTTACATTCCCTTTTTGCCTGAATAATCATCCAAATCTGGCTTTCTTACAATCCCACCAATCAATCTGATTCTTTCTTCGGCATAATTGCCGAGTATCCTCAAGCCCATACCCTGCTTTACCCCATTTACCGCATTTTCTGCGATAAAAATCAAGCCGAGAAAGCTCGAGATTTGAAGTTGAAGAGGTTTGCTTGCAGATGAGATTTCAGGTCCAGGTTTTCCTGAACACGCTACATCGCTGCTTTTTACTTGAGTGGAAATAAGATCAGAAACAGGGCAAAAACTAAAATGCCTACCAGAGTGTACTCGTTAATGGTTCGCTGAAAGAGCCGACCACGCAGAAAACTCTGCATTACGCCCAGTCCGATGTACATCATCGCCATGATGAAGAGCGACAGGTTCCAGACAGGCATTGGCAAGAATGAAACTAAAACCGCAAACTCAACTAAGACCAGCGTTAACAAAGAAGAAAACCACCAGACTTGGCGTGAGACCTTCTCCTCAAGAGTAGTCGACCAGAGCGACATCAAGATTACCGGAAAGTGCACTAGGCCTATCAACAAGCCATTGCCATAGAAAGGCAACTTGAGAGAAAAAATGGTATTGCTAAAAAGTAAAGACGTTAGGAGAGTGAAAAACAATCCTACGGCTTGAGCCGCATATAGAAGCTGAATGTTACGACCCTTTGCAACGGAATAAATATTGGCTGTGAGTAATAAAGCGTACATGCCTACTCCAAAAAGCGCCGTAATACTGACACGACTAATGACACTTTCTGGTAAAAGGAAATAAAATAGGGCCACTGCCGTCCCGTAGAGCACTGGAAACGGCAGAATGGTCAACCACTCGTGTCGTTGTAGGTCCTCAGAGAGTGCGAAAGCTGAAAAAAGATACGTCAGTATCGAGAAAATGCCGATTGCTAAATATCGCCAATCTAGACTGACGTACTGAATGCCCAACAAGCACAAGCTCAAAAGAACAGCAACAATCACAAATTTCTCACGACGCCTCATTTTTTCTTTCGGTTGAACTTACTCTACTTTTTCGTCTCTACTCTTTGTCTGGCCATTCACCAGCACAATAAATGTCCTCAACATCATCATGTGAACGGAGCTGATCAATTAATTCCTGAAGCTGATGCTGCTGATCTTTGTCCTCAACGAGCAAAGGCATGGTACAAACCTGCTCGCCATCTTCGCCCATCGAGAACATGTACTTAACTGACCCAGGTCCCGCCAAGGAACCACCAGCCTTTGATAAGATGGTTCGGAAATCCGAGGCAGTGCGGTTGGGGTTGTCAGTCAGAGCAACGATTAGTAAACCAACGCCACCTGGTCCAAAGCCCTCATAGAGATTTTCTTTCACATTGGCACCTTGACCACGGCCCATGGCCACATCGATAGCCTTATCGACTTTCTCTTTTGGCATGTTGGCCGCTCTAGCCTTTTCAAGTAAGAGTCTAAGGCTGGCGTTGAACTTGGGATCATCTGACTTGCCTTCCTTGACTGCTGATCGAATATTTCTGGCTAATTGGCTGAAAATTTTGCCCTTTTTGGCATCAACTGCCGCCTTGCGGTTTTTGATATTTGACCATTTGCTATGTCCTGACATATAACTCCTTCGATTTGCAGTGTGTAGGTGCTAAGTGCTTGATTTTTTCCAACACAATAATCTTATGGACTAGGCAGCCTCAGGCATATTGTAAGTACCACAGTATCGGTTGACAATACGAGTTTATGGCTTTAAGCTACTCTCTAATTTTTTAGCCGCATTCATTCGGCTCACCGCGCAGGCTTGGGTAATTTTAATCACCACAAACTGCTAACGAACCGATGATCTACCTAGAAACTACACCCAAACCCAAACTGCGGTAGCAAACATCAGGGTTTGGTGGGAAAATCAGGGGCTTTAATTATGCAAAAACTCTCACTCCTCCAAAAGCAAGCAGTTCAGGCCGCTAAAAACCTCAGTTGGCAGGAAGCCATCGGAGTCAACCAAGAAATACTGGAAATCGAGCCCAACAATATTGCTGCTCTCAACCGTCTGGGCGTTGCTCAGATGCAACTTGGCGAAACCAAGCAAGCCGAAAAAACCTTCCAACAAGTTATGAGTATTGATAAGTCAAATATTATCGCTCAAAAACACCTCAATAACATAAAAAAGAATCAGCCCACCAACATAGCTGGTTTTTCTTCAGACAATTACTTCATCGAAGAGCCAGGAAAGACAAAAATTGTCGAACTACAACGTCTCAATGGTAAATCAGTTTTATCAAAGCTTAAAATTGGTGAAACTTGTTTAGTCAATCCTAAAAATCGTTATATTTCCATCGAACTGTCTGGAGGAGAAAGAATCGGCACCTTGCCGGACGACCTGTCCTTCAGACTTTCAAAACTGATTGAACGTGGCAACGAGTATAGCTGCATAATCAATAGCTGTAGCGAAAAAACTTGCCTGGTTCAGATTCGAGAAACCAAAAAGTCCAAGAAAAATGAACATGTCCAATCTTTCCCCTGTAAAAATCTAGGACCAAATAGCAGTTTCCCAGAAAATGAGTTTGCTCTTGAAGATGACATTCCTTTCCAGTTTGCTAGCTCAGAATTGGGTGATGAACCAGATATTGAAGACGCCCTGGAAAAGATTGATAGCAACGACTAATTTAGATCACGCTGGCTGTAAAAGACAACATCCAACAGCTTTGATTTCCCACTAGAAGACTTTGTTGTGAATATCATTTTTATTACAAAATCTGGGCTTAATTAGACTTGTAGCGAAATAAGATTTTGTAGTGAAAAACTGATTTTTTTGAACGAAAAGGGTTTTTTCGAGCGAAGTAGTAGCATAGCTACTTCAAGCGAGAAAAAAACCTTTGCAGTACTTAAAAGCAGTTTTGTAATAAAAATGTTATTTCACTACAAGTCTATTGCCAAAATCCGGATTGATAGGGCTTAATGGCGGAAGCTTATTCGCCACAAATCAATTCTGATTTGTTGCAATTGGCAAGCCAGATAGATCAAAAAGCCATATCCTGACCCAAGAATACTACCACCTCTCCTCGGTGCTCTAAGGCTGCTTGGTGGTCTGGATTGAGTTTTCTGTTGGGAATAACTTTGCTAATCTCAACCGCTAACGTTTGGCATTTCTCCAGCTGATCATCGTAAGCTACTTCACTGTGCTGGAAAACTTTGTCATCGTTCGCAACCCGCACCACGTTGAAACCACTATCAATAAGCGTCTTGCCTACTCGATCAGCTAACCCGGGAGCGGCGCCAGAGTTCATCACAGCGACCGAGCAAAGACCTCTGTCAACGCTAACAAACTTCAGACGTAAATCTTCAAACCACTCGCCAGTCGCGCTTGCATCATCAAACTGCCAGTGAAGTGAGCGATCTTGAATGAAAATTCTCATCTGATTAAGGAATTGCCTTTCGAGTTGAGGATTAGTTTGACCAATTTGCCTATTCCAAACCATGCTTCGCAGTGAGGCTGGGCTGTCCAAATTCTGCATCTGATTGTTGACCACTAAATCATCGACCGTTATGCCAAGGATAAAGGAAAATGTTGATCTCATCTGGTGATAGCTTTTATTCTCGATTGCCAAAAGTGGGTAAATCGCCTCCAAACGATAATTACCGTAACCACCTAAAACCTTTAAGTTCTGATCAGAACCAAGCCGTACTACCCTGATTTGCTGCTCCTGCGGCGACATCTCAATTAGACTGTAATCTGCCTCAGTCCCATCTTTATTCGGCGTGATTACTAAAATTGTTCTTGGGCTAGTCAATGAAAACAAGGTAACCATTACAAAGTAAATCGAAACCGATAATAAGCCAAGACTAACAACTAAACTTAACATCAGCCCAAGAGCGCGAATAAGAGAAAAACCACTCCCCTTTTCTCTCTTGGCACTGCGACTTTGTCCAATTTTTCGACCTACTCTGGTAGCAACACTCGAGCGATGACCTTTTTTCTTTGTTGAGATTACCTTGGTTCGGCCATTGGCTCGCGCCACAAAACCAACCTTACTGGAAATGTCTTTTTTCTTTTTGCTTGCCAAGCGTTGACTCTGAGCAGGAGCGTAGTCTTTCATTCAATTAAGTTTACAGTAAAATTCCGCAGCTGTGTCAAGTGCGTCACAACCAAACCGACTGACTTCCAGCGGAATAGACCCGTAGCGAAATAAAATTTGGAGTGAAAAACTGATTTTTTTGAACGAAAAGGGTTTTTTTGAGCGAAGTAGTAACAAGAGTTACTTCGAGCAATAAAAAAAAGCCTTTGCAGTACTTAAAAGCAGTTTCATAATAAAAATGTTATTTCGCTACGAGTCTAATACAGAAATATGCAACTGTGTCGATGCTACTCGCCCACAGAAAAACGCTGGAAACGGTTCAAGACCATTTTCTCGCCAATCTTACCACTGAGTGACTTAATCAAACCTTCGATAGTTTTTGAAGCATCACGAATGAACTCTTGGCCTAATAGGTCTTCATTATTTTCCGCACCCATGGCAGCCAAGTGCATGGCGATGTCATTGACCATTTGACGGAATTCCTCATTTTTGGCTACAAAGTCTGTCTCGCATAGAACCTCGACCATAGCTCCAATCATTCCGTTGGTGTGGACATAGCAACCAACGTATCCAACTTTGGTCTCACGATCTGCATTCTTCTCAGCGCGGGCTAGACCACGCTCTTCTACAAGCTTGGTGGCTTTAGCAAAGTCACCACCCGCCTCTTCTAGGGCTTTTTTACAGTCCATGACGCGGGCTCCGGTGGCTTCGCGGAGCTTCTTGATATCGGTGGCTGAAATATTTGACATGTTTGGTTCCTTTGAATTTATATTTTGTGATTATTTGGCTGATTTACCGGCCAAATATCCCTCCGCAATTTGATTGACGATTAATTCCACACTATTAACGGCATCGTCGTTAGCTGGCACAACCAGATCAACGAGATCAGGATTGGCATTGGAGTCTGCCAAGGCAACAACCGACACACCCATTTTGGATGCTTCAGTTACGGCGATCTTTTCTCTGTTTGGATCGATAACAAACAGACAAACTGGTTTGTCTTTCAAACCTCTCACACCCTCAAAAAAGCGTTCGAGTCTGCCTTTTTCTTTTTCAAGTTGCATGCGTTCAAATTTGGTATAACCCTTAAACTTATCAGTTTTCAAACCCTCTTCGATTTCAATCATGCGTCTGATGGATTTGTTGATCTGCTCCCAGTTGGTCAGTAAGCCACCCATCCAGCGTTGAGTGATGTGAAAGACTCCAGCCTTCTCTGCAGCTGTTCTGACAACCTCTCGGGCTTGGCGTTTAGTACCAACAAAAATCACGGTTTTACCTTCTTTGCCAAGTTGGTAGGCGTAGTTGTAAGCTGTTTGGAGCTGAGCGGCTGTTTTAACCAAATCAAAGATGTGGACGCCGTTCTTTTCCATGTAAATGTACTCGGCCATTTTTGGATGCCATTTGCGTTTTTGGTGACCAAAATGACAACCTGCCTCGAGCAGTTGTTGTAAATCGTAATCTGGAGCGTGGTTTGGCAGCTTGGAAAAGTCTGTCATGTCATGTCCTTATTTTTCTCTAGCCTGGCCTAACCCTGTCTGGGACTGCCAACCGAGAATCGCTAGAGTGTTGAGTCAGGACTGATAAACACTCGAAGCGAAAGTATTATTTAATGAGTGGTATTGTAGCACAGATCAAGCTTTACTCAAGAGATCCAAAAACCTAATCTAAATTAGTTCGTGATGGTTGGCCTTCTGCCAACTCCACTCCATTTTCCATCAAACTGATCACCGTCATCGGCCCCACACCACCTGGCACTGGAGTAATAAAGCGAGCTTTCTTCAAACAACCAGCAAAATCAATATCGGCACGGGGCTCGCCTACGTCTACCAAAACCACCCCCTCGCTCACCATCTCCTCAGTGATCAGTCCAGACCGACCAGTTGCCGAAACTATCACGGCTGAATCATGTAAATAAATTTTTTGTTCAATTCTCTCATTTAATTCCTTACTACCAATCATTTCCACATTGAACCCAAGCCAACTGAGTAAGTAAAAAAGTGGCTGACCAAGCAAATCAGATTTACCCAAAATCGTGATTTTATTCGGGCCAAAATTTGACGAAAAATCGTGGCTTTTTAAGAACAAACCAGACTCTTTTGCAACAAGATTCTGCTCTTCCCCACTCATCCTGGTTGCCGGCATCAAACCCCTTTCCATCACTCCGGCATCCTGCAGGATCGTTACCACCGCTTTACAAGTAGCAGGCAAAACCCGCCCCCGTTGCCACCAAGTGCCATCTTGAATTGCTGCCAAAGTGCTGGGGTGCAAACCATCAACGTCTTTATTTGGATCGATCCGCGAAACTAAACTATACCACCAGGTTTGGTACTCTGCTGCCAGATCTAAAGAATCAGATTTATTCAAGACTTTTGCCCAAGTTTGTCTCCAAGGCTTCTGGACGATCAAGCCAATTACCTCTGGCTGAGATGAAATCGAACTAATTTTTTGTGCAACTTGGGCTGGGTCATCTAGTAGCGAATAATGAAAAAGATCGTATTCAATCCCCAGTCTGGTTGCAGCCTGCTGTTTCAAGCCAGAGTAAAGCTGACTGCCGGTGTCTTCGTCAAAAAGTATGGCCGCAATTTTGATCTTATGACCATCTTTATCTAAGGCTTGCACACGAGAAAGCAAATCTTGCTCGAGTTGGGCTGACTTAGCAAAGCCATCAAAAACAGTTGCGTTGGTGTTTACCCTACTCTGACCTACAAAGCTCATTTCTCCTCCTCAACCAATTGCCTAATCCTGGCTATGTTTTCCGCGTCGGGTCCATTGCCATCAAAACCAGGAGCCTCGGTGATAAACGGCACAGTTGCCAATTCTGGCAAGCGTAAAAAATTGCCTAGATCGGTTAAAGGCAAATTGCCCTCACCAATGTTTTCATGGCGATCACGCCCGGAATCAAAGGCATCTCGGCTATCGTTGACATGCACACAGGCCAAGTCCGACCAGAGTTTTAGCCGACCAATCTCCGGAGATATTTGGCGCTGTCCAGAGTCCTCCAGGTACGAATAACCGGCCGCAAATCCATGACAGGTATCAAAGCACCAACCAAGCCGGTCGTGTGAATTGGCCGGCAACTCGCGTCGTACTTCATCAAGCAGCCAACGAATCTCGGTAAGGTCGCTGGCGATTTTACCGTTTTGCCCAGCGGAGTTTTCTATGAGAAAGCGTGAGTTGGCAGGAGTCTGGCTTAAAATCTCAAGGATGCTTGCCGCCAGTTGTTCTTTAACCGCCGCCCAACCCCTTCCCTGGTGACTGCCTAAATGAACAACCACTCCGGAACCTTTAATGTGACTATCGAAGCGCAAATCATGTTTAAGTGATTCGAGTGATTTTTTAACTAGATCGGGGTTGTCCGAGGCAAGATTGAGTAAATAAAGAGCATGGGTAAAGATTGGTGTAACCGATAATTCTCTTTGTTTTGACCAAATTTTTTGGGCATCAATTCTTTCCAGCGAGGTACGCAACCACATCCGAGGACTTCCCGAAAAAACCTGCAAACAATTGGCACCGATCGCGGCAGCACGTTCCACGGCTTTATCAATTCCACCATTAGTTGAAAGATGGGCGCCGATTTTTCTCACAACCTCTCTTGCCACGCCAATCTCTCTCGCTCTAATTTCTCTCTGGCTAACATTTTTCATCATAATCTTATTTTACCTCGTTTAACTTTTTAGCACTCTCTTGTTTTCTTTTCGCTATAGCTTCTATTCTTTCCCCAGAAGATAAAACTCTCTTGCGCGCTTTTAGTTGATACCTTGGAAATTCATAAAACCGACTCAATGGCCACTCGACTTGATTGGTTTGCTCCCCTGCCTTTTCGCATACTTTATCTGGAATAATATGACCCAGAACTGGTTCACCACTTGAGGAAAATTTGATTACTATCGCCAGATGAAAAAACATTGGATCATTTTTATCAGCTTCTCCAAATAAATAAATATCACCAATTCGAGGCTCTTCATTTTGCTCAAGAAATCGAGTAAAAAAGCGTTCATAAAATATCTCTCGCGACCTGAGATATTTGGGCAAGGAAAAACCCAGCTCCTCAAGTAAGATATGAGCATAGAGCTGGCAATTGGCACCAGCATCTAGAACATCGCAAAATTCAATCATTGGTCCGTTATAGTAGTTATAACAACTAATGCCTTCAAGAAACATGTCGGTTTTCTACCACTTAAACAGCGGATACTTGGTAGCCATGGCTTTAACCTCGCGACGGATTGCTAAAAGTTGTTTGTTTTTCAGGGCACGAACACGGAAATCCTTGAGGAAAGCGCTCCAAGCCTTGCGGTCAGCGGGCAATTGCTCGTCTTTTACCACCTCAACAACCCGCACAATCCAATCAGCAATCTGGCGCATTTGCTTCTCTTTCATACCTCGAGTGGTGACCATCGGTGTCCCCAGGCGAATTCCAGAGGGATAGAACGGCGAACACGGCTCGTTAGGAATCGTGTTGCGATTGGCGTACATACCGGCCACGTCCATGGCAAATGCCACCTGGGTACCAAAACCCTTACCAAACGGTGTCAGATCAACCACCATCAGGTGTGTTGCGGTTCCATCACCAACGAGTTTCATACCTTGTTCCATCAATCGAGCAGCCAAGGCGTCGGCATTTTTGCGAATTTGCTTGGCATACTTGACGAATTTGCTGGTAGAAGCCTCGGCTGCAGCGATGGCAATTCCAGCCGTGGTAGCGTTGTGTGGGCCTCCCTGAAGGCCAGGAATGATGGCGCTGTCGATCTTGCCTCCCAGCTCAGGGTCACGTTTTAGGCCACGCTTCGTGACCATAATCATCGCCCCACGCGGACCACGAAATGTTTTATGAGTTGTGCTCATTACCACGTCAACATACGGAACTGGAGACATGTGTTCCCCACCGATCACCAGACCGGTGACGTGCGAAATGTCGGCAACCAGCCAAGCCCCAACTTTGTCGGCAATTTGACGGAATTTCTTGAAGTCGAGCTCAAAAGGATAGGCCGTGTTTCCTGCCACAATTACCTTGGGTTTGTGTTTTAAGGCCATGGCCTCCACTTCCTTGAAATCAATGTGGGCATCAGCTCCCAAACCATACTGAACAGATTTGAAAAAACGACCCGAGGCCGTCACCTCAGGATGACCATGGGTGAGGTGCCCGCCCATCGCCAACTTCAAGCCCATCAATGTCTCTCCAGGCTGCATCAAGGCGAAATAGATAGCCAGATTGGCTGGTGACCCAGAATAAGGCTGAACGTTAACATATGGCACGTCGAAAAGTTTCTTGATTCGATCGACGGCTAAAGTCTCGATTTGATCGACAATTTGATTGCCCTCGTAGTAGCGACGACCTGAATAACCCTCGGCGTACTTGCTTGAAAGACAAGAAGATAAAACCGCCGAAACTTGTGGAGAGATGTGATTCTCAGATGGTATCAGGCCGATCATCTCCACTTGGCGCTGCTCTTCTTTTTTAATTAATTTTAAGATTTGGTCAGACATTTTTTCCTTTCCAGCTAAAGATTTGCTCATAAGGTAGCAATCTATCGGCTGAAAAACTAGACTTACTGCAAAATAACTCTCAAAATAACGGTGAAATGGTAAAAAAACAAAGCAAAACAAACAACCCAGGACAAAACAACTCTATCCCTTTAGCGGGTGGAGAGACTAACTAGATAGGTAAAACGTGACTTAATCATGGAGTTATGATGACAGATTGAAAATTAAAGTCAAGATATGGATGATTGGTTGGATGATCAGACGTTAGACTGCATGAATCGCACAAAAAGGTATCAAAAAACCAGCCCAATGGACAACAAATCCAATATCTCAATTATGCAAATATCTCAACCAGATAATCATGAAAGCTATCAAACTATTGATCACAACCAACGGCAAGGAATAAAGTAAGAACCGGGCAAAATTTGTGTGCAATTTCTCTTTTTCAGCCTGGCCAAAAACAATAACATTACAAGCTGCCGCTATTGGCGAGCCGGCTCCACCAATTGATGTCCCCAAATTCAGCGCCCACCACATCGGATAGACAAACAAACCTTGTTTGGCCATCGTCTGAATCGCCCCCACCATGGTGATGTTGTACGGCACATTGTCGATGAAGGTCGAAAGCAATGCCGAACCACTAGTCATCAATAGTGTCAGAATAGTGATGTTACCACCTGTTAACTGAACCAAACCATGTGCCAAAGCCTCGATTACATGGGTAAACTCCAGGGCACCCACAACCACAAACAACCCCATGAAAAAGAAAATAATTTCCCAATCAACCAAATCCCGTAAAACGTTGCGTGGCTCCTTGTGAAAAATCATCGTCAAGAAGAAGGCAGCACCTAAAGTAAGAGTTGCGTTATCCAGAGTAATACCTGTCCAATGACGAATGTTTTCTTTAAAAATCATCAACAAGATCACTCCTAAACCCACTGGTAAACCGAACTTCATGATATTTTTGTCCCTTAAAGCCGAGAGTGGCCGGAAAAATTCAACATTCTTGCGACTGACTTTTACCGATTTGAGCTGTTTGCGAAAAACAGCCAAAATATAAATCAGGCTCACCAGCGAAAGAACCAGAACAATTATGCCTGAATTGTTAATCACTTCAGCAAAACTTAAGCCCACTGTCTTGGCTTGATAATAGGTTGTGGGATCGGAAATGGGGGTCATCGCCCCACCGATATTCGCCATGACGATAACGGTGAAAATATAGGGAAAATATGGCAACCTCAATTGGTTTATTAACACTAAAATAATTGGTGTAACAATCAAAACTGTCGGAATGTTAGAAAATAACGCCGTCATAAAAAGAGTCAAATATGCAACCACTACCAGTAACATCCGAGCATCTCCCCTCACAAGTTTTACCAACCAGATCGCCAATGCCTCAAAAACCCCAGATTCGCGCAAAACACCGACCAAGACCATCATCCCAACCACAAAACCCAATATGTCCAAATTGTGACTAATGAACTCAAACGCTCCTTCTTGAGAAGTCTGTCCACTACCACGAAAAACCTGAGCCAGAATCAAAAATGCCCCACCTAAGACAGCAACAATAACTTTGTTAAGTTTCTCAGTGATTAAGAAAAAATATACAACTGCTAAAACGATTAGGGATAAAATTGATAAGCCCGTCAGCTGAATCTCACCAGTCATCATCTTATTGACCCTTCATAACTTTCCAATATTTTGAGGGCAAACCCATGCCGTATGCTAAAGCGTGCTTAATTTCAGAACGTGTCACCACCCCAACTAATTTACCCTTGTCAATCACTGGCACAATGTAGAGATCATTTTTTAGAAAATCGGCCATCACAGCCATAATGTTGTCTTGCAGAGAGACAGCTATAAAGTTTTTACGCATGATTTGAGTGATTGGTAAATCCATGATTTCTTGACACTGCTCAGAGAAGAAACCACGACGATACATAGCGGCCGCCATGTAAACATTTTTTCTAAACTGTATTGGAATGGTGGCGGCCGCAATGTCCTGGAGCGCCAGGACACCCAAAACTTCTTGTTTTTCATTAACCACTAACAAGCCATTGATGTGATCAGTGATCAGCTTCAAAACCGCCTCCCTGACCAACATCTCTGGACCAACAACCACAGGTTTTTGATGAAGAACTTCATGAATCAACATAGGCACTGCTTGGGATCAACCAGCCAGCCAAACCTAACACCCTTAGTCAGGCATCAAGAAGACCTACTTGGCTGTCTGATCGAAAGTCAAATACAGAAATACTACTATAATAGTAGCCTAAATTAGCCATTCATCACAATACTGTGTGGTTTGGATTCTGCCCAACTGGGAGCGGAAATACGGATAAATTTGGCTTTTTCCTGGAGATCAGTAAGATTAGCCGCGCCTAAATAACCCATGCCAGCACGCAAACCACCCATGAGCTGATACAAGTGATCCTCAAGTGAGCCGCGATGAGCAACCAATCCCTCCACTCCTTCGGGAACCAACTTCTTGGTCTTACCTTCTTTCCAACTCTGCCCATAGCGAGCTGCACTGCCCTTCTTCATAGCTGCAACCGAACCCATACCTCGATATGACTTGAAAAGTTTGTCTTTGATCTGGATAACTTCTCCCGGCGCTTCATCGGTTCCAGCCAACAGTGAACCAAGCATGACAGTATCTGCACCAGCAGCCAACGCTTTAACAATATCACCACTGTGTTTGATGCCACCGTCTGCGATAATGCGCTTGCCGCATTCACGAGCAGCACGTACGCCCTCAACCACGGCTGTAAGTTGTGGTACTCCCATACCTGACATGATTCTAGTGGTGCAGATAGATCCCGGTCCCATACCAACCTTGACGGCATCGGCCCCTGCCTCAAATAGTGCTTTTGCACCCTCGTAAGTGGCCACATTGCCAGCAATAACATCCACCTCAGGGTAGTTGGTTTTGATGTGTTGGATCGCCTCAATGACATGCCTAGTATGACCATGAGCGCTATCGATACAAATTTCGGGGGCACCTGCCTTAACTAGTGCTTCAACTCTTTCAGCAAAATCCGCTCCAGTTCCCACTGCTGCACCAACTTTAACACCTTCGTTCAAACAAGTTTTTAGCTCCGCAACCTGACCCTCAATGGAAAAATTGCGATGAATAATGCCATACCCACCAAGTTTTGCGATGGTGATGGCCATACGCGCCTCACAAACAGTGTCCATGGGTGATGCCACAACCGGCAAATCAAGCCGGATTTTATTGGTCAGCTGGGCCGAGACGTCGGTTTGGGATGGCGTCACCTCAGAGTAGTTTGGTAGAAGCAAAACGTCATCGTAGGTTAAGTATTCTGTTAATGAAGTAAGTTGGTTAAGAGAGATCATAGGTCCTTTTTTAATTAATATCTGTTTGTTGAATAATCAAAATCTACTCCCATTCCATGGTGGCCGGCGGCTTGGCCGTGATGTCATAAACCACGCGGGAAACATTGGGTACCTCGTTGACAATTCTCGAGGAGATTTTGGCCAAAAGCTCGTAGGGCAAGTTTGCCCACTGCGATGTCATCACGTCGTTGGACTCATAGGCTCGTAGGGCCACCACCTCTGCAAAAGCGCGCGCATCGCCCTTTACTGCAGTGCTCTGGGCTCCTGTCATGATGGCAAAACATTGAAAAACTCTCTCATATAGACCGGCTGCTTGCATTTCTTCGACCACAATTTTGTCAGCAATCTTGACCTGTTCCAGGCGCTCGGGCGTAACCTCTCCACGAATACGAATCGCGTAACCAGGGCCTGGGAAAGGCTGCTGCATAACGATTTCTTCCGGTAAACCACTTAATCTACCCAACTCTCGCACCTCGTCTTTGTAAAAATTCCTGACGGGTTCGAGCAATTTGAGTTTCATCTCTGGGGGTAAACCACCTACATTATGGTGAGACTTGATTTTTGAAGCTTGTTTCGAGCCCTTTGACTCAATTACGTCAGAATAGATTGTTCCCTGTCCCAAAAAAGCAGCCTGAGGGTGCTTAAGGGCTTCTTCCTGGAAAATATCGACATAAAGCTTACCAATAATTTTGCGTTTTTCCTCCGGGTCAGTCTTGCCTTTTAAGGCGGACATGAATCGTTGACGAGCATCGACCACAACCAAATCTGCATGAATGAGTTCGCCAAAAATGTACTCAACATGTCTTTGAGTTTCGGGACGCATAAATCCACTCTCGACGTAGACTGGGATCAGGTTGCGGCCAATCGCCTTGCCAATTAAAAATGCCGCCACAGTCGAGTCAACACCACCAGAAACGGCACAAATAACTTGTTTCTCACCCACTGTTGCTTTGACCTCATCGACAATGGCTTGCGGATTGAGCCTGAAGGCCTCCTCCACTTCGCCACAAACTGAACAAGCAAAAAAACGCAGTATATCAAGGCCGTGTTGTGTGTGATCCGCCTCTGGGTGAAACTGCACTCCAAACATCAGGGAACCAGCACTCGCCACCGCTGCAAACTCTACCTGCTTCGTTGAACCAATCGTCTCAAAGCCCGGAGGCAACTCCACAACGGTATCGCCATGCGACATGATGACCTGACACTGACTCTGCGGCAGATTGAAGGCAGCTGGTTTGAAGCTAACCGTCTCTAAGCCATACTCTTTGTGAGCGTTCTTAACTTGACCACCAAGCAGTTTAGCCATTAATTGCCAACCATAACAAATGCCAAAAACCGGCAGTTTTCTCTCCTTTGCAATCTGGAAAAACTCTGCTGGTAATGTAGGTGCTCCTGGTTCATAGACCGAAGCCGGCCCGCCAGATAAAATTATGCCTGTTGGATTGAGACGTTCCACCTCAGACAAAGCTGTTTCTGGATCGAGATATTCTGTCTTTACCCCAAGCTGGCGAAGACGCCGACCAATTAAATGGGCAGTTTGCGAACCAAAATCGACTACAACAATCATTTCTCCCCCTTCTTTTGCTTAGTTTTGGTAGAACTTAGCATGCTAGCTTGAGACGAATCTGAATTATCAGTTGCCTCGAAATAATATTCCACCCATTCTTGCCTAAAATTAAGTTTTTTAAATCGATTAAGAATTTCGGTGTCACCTAGATTTTCCGAGCGCCATTTTTTACCTAAAATGTCGATGGACTCAACCAAATCATAGGGAAAAATAATCCAGGCGTCGGTCTCAGCACCGTAAAAGTCCGGCTCGAGACATGACCAAGGTTTGTAAAACAGGCTGGCTGTCATAACTTTCCTAACTCCCCTAGCACGAAGAATATCGACAACAAATTTGAGCGATTCTCCAGTGTCGGCTACATCATCGAAAAGCAAAACCGTCTCGCCTTCAACCGAAACTGGGATATCCTGATATATTTCTGGTTTTGGCAAACGCTCATTAATTCCAGAGTAAAATTTCACACCAATACTGGCAACTTTCCCAACTTTTAAGAAATCAACTAAAGATCTGGTCATGGGCCAACCACCCTTAGCCAAAGTTACGATTCTGTCAAACCTCTCATCTGCAGCGAAGGCCTGCTTGGCGATTTCAAATGCTAGGTCATTCATTTGTCCCCAGCTCGGGGCAATAAAGCTCGCCTTTGAATTGGCAAAATGGATAGTTGGTATTGTCTGCATCACTCGATTCCTTAACAAACTTGTAACAAAGTTTTTTTAATACAAAAAAACACCTGGCAACTTTCAGCTCTCTTGGTTTCCCCTTTGTTGCTTGTCCAACAAAGATTGTTGCTTGGGAGCGAAAGCGCTTCAGGTGCTTCCGCTAACAAAAATAACGTCAATAATTAGGATTTTATTATACTACCTTTTTACTCTTCAAGCAAATTCAGTACCATTTCCAGATCATGCGCTAAGGGTGCCTCAATCCTCAGGACCTGATCCGTTCTAGGATGAGTAAACTCCAACCACTGGGCGTGGAGGAAATGGCGTCGACACCAAGCACCATCGGTCTTTCCTCGACTCTTTCCCATGTAGTTTTGGTCTCCAACTAAGGGGTGACGCTCATGCATCATATGTACTCTAATCTGGTGGGTCCTGCCAGTTTTTGGATAGCACTCAACCAAAGAAAAACCTTGTTGGTAGGTAGTAGTGGCTTTTTTGAAGCCTTTCCACTCTTCAGCTGGTATTAATTGCTGCAATCTGTCCAAATTAAGGCCTGAATAATACTTGATGACTTTGTAGTACGTGACCGCTGGCCGACCTTCTGCCACCACCGCAAATTTCTTGCGGTCACTACTTGCCCTACCAAGAGGCAAAGAAATCACTCCCTGTGGAAGCTGAAACTTTCCATGAGTTAAACACAAGTATTGTTTTCTTGTCTGACGCAACCTAAACTGCCTGAGTAAGTTAACTAAAGCCCCAGGATTTTTTGCGGCCAACAACACGCCGCTCGTGTTTTTATCCAGGCGGTGGACTAAACCTCGTCGTTCCAAAAAGATTTGCTCTGGGGAACCGTAAGAGTCGTCGAAATCACTCGGCACGAGTATTTGCCATGTTTTTTCGTCTGTAGGTTTTTTGTCGGCCAAGGGCTTTTCGTCCAACCGCAAATATGCAGCTAGCCAATCCTCAAAGGTCTCGTCTCTGTTGGAATCTGCGCGATTCACCACCAAGCCAGGTGGCTTGTTGATCAGGATTATGTCCTGATCTTCAAAGATAATTTGTTGTTTCAAGTCAAGCATTCTTTCCTATCATAGCCTATTGGACTAACTGCAAAATAGCGCTTAATTATAAAAATCTTATTTTGTAGAAAGTCTATTTTACTTGATGATTCAGCTATATGCCAAATAGATGATTTCGATTTGTCATATCCGCTTGCTCCTCGGCTTAGCTGTCTGCTGCAGCCGTTGCAACCTAAAGAAAAAGATCGCCATGGCAAAGAAAATATACCAGTCTGCCAAGTTATTTCTCATACCAAAAGCCAGTGGCAACCAATCAATTACTCCCCCATAAAGGACACGATCTAGTAGGTTGGCTATTCCCGCTGAAATCAACATCATCATTGATGCATCTGGAAAATATTTGTCTGGAAACTTATCACCCTGTCTACCCAAGATTTTTTGCTGATAATTTAAGTAAATTATCATTATCAACAAACCGACAGTGAGAAAGATCTGCCATTGATTGTTAGAAAAGATACCAAAAGAAAAACCCTGATTAATAACAAAATTATTTCCGTTCAGAGCAGTTCTTTTGGTCAAGAAATCAATGCAAATCAGCATTAAACTTGCTGCAAAATAAATTTTTGTGGTGAAAAATTGATCTGTCTGAACAAGGAGCTTGTTTTTCCAGCGAGCTAGTAGCATAACAAATCCGAGTGGTGAGAAAACAACCTTGATAGCACTCAAAAGTAGCTTGGTATTATTTGTAAAAAGCATGATTTTGCAAGAAGCCTACTGAGACAAAAAGCCTTTTAGCCGCTCATTACTCTTGCAAGCTTGCACAAACTTAACCCCTTTCCTCATTTATAAAATCACGGCCAAGTTTTTTCCTGGAAGGCAAGAAGTTTCGGCCGGATCTTTTCCACATCATTAACAAGCCAAATAAAAAAATTACCAAGTAAATCCAGCTGTCCAAAGGAACATCCATCCAAATTAACTCAGGTAGCTTTATAAAGCTCATTAAAAAAGAAAAAAAGCCAACGGCAATCAAAAAACTACTGAGCAAGAAACCAGTCTGAGCAGAACGCTTGCCAGCTCGATACCAATCAAAGGTTCGGTAGCGATACTCTACCCTGGAAAGAAAAAGTGTCAAGACAAAATAGAACGAAGCAAAATATAGCTGAACAGGATGGTGTTTCTCAAAAACTCCCGGAAAAACAATTCCCCAGGGTAATTTCGTCTCGGTTCCGAAGATACCGCCATCGAAAAAATAACCCAGATATTGAAATAATAGGTTGAGGGCATAGGACAATGACCAAAAATCTAGGATTTCGAAGACATCCCATTTTTTATTAATGGCAAATCTTGCTAAGTAAAGGAATGAGCCCAACATTGCCAAGAGCAGATGACTACCAGGATTACCAATTAAGTCTATCCACTTCAAGAGATCCCAGCCAAATCGTTCAAAGTTCAACCAGATAAATCCCAAGCGTCCAATTAGTAAGCCGAAAACTGAAGATAATAAAAAACCATCAAAGAGTTGCAATTCTGAATAATGTTCCTCTCTACCCTTCCGCCAAAAAACAAAGCCACTAAACAAAAAGGCCATAGAAGCAAAAAGGCTATAGGTTCGTAACTCAAAAAAACCCAATTTGAATAAAACCGGCCACATGGATTATTTCTTTCTTCGAGACAACTTGTCCTTTTACCTTTTTGGCAAAAGACAGGTCTAGTATATACTATTTCTCATGCTTTCCATCAGTCATGGCCTAACTGGAGCTTGGGTGGCCAATGCTTTCCCCAACCCCCTGTTTTACATCCCTGTTAACCTCTTGTTTCACTATCTTGAAGATTGGACGCCACACTGGGACATCGGAACCGGTATGAAAGGTGGCAGGAAAAAACGACTGGTGATCACGCTTGGTTTGGTAGATCTAGCTATAGCCTTTTTTATTAGCTATTGGTTGTTTCAAAAACCTGAGACAGAACTCCAAATTCATGTTTGGTTAGGCTTCATTGCGGGACTACTCCCAGATTTCGTTGAAGCGCCAAAGAACTTCTTAAAATGGGAGCCTCCCTGGACTAAACCACTAAATAACTTTCATCAAAAAGTCCACTTCTCGACATCAAATACTTTTTTGGGTTTAGCCACACAGCTTCCTATCTGGATATTTGTCTGGTTTTCGCCAAAAATAAATCCCTAGAAAAAAACTCCCTGCGAAATAGGATTTAGTAGCGAAAAACTGATTTATTTGAGCGAAGGGAGTTAATTAAAAATCTCTTCCCAACAGCTTCGGCCATTGTTTAATCGAAATGACCATTTCTGAAAATTGTAGGTTAAATGTTCTAATTCTATGCAATATTTCACTAGCCGCCTCAAAGCTACAAACACAGACCAGATAAACCTGAATAAAAACCGCCAATAATTCTAGGTTACGATCTGACAACGAGTCCTGAGTTGCCAATCGACTCATCTCTGCCTCGATCATTTCTGCCTCTATAACCTCTCCCTCATTGCTAGAGTCTTGCTTAGCTGTGTTGAGAGTCAAAATGGCACTTGAGACAAAATGTCCGAATACTTTTAAGAAAAATTTTATGTGGTCAATCTCCTCTGGAGTTAACGGAATCCAATCAATTTCTTGCGGCAAAGTACTGTTATTTTGGAAGTCGGGAACTAATTGGTAATCAACAGAAATTCGTTTCAAAAAGTTTAGCTCTATGGCGAACAATTCATGAAGTGACCACGGCGCAACGGCCATAGTAAGAATGATATGGATTCCTATTTGTTGGTGAGTCCGTAAAATTTCGTTGACATATCCAACGATATCTGGAAGGCTGTCACCCTCTCCCACTTTAATCGACAGCAACCTACTCGGTCCTCTCTCGTGTCCATCGGCTCTGTAGTTTTCGTTGGTTACCATAAAAAGTCATTAACTACTACTCACGTTTGCTTGAGTTCCCCTGCTAGAGAAGAACAAAAAACATAACAGAATTCCGGTTAAGATCCTATTTCCTAGGAAGCAATAATATGTAAACAATGAGTAATAAAGCAAATAGAATGGTTTTTCAAGGGGAAAAATTAGACTTGTATGTGCCTATTCATGTGCCGGGGGAGGGAATCGAACCCTCACGAGATTGCTCTCATAGGTTTTTGAGACCTACGCGTCTACCGATTCCGCCACCTCGGCTTATGTATATGATCGGCGGGTGACATTTTATCACAAGTTAAACCACAAACAGGTAGTCGTTTTTTGACAGCATTTTCTGTTAAATCTGGCTGATCATCTTGCAATTTCAAATGAATTTGGTCATAGTGGAAGGATATGGAACTGCTCAAAGAATTAGTGCAAAAGGCTTTTGCTGTTGATAGCGTCTGGTCAGTCGTTCTGCGGGGTCTAATCTGGTTGGCCGTAGCCATCATCATCATGGTCAGCGCCGATAATCCCAACGCAGAAGGCTCGCTAAAAAGTCTCAAATCCAACCTGGGTTTTTTCCTGATGTTTATTGTGGTTACCAGTACTCTTATCTATCTGCTGTTTGGCTTCACTAAGACTAGCGCCTAAAACCTACATTCTTTTCTCTAAGCCATAAAACTTAATACGATCTCCCTTGAAGAATAGGTCAACTTCCCCCAACGGCCCATTTCTATGTTTAGCAATTTTTAAGCTCACTGACTCACGAATATCATCGTCTTTACGATACAAGAACATAACCACGTCGGCATCCTGCTCAATTGAACCTGATTCGCGCAGATCAGAAAGTTGAGGAGCTTTTTCTCCCCTACTCTCTACAGCACGATTAAGCTGGGACAAAGCCAAAACGGGAATCCTCAACTCGCGGGCAATGTTTTTAAGTCCTTGCGAAATCTCGGCAACTTCCTGAACGCGATTATCAACGGTGCGACCATGCGCCAACTGCAAATAGTCCATCACCAACAGATCAATATGTTGCTCGGACATAAGGCGTCGGGCCTTGGTGCGCATTTCATAAATGCTCATGCCAGGTGTGTCATCTATAAACAACTCGGCTTCGGCAAGCACACCCATAGCATCAGATAACTTGAGAAAGTCTTGCTGATCAAGACGGCCAGTTTTGAGGCGCCAGGCATCGATGTCTGCCTGAGCTACCAACAAACGATCAACCAGTTCCTCTTTACTCATTTCCAAAGAGAAAACACCAACACGTTTCTTACCCAACACTGCGGCATTTTGAGCGATGTTTAAAGCAAAAGCAGTCTTACCCATTCCAGGACGAGCAGCCAAAATTATCAAGTTTGATCGCTGTAAACCAGCCAACAGGTTATCGACATCCAAGAATCCGGTGGCCAGACCACGGAAATCGCCGCCAGACTTTTGTAGCTCATCCAAACGATCAAAACTTTCGACAAGAGTATCCTTGAGTGGCACAAAAGTCCTTTGAGAATGGACTTGAGAGATAGCTAAAACCTTTTGCTCCGCCGCATCTAAAACATCACGAACATTTTTACTGGTATCGAAAGCTGATTCACTCATCTCACCAGATAAGGAAATCAACTGGCGTTTGACGTAATACTCCCTGACTAAATTGGCGTAACTCTCAACATTAGCAGCGGTAGAGAGTAAGTTGGAAAGCTGAGTAATGTTGATCGTGCCACCCGCTGCCGAGAGCAGCTTCTTTTTCTTTAACCAACCGGTTAGGGTTACCACATCAATTGGCTCACGTTGCTCATACAAAGCAACCATGCCTTGAAAAATTACTTGATGTTCTCTGGAATAAAAACTGTCGGGGGTCAGAATCTCGCTGACCTTGACAATGGCATCGACATCTATCAGCACCGCCGCCAAAACCGAGCGCTCCATCTCGATATCATGTGGTGGTAATTTTGCGTCCATATGGTTCCTTGAACTTTGACTCATCACCCAGACATTTGTTCCTAAAAACTAGGTGTGGCTGAGGATCACAACCTCCATCTCTTCTGGTAATCGATCTTTCTCCACGACCAGCTTCTCAACTGGGTTGATCTGAACTCCGTATTCGTTAGCAAAATCCTCAAGTGTTTTCATCGAGCCATAGGTGTCTGGATTGTGCGCTTCAGTTTTATAGTGCATCGGCACAACAAAGCTAGGATTAAGAGCCAAGGCCGTCTTAATTGCTTGCTGTGGGTCTAGGGTATAGACACCACCAACTGGAACGAACAACACATCGATAAGTCCAATTTCTTCAACCTGTCTTTCCGTTAGCTCATGACCTAAATCACCCAGATGGCAAGCACGTATACCATCTAACATGATGGTGAAAATGTTGTTTGCTCCTCGATTGGCACCTGCTTCGACATCGTGGAAACTTGGGTTTCCAAAAACCGAAATTCCACCTACCTCATACTCTCCCACCGCATCGATTAAAAATGGTTTCTCTCGACCAGCTGCCGGTTTTACACGATTCACGGCATTATGGTCTGAATGCTGATGCGAAACAGTTACGACATCAGCGGTCAGACTCGGGGAAGCAAAACCAACCGAATCTGAATACGGGTCTGTGACAACAGTGCCGCTTTTACCTTTTAACTTAAAACAAGAGTGTCCATGATATGTGATTGTCATTCATCCTTTCAGAGGTAAATATGCTGTCAAAACCTTATTTTTGACTTGTAACAAAATAACGTGTTTATTAAATAAATAGAACCGACTACAGCCAAAAACTTTTCCAGATTGGCGCTTTGACAAGTTCCTTTATAATACTATAAACAATATGCGTAAAGAGGTTGTCATCGCTGTCTTGATTGGCCTGATCATGGGCTTGGTAATTACTTTTGGCGTTTACCAATCACGAACTGCTACAACCGAAATTAATCCAAAGCCAGGAATTGCTATCACTGAAGATTCGACCGCCAGTGCAGCCAACTCCCAGCAGTTGATGATCAGTAGTCCTGAAGACGAAAGTGTCACCACAGAGAAGACCATCTCTGTCACCGGCACCACTCTACCCCAAAATTTTGTGGTCATTTTGGTAAATAATGAACCATATATCACGACTTCTGATGATTCAGGCAACTTCTCAGTTGAAGTGTCTCTAAAACAAATCTCTAATGTTATTATAGTTCATGCGATCCAAGAAAACGGCTCAACCTCCACTGAAGAGCGCGTTGTAATCCAGTTCGCTGACCAAATCGAGGTTGATGAGGCAACCTTAAAAGAAGCCACCACCTCGGCAACTTTGGATAAGGAAGCAAGCGTATCGTCAAAAACCAAAACGGCTACTTCATCCTCAAAAACTAAATCATAAAATGAAGAAAACAAGCTACCAATACCACAATAGTACCGGTCTTTCTAAGATCTTGTTCGTAGTTGGCCTGAGTATCTATTTTCTGATCAACACAAAATTGGCTCTCGCCCAACAATCTTCCCCTTCGGCCAAACCAGAGGTCACTGAAGCTCAAGAAAAAGAACAAGAGGCCACCCAAAAGCTCAAAGAAAGAATTGAGAAAATTGTTGAAGAGAAAAAAGAACAAATTGACAGTGCTATCAAAGAAAAAACCTATCAGAAACGCGGCTTTATTGGTGAAATTCAGCGTGTTACCAAGGAAACTATCACTATTCGTAACCAAAAAGGCACGCAGATCATTGCCCTCAATAACTCAGTTGTGTTTTTTAAAGATAAAAAAACTATTACCATTGACAAGGTCGCTGTTGGAGACTGGGTGGTAGTCCTAGGTTGGATCGAAGAAGATAGTTTTTCTCCCAAAAGAATTATCGTCTATAGTGAGTCGCTTCGTCCAGACAGTTTCTCTGTCCAACTAGGAACAATTAACAACATCACAAAAAATAGCTTGGATTTTATCACCAGGCGAGAGTCAGAAACCATCCAGTACACCCTCAACAAAAAAACTGAGTATCAAGACTACTCAGGTAAAACCACTAGTGTTACTGCCTTTGAAAAAAATACCCAGGCATTACTCATCGGTTATCAGGACCAAGACTCAAAAATAGCTGCGGTCATCCGCTCCCTAGCTGCCAGTACAAAAGAAAAATGATATGCCCAGGAAGCTTGAACAACTCCAGGGTTTAATCAATCATAATCAGGCTATTTTGCTCTCCAATCTCTCCGACATCAAATATTTCTCTGGTTTTGAATATCTTGTACCAAGCGAACGAGAAGCCTTAGCCCTAATTGGTCGTGATTTCGCCTACTTAATTCACGCTAGTTTTTCACCTAAGCCTGTCAACCATTTGTTCACCTTTCTACCTGGTTTATCAATTAAATTGTCTGATCATTTAAAAGAAATCAAGCAAAAACACGGTTTTGAAGAGATTATGATCGATGAGGAGTCACTTTTTGTGAGTGAACTTCGTGTTTTGCAAAAAAGTAATGATTGGCAGATCAAACCTTTTAGCCGCGATGTTATCTGGGAACTTCGTCAAGTAAAGACCAACCATGAACTTGAAAAAATCACCGCAGCTTGTGCCATTGCCAAGCAAGCTTATGAAGAAATAAAAGTAAAAATAAAGCCTGGAATTTCTGAAAAGCGGCTCAGTCTATTATTAGAGGAGCGCATGAGACAACTCGGTTCAACCCGACCGGCTTTTCCTACAATCGTGGCTTTTGCAGAAAATACCGCTCTTCCCCATCATCAGCCTTCACAGAAAGAACTCGAGAAGGAGATGGCGATTTTACTAGATTTTGGTGCCACTGTTGACGGTTATTGTTCTGATATGACACGTAGTTTTTGGTTTGGCTCCCAACAACCAAGTAAATACTCCCAGATTAAAGAAGCCGTTGAAACTGCTTACCAAAGGGTTTTAGACCAGCTAAATATGATTCCGTTCCACGCAGAAACCAAAAACGTAGTAGTTGCCCAACATCTCGACAACCTGGCACGAACTCACATCACCGCCGCCGGTTTTGGTGATCAGTTCATCCATACCACTGGGCATGGTGTAGGACTAGATATTCACGAGCCGCCCTCAATTTCCTGGAAAAATCAGCAGCCAATTGTACCGGGTATGGTAATTACTGTCGAGCCAGGGATTTACCTCGAACAAGAATTCGGTTATCGTTATGAAAACACAATCTACGTTCCGTTCCAAGAAAAATGTCTGGAGTTAACCAAGTAACCTCTCAAGCACTCGTTGTCAAACGTCTGGAAAGAAGTGACGCTTTAGCTTATCGTGCTCTGAGGCTAAAAGCTTTAACTATCGATGATGACTGTTTTTTATCGAGTTTCGAGAGTGAAAAATCCCGATCCGAAAGCGATTTTGCCTATGAACTCATGGCATCTTGTTCTCCACCGATCTTTGGATATTACGGTGTTTTCCTAGCAGATCAGCTAATCGGCTACGCTCAGATAGACACCGCGCACCTAGCGAAAAAGGCTCATATTGCTTTGATTTTTAACGTCTTTGTTGAGCCCAGTCATCGCGGTCAACATATCGCGGAGAATTTGCTAAATTACCTAATCTCTCAACTCAAAACTCACACCCAAGTGGAACAAATACGTCTCTCGCTGCGGGGCAGCAACCGGCGAGCCATGAGCTTATACAAAAAGCTTGGTTTCAAGATCTGGTCTATCAACAAAAAAAGCGTCAAGTGGCAAGAGAAATATGATGATGAGATAGAGATGTGTTTGGAGATTAAGAGAGATTGAGAAATTAAGTACTCAGTTACAAAAAAATCAGTTGCAAAACTGGACGGTAAAATTTTCCTCAACCAATTAGACTTCTAGTGAAATAACATTTTTATTACAAAATCTCATTACGCTACAATCTATTTTTGTCCATCGTGGACCAGAGGGGAGTCGAACCCCTGACCTTTGCAATGCGAATGCAACGCTCTAGCCAACTGAGCTACTGGCCCCCATGTAATATTTTTGAGCAAACTTCAAGTGATTGTACAGCATGCTATTTTTTTTCTCTAGTTCTCTCGTGATATAATTACGACTATGTCACAACCGGAAACAATAACAACTACTTTCCAATTTGTTCATCATCGCCATTACTCAATAGCGTAGTGGTCTGGTTGTAGTTATTGAATTCACAGGCCCCTACCCAGGGGTCTTTTTCGTACCTGGAGATCAGATTCGCCACAAATCGATTATCTGCTCTCAAGATTGAGTCGCTCAAAATCAGATTAAAAAGTATAATCAAATCCAGTTGATCAGGAAATCAACTGCCGAAAGGAAAAATGTCTAGCAATCAACAAATTACCAACCTCAAGGGCTTTCGCGATATCTTGCCGGCCGATGCCAAAAAGCGTGAGTGGTTGCGTGCCAAAACTACAACAATTTTTAAGAAATGGGGCTTTGAACCGATGGAAACCCCTACCCTGGAACCTCTCGAGCTTTTTGCCGGTCAAATCGGCGAAGACGAGAAACTGTTTTTCAACTTCACCGACAATGGCGGTCGTCGTGTCGCCTTGCGTTACGATCAAACCGTACCAACATGCCGAGTACTCGGCCAATATCAAAACGAGTTAGTGTTTCCTTTTAAACGCTATCAGATCCAAGCGGCGTTTCGCGCTGAAAAACCACAAAAAGGTCGCTACCGCGAATTTACCCAGTGTGATGCTGATATTTTTGGAGTCGAGGGCCCAACCGCCGACGCCGAGGTAATTGCCCTTGGGCTGGATATTTACCGTCAACTTGGTTTCAAACGAGCTCAAGTATTGATCAACGATCGTAGCTTGCTGGCAGACATGCCCTACGAAGCCATCGTCGCCATTGACAAGATCAAAAAAATTGGTCAGGAGGGTGTAATTGCCGACATGGTCAAAAAAGGCATCAAGGAAACACAAGCTCGAGCCTATCTGGAAAAAGTCTTAAACCTCAAGCCAAACCAAACCATTCAAACAATCCTTGATTACCTGAAGGCCTGCGGCTTCCCCGAGGATTGGTATGCTTTTGAGCCAACCATCGCCCGCTCTTTTTCCTACTCCATGGGCCCAATTTGGGAGATTGTCATTCCCGAATCTAGCGGCGGCTCTGTTCTGGGGGGCGAACGCTTCGACGGTTTGGTAGAGAAAATCACTGGCCGTAAAATCCCTGGAACTGGATTTGGCCTGGGTTTTGATCGCACCCTGGAAGCAGCCGAAGAAATGGGCCTAGTACCTGACTTCGCCGTTACCACCCAGGTTTTGGTGGCGGTTTTTGACGATACTTCGCGACCCAACGCCCTCGAGGCTGCCATGGCAATGCGTCGAGCAGGTGTTAATGTTGATGTCTATCCTCAGACTGACAAACTCGCCAAGCAGTTTAAATTCGCTAACAAAAGAGCAATTCCTTTTGTGGCTATTATTGGCGAAGAGGAAATTCGTCAAAAACTGATTTCACTCAAGGATATGGTAAGTGGCGAACAACAACAACTAACACTTACTCAAGTGATTGAAAAAATCCAAGCTTAGCCTCATACTGAACTGGTGAGAAAAACTGCCCTACAAAAAGACCGTGCCCGCTTGGTGACCACATCGAAATTCACCTCGACGAGACTTGGGGCATATTTCTTTTTGCTAATAAATACGCTTTGCTGGGGCGCTGCTCTGGTCGTAACCAAACCAGCCCTCGAAATTGCCAGCCCATTCCGTTTCCTTCTTTACCGTTATCTATTGGCAAGTGGCATGGTTTTGCCTTATCTATTGCTAAATTGGCAGAAAATTCGTCCGAAAATGCGAGATCTGGTTAATATTGCCTGGATCGAATTAATTGGCACTGGCTTGGCACTGGCAATTTTATATACGGGCCTGCGTTACACCACTGCTATTGAGGCTAGTTTGATCAGTACCACCACTCCAATTTTCATCGTTTTCGGTGGTCTGCTATTTTTGCGCGAGAGACTGGAAAAGCACGAAGCGGTCGGGCTCGGAGTAGCCTTTCTGGGAACAATAGCCATGACTCTTTTGCCTGCTTGGTTGTTATCCAACTCCACTTTAGGCGAGAGCATTTCTCTAGTTGGAAATTTACTCATTTTTGGGCAAAACATTGTCACAGCAATCTATTTTTTACTATCAAAAAGATATTATGCCCAATTGCCGAAGTTCTTTGCTGCCTCGATTTCTTTCGTAATTGGTTTGGCATGCTTTTTTGGCTTAAGTTTGGTCGAGTCTGGTGGGCTAAGCAATCTCATGAACGCAATATTGACTGACATTTCCCACTCATCCGTACTAACCGCAGCGATTTATATGTCGGTTTTCGGCTCAATTATCGGCTATACCAGTTACATCAAGGGCCAAAACCACGTTGAGGCATCTGAGGCGAGCATTTTTTGGTACCTGCAACCTTTGGTTTACCTCCCCCTTGGGGTAGTACTCCTCGGGGAGCGGGTCTCGGTCGTCCAGGTGTTAACACTGGGATTGGTTCTACTCGGCGTGGTCATGGCAAGCCTGAGGTTCAAGAGGAAGAGAGCTAAAAAGAATCAAGCAATATAAGTCTTGTTGAGGAGGAAGTTGCAGAGCGTCCCAGAGAGACAATAAGTTGAACAACAAATTTAAAAAGATTGCATTTCAATTCGTCAAGCTTCATAAGCTGTCATCAACTATGAATCAACAACAGACAAGAGAAAGCCTAAGTTGGTGGCCTGAACGCGTCGAAACGGTTAGAGTGGCTGATGAGGTCGCTCAGGGTTTTGGCGGTCCAGTTGGTCCCAACATCGTCAGACAAATTATAAAAAAAGCAATGTACCACGACATGAGAGGTATGCTTGGCCATGAAGAAGCCAGAATTGGGCTGGATTAACTGAGGATGAAATGCCCCACCACCAGAAATTCCGGACTGGTCAGACGATTATGTCGCCAAGGAGCAATAATTATTTAACAGGTGCCTACTAAATCTAACCAACTCCTTCCCAACTCCTGCTCGCCAACTACAAAAGCCGTGTTATAATCAAAGCCTCAAATATGAAACAAGGCATACATCCAAACTGGAATCATAATTGTGTCGTCACCTGTGGTTGTGGCAACACTTTCGTAACTGGTGGCTCGACTGATAGCATGCAGATCGATATTTGTTCAGCATGCCACCCTTTTTTCACCGGAGAGATGAGATTTGTTGATCGTCAGGGTCGTGTCGATAAGTTTATGCAGAAGATGAAAGCGGCACAAAGCAAACAAACCGACCTTAAAAACAAGAAAAGCAAAAAGACTTCTCAAGGTCCTCAAAAGTCATATCAGGAGATTTTGCGTGAACAACGCGCCCAAGTTCGCGGGGGCTCCACCAAAACCATCCAGGCAAAAACTACTTCAAGTAGTAATAAAACCACTTCGGCCACTACCGCTTCCAATAGCTAGCAGCTCCGTTATTTAGCCACTGACCAACCTTATTTGGTTGTGTTGTGCTTTAATATTTATGGCTGATAAAAAACTAATTTGCCAGCGAAAACTATGTCTTTCAACCCTTACCAACAACAACTCGATCAAATAGCCTCTCAGATTGCTGAGAATCAGGCCTTACTTGCCGATCCCGAGCTAGGCACACTGGCTCAAGAGGAAATTACTCGCCTCGAGCAAGAAAAAGCTACCCTACTCGAGGCCTCCATGCAGTTTGGCGGGGGCGAAAGGAACAGTGCAAGTAACGATGTCTCCAAAGCCAAGGCCATCATTGAAATACGAGGCGGCGCTGGCGGAGACGAAGCTAAAATCTGGGCGGAAGATCTACTCCGCATGTACATCCGCTACGCTGAGATTAAACATTTGCGTGTTGAATTTCTGGACGACCTAGTGATTAAACTAAGCGGAAAGGTAGAAATCGAGGTAAAAAAACCTCCTGCCACCCCAGACGAACTTGAAAATTCAAACCTTGAACAAAAACCCGAAGATCAAACTGATACACCAGCTTCTCCAAATAATCCCACCCAGACCATCACACAACAAATAGTTAGCAATCAAGAACAACTGACTGAAGAATCAATTCCAACAAAACTTCTCTACCCATACGATCTTTTAAAATTTGAGTCTGGGGTACATCGTGTGCAACGCGTGCCAGTAACCGAAGCTCAAGGTAGAATCCATACCTCTACTGCTTCGGTGGCCGTCTTACCAGAAATCACTACAGCTCCTATCGAAATCCGCGACGAGGACTTGGAATGGCAATTCATGCGAGCAGGCGGCGCTGGTGGCCAATCAGTCAACAAGACTAGTTCAGCAGTACGCCTCACGCACAAGCCCTCTGGTATTGTCGTGACCTCTAGTAGGGAGCGTAAACAAGCCCAAAACCGGCAAATCGCCCTCGATCTTCTCTACTCCAGACTTTGGGAAATTGAAGAGGAAAGAAAGGCAGAAGAGGTTGGTGAAGCCCGTTCTAGCATTGGCCGCAATATGCGTGCTGAAAAAATCCGCACCTATAACTATCCACAGAATCGCGTTACCGACCACCGCATCAATCGAAGCTGGTATCACTTGAGCTCCATCATGGAAGGAGAATTAGATGAAGTGATTAGACTTGTAGCGAAATAACGTTTGATAAAATGATGGGCAGTACCAATCTCTCTAGTAAAGGAACTGCCCATGAACTTTACATATCTTCTCAAACATCCTGAACTTTTTCCAGCTGCAGTTGGAG
>JBMORQ010000028.1:0-5706 GCA_049322575.1 Patescibacteria group bacterium
TCGTGTTCACTACTTTGCTCGATAGAACGAACCAAAGGTTTGTCTCCCATGCCAACTTAGCTTTAAAAAAAGAGCCAGGTTTGGCTCTTTTCTTAAAGCGGAGGTGACAGGATTCGAACCTGCGAAGTCGTGAGACTCTGGTTTTCAAGACCAGTGCAATTGACCGCTATGCGACACCTCCATATTTGACGAAACGGCATTTTCGAAAAGCCGCCGTGCAAATGATTCAACAGGATGACATTTTATCATTAATTTGTTGTATAGTAGATGCGATGAATGACCAAAATGCCAATGCCCAGCGACCATTAAGCTCAAAGGAGTTTCTCGAGCAAAGACGGCAGCGACGCCTTGAAGGTCGTCAGTCAGCATCAGTCCAGCCAGGATCAGTCCAGCCAGGATTGGTTCAGGCTGAAACGCCACAGAGACAGTCAGCTCAGTCAGAGTCAATCGGTTCAGTTTCCAACAGGCCAGGATCATTTGCTCCAGAACAAACTTCTACGCAGCAAAATTATGATTTGCGGTCTGCCGAGCAGTATCAGGACCAAGATCTGAACAACTCCTACATTAATAGTTTGCCGATGGATTTTTCTCCGGAACAATCAAGGATAGCTCCTGGCTTGTACAAGCCCATTCCTGAACAAGAGCTTTTTGCATGGGAAGCTCCATCCAGACCGTTCAAGAAAAGAAATCGCAAGTTTTTTGTCAACATTACCGTCATCGCTGCCTTGCTTTCCATGATTTTTGTATTTATCGGGCAAATTTTGCCGGTAGCAGTGGTTTTCTCGGTGGTGTTTTTGGTTTACATTTTATCTGTTATCCCTCCCCAGATGGTCGAGGTCAAAATTACCAATTACGGCATTCGCGTTGAAGATGTCCTTTATTATTGGGAGGAAATGGGCAATTTTTGGCTAGAAGAAAAATACGGTCAGAACATGCTTTTTATTGAGATCGGACGCTTTCCTGGTCGTCTATCATTGATGCTAGGCGAGACTTCTCCCGAGCTTATCACCGAGTTGCTGTCGGAGGTTTTGTTGAATAAACGACCAGAGTTGACCGCCTTTGAAAAAGGTGCCAAATGGCTGCAAGAAAAATTTCCTCTGGAGGCTTAGGCTACCTTTAACATCGACTTTCTCTTTTAAGCCTGCTTTAAACTCAACTCTTTTTTGCCTTTAAATCTCTTAAGACATTGAGAATTTCCAAACCATGTTCTTGTGGAGTGACCTTTGGCCAGACTTGAAGAATTTTTCCTGAAGGATCAATCAGAAAGCTTGATCTAACTATCCCCATGAACTCGCGTCCCATGAATTTTTTGGGTTGCCAAGCCCCAAACCCCTCGATTAATTGATGCTCTTCATCTGACCAGAGTTCAAAATTGAGCTGATGTTTGTTTTTAAAGGCTTGGTGGGATCTGATCGAGTCTTTACTGACCCCGATTACTTTAGCTCCTTGACTGGCGATTTCTGAGTTGTAATCACGCAGCGAGCAAGCCTCGGCAGTACAGCCTGGAGTGTTATCTTTAGGATAAAAGTACAAAACTAGGTACTGCCCGAGGTTTTTCCTTAGGCTGGTTTTCAAACCCTGTTCATCAAGTACTTCAATATCCAAAGGTGCAGTTTGGCCGACTTTTAACATTAAATCTCCTTTTCTAGCTTTCTTTCAATGTTGGTTAGATCAATTTTTTGCAGCATTCGCTCTAGATCAGGATCATTTTTCAGATCAATGCCTTGTTTTTCTGCCAGCTTCCTGACGATTTCAAGGATCTTGGTTGTTTCTTTCTCCTGAATAGTGTTGAGCAAAAGCAAGGTTTCTTCTCGGATTTCGTTGATTTTTTGCTCGCGATTTTGGGAAATGAGGACAATAATTGCTAAAACGATTGCTTCGAGCGAAACCGCCATAGTCAAAAAGCCGAAGGGATAGGGGTCGAAGGGATTTGAGGTAGTGGTTTCAAGGTTTATAGTGATCCATATCCCAAACCAGATTAAATTGACAAACAAAAAAAGCATACTACCAGATTTGGCAGTCACAAAGTCAGCCACTTTGTCAGAAAAGGTCCGCTTGCTGTTGGCCTGAGCTTTGTACGATCTGTACGTCCAGTGGTGGCGTCGAGGAATGGCGGTCTCAACATGACTTGATGGGCGGTTGGAAGTCACCGAGTGATTGTGGTGGCTGTGAGCCTGAGGTGAATTTTGCATAATGCCATTATGGCATTAACTGGGGAAATGTGAAGTTTGGTTGTTTTTGTCGACTAAAAGCGAAGGATTTTGAACATATTGTATCAATGCGTTTGGCCATCAGCAGCCACTGGAAAGTAGACGATGAAATCAAGACTTTACTCAAGCAGTATCCACTTTTGAGTCAAAACAGCTTCACAGCGCAAGTCTACAAGTACTGAGACGGCACTGGCTCTACCTCGATCATCTCTTTAACTCGTTTGAGAACAGAAAAACAAAATTCCAGATCTGCTGGCTGATAATCACGGTCAATGTCAGCAAGGTTACCAATGTGGATGTTGTTTCTCATTTCACGAATGGCATTGACATCTTCAACCAGTTTTTCTCCCCTTAGAAGGGCATGCTTCTCACACAAGCGGGTGACGTGCATAAAATCCAAGCGGTCGACACGTTTTTTGACCTGCTTTCTCCGGCACCAGACAATTTGCTCGATCTGGTCAGTTAAATCATGAATTTTATGGGGATCTCGATACTCCCATTCATCGTCAATCTCAGCTTCACCCGAACGGTACTTTTGTTTCAGCTTCCAAAGCAGAACAGCTTCAACAATAGAAGCGGTATGAATCACAATTGTTTTCCTCAGGCTACTCACCAGACTGGGGCGTTCTTGATATCCTTCAGATTCGGAAAGCAAAACCAACTCCAAAATTAACTCGTTAGCACGGTTTATGTTGGATCTCAGGGCAGTGTCGGTAATAAAGTCAAAGTCACTCATTTACTATCTTTGAGCATACTGGACAGAGAAGGATAGCCCTTTTCCTTCAAGTAGTTTCCTAATTTTTTATCAGAACGCGTGCCAAGATCAACACCATACTTTTTTTCAATGGTTCCAATTTTTGTATCACTGCGAATTTGACGGTATGTACCCAGCTTGGTACGAGATCGATTTGCTGCCATAGATCTATTGTATATCGCGATGATGGATTCACAAAAACTAAATATGGCTGTGTGAAATTGAGAAGGGAGTTAGCAAAGTAAGAATTTTGGGTTACCTCTGGTGGAAAAGTGAATAGGTGAAGTATAAAGCGGCTTTTTTCCGAGGTGTGTTGGTTTTTATGCACGCTATGTGTTATGATATTCACATATGCTACTTACGCAAAATGAATCAAGGGTGTTGACCTTCATCAAAAGCTTTGTTAACACTAATGGTTTTTCTCCGACTCTAGAGGAAACCGCTGATGCTCTCGGATTTCGCTCGCTAACTTCCGTCCAACGCGCTATTGTTTCACTCGAGGAAAAAGGAAAGATCAAAAGAGATAAGTTCTTAAAACGCAACATTGCCATCGTTAACGACGAAAGAGATAATACCTTTCCTATTCCTTTGGTGGGTATGGTAGCTTGTGGCACTCCAATTCTTGCCATCGAAAATATTGATGGCTACATCCCAACCGACAAGCAATTCCTCAGTGGGAACCCCAAAGACTTTTTTTACCTGCGAGCCGCAGGCGATTCAATGAACAACGCGCAAATCAATATCAATGATGGCGACTTGGTTCTTGTCCATAAACAAGAAACTGCCCGAAATGGTGACTATGTTGTGGCTCTCGTTGACGACCATGCCACCATTAAGAAACTTCAAACTGGCCAGGACTTTATTGCCCTCGTTCCAGAATCATCCAACCCAGAACATAAGCCAATAATACTTAGGGAGGACTTTTCTATCCAAGGACGTGTGATAAGAGCTTTCCAAATGTAGTCTGCTTTGGCTTATGGATTATTAAGATGCCAACACGGACGCAAGTCCGTGTTTTTGTAGAAAGGAGGTTAATATGGCGAAAAAAGTACAAGTTTCTTATCGTAGTTCGGTGAATGGACGTTTCGTGAAGGCTTCAACAGCTAAACGCAGCCCATCAACGCACGAGCGAGAGAGAATCAAAAAAAGCAAATAAAAGCTAATAAAGGAGGCAAAATGGCAAAATTTGTCATAAAACCCTCGACAAATGGGCAGTACTATTGGGTGTTCATCGCATCCAATGGTGAGACTCTTTGTACGAGTGAAACCCTGGTCGAAGCAGAGTGCTCGAGATGCCGTCCAAGTAGTAAAACAGCTGGCAGCGACTGCTCCAGTATACGAGCAATGAAACGAGGGGGTTGGATGCACATTGTGTGTCCAATCCCCCTCAAACCCACATTCATTGTAAACAACTAACGGAGTCACTTTCAAATGATTGAAAGAGGTTGAAATTATATCAAATTTAATCAATAATCCCAGATTTGAGAAATTCGTCCTTGGATTTTGGATTCGATAACATCAACTAGCTTCTTTGCATGAGCGATTGTTTTTGATTCAAAATCAAGCTGATCGATTATTTGTCGTTGAATATCCATTGGAGGCACAGGAATTGGAATAGAGACTACAATTGATTGGTTTATCTTTGGCATGCTGCCAGCTGAACTAGATGCTGATTTCTTAACGAACTCCCTTGCCATTGGAGACAAGAGTGAATAGTAAAGATATCTGGGTAAAATAATTTTTTCATTAGCTCTGATTCTTATCATTAAATCGGGATAGATATACCCAGTTGAATCAGAGTCAAAGATAGCAGGCATTCCAACAAGATCTCTCGTATTGCCTCGCTGTAAGAAGATATCATTTTCCCTACATCGTAGTTCGGAATCAAAAGGAATATCTTCATTTACATATTTTGAGTGTGTTAAATCTAATACTCCTGTAGAGGTCGCACTTAATGAAAGAACTTTTAGTGAAGTCTCATACTTTACCTCTTTTGCAGAGTATCCATTTTTGGGTGAACCATCAATAACCTTTCCCAATTCAAATACCTCCCACTTCCGATCTAATAAAAAGGTGGGTTTAAATGCTTGTATCGCGGTTTTTAAACCGTTTACTGTTTGTTGAAGCTGATCAAGTTCCTCCACAATCTCTGCCTGTTCAGATATTTGAGGAACAGGTACTTCAATAGTTTCAAGTTTGCCCTTTGTGATATGTTGCATCGTATTGCCATGTAAATTTTTGAGAGCAATCGAAATAATTGACTCTCCCAAGTAGTAAAGATACTTTTTTAGTACCTTATCATTTACATCAACTCGGTAAATATGTTGGTTGAGGTACGCCTTTCCCCCTCTCCAAATATAAAAACCCAAGGTACCAGACCATGACATAAGCAGATCACCATGGTTTACCGCGTACTTATCATCAATTCCTTCACCATTTGTATAGTTGAATGCATTATCGTTGCTTGTTAAATTCTGAATTCGAATAATAGGATATCCCATAGGATTCCATTGGCTTTTTTTGAATGCAAATCCATTTTGAAAGTCAGCGATACTACCAAGCGAAAGTGATTGATGCGAGGAGGAAGAAATTTTACCTGGTAAATATTTTTGAACAGTCAGGACTTTCGCTTCAGCCACGATAATTTGATATAGTGAAGAGGTGAAAAAGAATCAGTACATTGAATTTTTGATTCATACGCCAGTCAATTACACAGGGACGGCACTGGCAGATCATGTTGAG
>JBMORQ010000029.1:0-5355 GCA_049322575.1 Patescibacteria group bacterium
AGTGGCTGCTCACCAGATGAAACAAACCATCTATGCCAGAAAAACTACCCTCATTGATGAGTATTTAACATCTGTGTTGCGTCAACCTATCATCCATATTTACTGTGGCTGAAGCGAAAGTCCTGACTAAACAACAATTTTCTTCAGACCCCTTTTTGTTTTATGAGATAATTCAATTATGCTCAAAATACAGTTAGGCAAAGTGTTCGCTTTTTTGCCTCGAACCAACATTGATCCCAACGAAGCACTCATAGAATTTTTGGATGATATTGATACAACACAACTCAATGTTTCAGAAGAAATACTACAAGGCTTGTCAAGTGAATGGCTTTTGTTTGACTACGAACCGAAAAATGGAAGATCACTGATTGAGCAGTATTATTTTAACGACCCAGATAATTTGAGCGAAACTGAATTGAGGGAGTTACGACAAATCATTGAAACTCATTCTTTGCACTTACTTCAAACCTACGCTAGTAGCCAACCACCCTATGTTTTTCTACAATCAGTTTTTACTGGTAAAAAATTCAAAGTTTATGACAGGGCAATGTCGCAATCAATTAATAGTCTACAAGGTAGTATTTTTGGCAGAATAGCAAAGGTTGGCAAAATTTATTATTTAGTTGGTAGCAATCCAATTACTTTCCCCACCAGGCATACACAAAGATCAATTAAAATTTTTGCCAAAGAGAAAACACCGACCCCAACATTAAAAGACATTGTAAAGTCTCTAGTTAAACCTAAGCGACAAAACAAAAAAATAGTAAGCATCAAACAAGAACGCAAAAAAATTGAGAAACGCTTCTGTCAACTGGCTACTAAATTTCTGGCCAAGGCTACCTTTGTGGAAGTTGTCGAGTTTATTTACAAAGAAAAATACGATCGCAACATCGCTAATTTTATTACCGATTTAATGAAAATTGGTATTCCTGAAGTGATGTGCATCGAAAATATTGATTTGTTTCAGGGAATGTGGAACTATTTTCCACATAAGCAATTGGAGGATAAATGCCCGCATGAACTGTACGAAAGAGAGCTTCAATCTGCTAAATAAATCATTTTTAGATTTCTTCTCTGCTGAAAACTATCCTCAAATTGTTTTCATTGACAGTGAAAACAAATTATATTATAGTAGATGAAGTATGAATGATCAAATCCAGACAAAAATCACCAAAAACCTTTTGGCTTCTGCCTTAAAAGAGCAGCATGAGGCTTTTATAGCCCGTGATTTAGGAGTGGAGAGAGAGACTCTCGAAGATTTAAAGGAGGCAATTTCAGCTCCACAAGTGATAGTCATCATAGGCCTTAGGCGAGTCGGCAAATCAACTTTACTTGCCCAAGTAGCCAAGAGATATCTCAAAAATGACTTTTACTTTGTTAACTTCGAGGACGAACGACTGCTCAACTTCCAAGTCAGTGACTTTGACGCACTCCACGAGACCTTGATCAGCCTGTTTGGTGAGAAAAAAACATTCCTATTCGACGAAATTCAAAATGTACCTGAGTGGGAAAGATTTGTGCGCCGTCTTCACGATCAGGGGTATAAATTTATTGTCACTGGCTCAAATGCGTCACTATTGAGCCAAGAGCTGGGTACACGACTGACTGGTCGTTCCATTCGAGTTGAGCTATATCCATTCTCGTTTCGAGAATATTTAGCTTTTCGAGAACTTAAAACTCCCGACTTAAGAGTCTTGACCACCAGGCAAAGGGGCAACTTACGTAAACTGGCTGATGAATACATTGCTTTTGGTGGGATCCCAGACGCACTCAAATATCCGGAGTTGGGAGTTCATAAGGCATTGTACGACGATGTTTTATATCGCGACATTGCGACCAGATACAAATTGGACAACGTTAAGAGCTTAAAGGAATTAGCTTTTTACTTGATTAGCAATACCGCCAGTTTGGTATCTTACAACAAACTTAAGGATCTTCTTAAGCTAGGGAGTGTGAATACTATCATTAACTATGTTGACTACTTGGAAAATAGTTGGTTGTTTTTTGTGGTCAATAAGTATGCCTACTCAGTTAAAGAACAGCAAATTGCCGCCAAAAAAACCTATGGCATTGATACAGGATTGATCCAATCAGTGGGTTTTTCTTTTTCCGAGAATAAGGGAAAATTAATGGAAAATATGGTTTTCTTGCAACTGCGAAGAAAGTATCATGATGTGTATTACTACAAAACTACCGAAGACTACGAAGTTGATTTTTTCCTGCCTAAGGAAGGTTCACTCATCCAGGTGGCACAGCACTTTGATTCCCCTGAAACACAAGAAAGAGAATTGAGGGCACTGGTGAGTGTAGCTAACGAACAGAAAAAGGCTAAAAAACTGGTCATTGTTACTGAAAGTGAGAAAGCCGAGTTTGAGAGGGAAGGCGTGCAAATTCAAGCCGTCCCTTTGTATGAGTGGCTGTTGGGTTAAATGTAGCAAAAATCGCAATTGTTAAGCCAGGTTTTTCGCTATAAAATGACCTTATGCCCGAAGATTTCCCTCAAACAATAACCTCTAAAACCCAAGAAAAATTCACAATTAGCGAATCAGGATTATATGCGATTAGCATTACTGCTCGTTGTAAGGGTAAAAATGATCTGAGAGTCGAAATAGATAATCAGCTTTTCAGAGAAATTCCTCCAGAAAAAAATATTCAAAAATTTGATATTCCTTCCGCTTGGAATGGAACAAAACTTGAGGGTCGATCACAAACAAATATTTTCTTGTTGCAGTTGGACGAAAGAGAGCACGTTATTGCTTTCATTCCTGAAGGTCAGGCGCAAGTTGAGAAATTTAGTTATTGGCAGATTGAAGATCCAACTCACATCGCATTTAATCTAGATCAACAAGCGCAAGAAGGTGATAAAAGACCATGGCTTACTTTTGCTTTGATAGACTTGCCACTCAAATCAATTAAGGCCGAAGTGACTGTTAACTGGCACTATTTCGATGGTGATGATGTTAAGTTGATTACTGATAATCAGGTTGAGAAAAATCCAGACTCAAGACTTTGGAGGAATTGGATTTGGCATGCTACACCAAAACAGCTCTTGAGTGGTCCTAAAAGAGAACAAAAAATTATCACCAAAGATTTACCCAAAGGGGTTCATTATATTGAATTATGGGCAGACAAAACTCCAACTTTACACAACGTTACCCTAGACTTGGGTAACTTAGAATTAGATCAAGCACAACTTGAACCCGCAACTGCTCCAACAGTTGAAAACCCTAAATGGACTGGAGATTTTGCTGACGATACTGACCAAATAATATTAGCTCGGGCACTATTTGGCGAAGCAAGAAATACTTTAGTACCAGATGAGGCTCGGATAGCTATTGGCTGGGTGATAAAAAATCGAGTCATAAGCGTTGGATGGCCTAATTCTTACTTGGATGTAATTACTAAACCCAAACATTTTAGTGCATTTAATCTTGGAGATAATAACCGCCCATTTGTTGAAGACCCCCTTCACACTGGCAAAGAAGTAGATCGAAAAGCTTGGAGAAAAGCATATGATATTGCTGGGAGGATCATTTCAAATAAGTTGGTTGATCCAACGCAGGGAGCTAATCATTACTATGATGATAGTATCAGCACTCCTGTTTGGGCTGAGGGTCAAAAACCTACTCTAATCATTAGCTATATTAACCAGTATGAAGTTGAAGTTAGTATTTTCTTTTTAAGCTTATGAAATTCAGGTATTTATTAGTTTGTATTGCTGTTCTAATAGGATCAGTTTTTTATCTACAATTAGCTAGACAAGAACAAAATACTCGAGCGACTTTTTCCCCAGTAGTTGCTAATTCCACAAATCTAATTGATATCAATAAACTAACTTTGGAGGATTACAAACACATTTCAGAAGAAAACGGTGCTGTATTTGTATCAAAAAAAGATTCTCAAAAACAGATTTACTTTGATGATATACAGCAGCTTCAATCACTAGAGATGTCGCCTTCCCGGACACAGGCTGCTTTTTACTATAACCCCAATGAAACAGATAAGCTAAAAGAAAGCGAACTTTCACTTATGATCTTTGATTTAACTAATAAAAGTTTCAAAGAAGTTTTTCATACTACTCATCCTTCTTGGGATGTGAGGAGTGACTTACATTGGCTTGGGAATAACCATATCATTTTTATGCGCAATTGTGGAACTTCCTGTCAAGGATTAACTATGTTAAACATCCAAACTGGAGAAATTAAAAACGCAACACTGTCTTATATGTTAGCTTCTAACCGACCGGCTTATACTCATTTTGATGATTGGTTTGAAAATGAACACAAGATGAATAATCTTGTCAATACAATATACACAGAGGCTGTTGATGGTAAATTTTATTTGATTTTTGAAATGATGAGTGAAGCAGGAGAAACAAGCGGACAAAAGAAATTTTTATTTGCAGGAGATTCACTTATTTTGGAATCTTAAAAAACGGTTGACTTCTTTATTTGTCCAATCGGGGTATTTAAGATAAGTTAGCCAGTCAGCGTGTCGGAAAACTTCCCATCGTTCGAGCCAAGCTTAGAATCTCTTATCCAAATGATGTTACTGCCTAGGAAAGTGTTTATGTTTGAAGGATTATTCGTAATTCTCGGTGCGATTTTGGCATTCTTTGGCACCTTTTTTGTTGAGGTTTGGAAAAACAAGAGAGAGAGAAAAGAAAAAACAGAAAACTTCGTTCTTTATTCAAGGCAAGAACTTATTTCCGTAGTTAAAGGTCTTGATAAATTAAAAGAAATCCAAGATAACCAAAAATATTGGGCATTTGCTGTACTCGATCGTCTTGATAGGAGTTTGTACAATCTTGAATCAGAAAAAAAAGCTGCTATTTATTTACCAAATAGCAAGTTGCAGGAGGCCTTTATTGATTTAGTGTCAGATATATCAGCTTTAGCATCAGATATTCGTGGAGTGCAAAACCTTTATGCAGACCAAAGTAAAACATTAAACAAGTCATTATTTAAAAATATCTCGGAATTAAAAAATTATTATGATGAAAAGAAGGTGGAGAAGTTAATTGATTTGGTTGACTTAAAAAGAAAAATAGAAGATTTTGTTAGGCAATTAACTAATTAATAAATTTGATAGAATTCCACAAAGACTAGTATTTCTCCACCTAAAAAAAATAAAATCTCAAAACTAATACATCTTCCCAAAATAACTCGAAACTTTGCTACAATGATTGATGTTTAGCAACTTTTTTGTTGAGATATAAAAAAATATTCTTTTTAGCTAATGTAAAACAAATGGGTTGCTAGATGCTAATATAAACGACGTTTCCACATATCCCATAGTTGTTTAAGTTGTTGTTTGTTTTGTACCCTCGATAACGCAAGTTGCCAACACATAATT
>JBMORQ010000030.1:0-41881 GCA_049322575.1 Patescibacteria group bacterium
GAACCTTGGTCAGAATCTCATCCTTAATTTCTTTGGGAATGGTTTTGCCCTTCATGATTTTCCTTTCGGCACAAACTATTGTGCACTAGGAAAAGACAAAGTGTCTAGTTTTTCGGGTACCTGCCCTCCTCTTGGGATTTCTTTAACAACTCTCTTTGCTTGCGAATATTTTTCGCAATTAACTGGTGTACATTACTGTTTTCTAACACACCTATAGTGTCATCTCATCTCTGCACCCAGTCGACTTACTAGTGGTATAGATATTTTGTGAATTCGCGATATAATCTATACTGACAGTCGCCAATAAAGAAAGGGATTATGAACTCCAATAACCAATTACTCTCAGAATTCAAGTGTGTGTACTTCACAAAGTTCCGCGTCTATCCTGAAAGAATCGAAATAAAGTCAGTCATGAGAGAACATAGTATTCCCAAGAACAAGATTAACGGCGTGCATCGCGGCATGCTTGGCCAAATAATCATCAACACGGTTGGTGGTGAGGACTACCAGGTCGGTGTCTGGGGATCTAAGAATGGCAAAGAGCTATACGAGCTGCTCAAAACCTGGCAGTCGGAATAATACTTTCGCACATTTGTTCAATTACTCAATGCTTTTTGATGGCTAGCGATATAATTCTTCTATGGCTCCCAACTTGGTTATTAGACCACTGCACTATCACAATAGAATTTTGAAGTATATCTTAATGCCGCAATATCTTCAGCAGCTTAGAGATCATGGCAATCTTGATGAAGCACTTCTTAAAGTTCACATGGCTTCTCATGACTCTGTTGTCGCTGATCTTAGAGAAAAAATGTTTATTCCAGGAACAAGCGAGGAACAACGACAAAAAGTATTAGGTTATGCAAGAACCCAAGCGCAACAAGAAAGTAAAAAAAACATCTCAGAATACATGCCAATAATTCTCAATCAAGTATTGGTTTCTTTCTGCTCAATTTTAGACTTGTTTCTCACAGAGTCATTCAGGACAGTTTCAATTAAAGAGCCCAAAATTTTATACTCTATTGATGCGGCCAAGAAAATAAACACTAGAGACGTTTTTGAATCGACTAGTCTTGAAGATGTTGTCGAAAAAATTAGGCTGGATCTTGTAAGTAAATTTGATTTTATGGGAATAAAAGATAAGTTATTGATCTTTTCAGAAAAATTAGGAGTGGATGTTAAATATGCTGAGGGACTCCAGTGGCATAATGCAGAGATACAAAGCAAATACGCTGATAAGAGCGACTATCTGCTCGAAATATACGGCAAAAGAAATTTGATCGTTCATCAAGATCAACTCATTATCAATACTGTTGAAGAACTTTCCGAAATAAGCGAATACATAAGCTACTTTATATTGGATTTAGGACTTGTGCTTGGAAAGCATTTTAAACTTGAAACAGATTTTCAAAACTTTTTGAATCAACGACCCCCAGGTATAGCCCTGCAACAAGATGAGATGCCTACCGTAAAGTGAAATAACCATCATCTACTAACCCCACTTTGAACATACTTGTATACTAGTGGTATGCAAAATAAGAAGAATGATAAGAACGAACCGAAGGAGCCAAAGAAGCTCGGTCGGCCACGCATTCGAGTGATTGACGGTGGAGGTTTTTCATACTCTAAGCTATCCTCTGCGTTTAGAAATGTTAATCTGAGTGACAGTCAAAATGCACACTCCATTAGCGATGGTCAAGGTGGACGCATTGAACTAGGACTCAAAAACGACGAATGAGACTATGTATGACTATGCAGACCCAATCGACTACCAAAGCCTGAGATTTGTCCTATACGCCCGCAAGTCTACAACAGATGAAACGCGCCAAGTAAAATCCATTGAGGATCAGATCACTGAATGTCGTGAATTAGCGAAGCGACTCAAACTGCACGTAGTTGGGAAACCTTTAACCGAGGAAAAATCAGCCAAATTACCCAATCAGAGGCCGGTTTTCCGCCAAATGATTACTGATCTAAGAAATGGTAAGTACGACGGCATTCTTGCTTGGAATCCAGACCGCCTAGCTCGTAACATGCTAGAAGGTGGTGAAATCATCGATTTAATCGACCAAGGGATAATCAGGAATTTGAAGTTTGTTACTCACCATTTTACTCATGATGCCAACGGCAAGATGTTGCTGGGAATGGCATTCGTACTATCCAAACAATACTCTGATAAACTCAGTCAGGATGTCACTAGAGGAATCAGAAGCAATTTTGCCAGAGGTAGAACGGCATCATTTAAACATGGTTACACGAAAGATGACCATGGTTTGTTTGTCCCCGATTCGGACGGATTTAACGATATCCAGCGTGCTTGGCAAATGCGGGTGGATGGCCACTCAATTGTCGAAATTGTCGACTATCTGAACGAAACCGGTTACCAACGTGTAACCAAAACCAAAAAGAGAGCTATCACCCTAAGCAAACAACAACTTTCCAACTTATTTAACGACTCTTTCTACTACGGCATGCTCGTTCAAGCGGGGAAAAGCGTTGACTTACGAGACATCTACGATTTTCAACCCATGATAGATGAATCTACTTTCAATCAAGTGCAAGCCATGACTCAAGGGAGAAGCAAGAAAACCTATAAAAACAAACGGAAGGTGTTTTACCCTCTTCGAGGCATGGTGATGTGTGGTGACTGTGGCAACGTCATGACTCCCTACAGCCCAAGCAATCGAAAAGTGATGTACTACCGATGTACAAATCTGGAATGCAAATCAGAGAAGAAAAATGTTAGAGCCAAGGAAGTAGTTGTTAACTTTATTTACCCATTATTACAGGGAGGATTTGGCTTTACCGAACCGAACAAGACTACGAGCAATATCGCAAAGAAATGAGCGGCCTCACTATTTCCGATCGTGACAATATCGAGGCAAAAATTAACTCAAAGAAAGGCGCTCTCAAGCACGTTAGAGCCGAAAAACGGCGGATTGCCCTAGCCCTGCCTCAGATCAATGGTGATGCCATCAAGCAGATTAACCAAGAAGAGTTCGATGTGCTCATTCAGCAGGAAACAAAACTCAATCAAGAGATACAAGAACTGCAAGAAAAGATACCAAATGTGGATGAAGAGATACTTTCACAGGAGGATTTTTTGAACATCAGTGAAAACGCGGAAGCATACGTCAAAAGCGGCAATGAATATGTAAAAGACACAGTTTGCCGAATGATTTTTTCGAACATCGTTTTGAAAGACGGGAAAGTTGCATCTTATCAATTAAAAGAGCCGTTTCTAACCTCTATGAAACGGCACTCTGTCAAGAATGGTCGGGGATGCCGGACTCGAACCGGCGGCCTCACGCACCCCATGCGTGCGCGCTAGCCATCTGCGCTAATCCCCGTTGGCTACTTAACTTTTCTCAGATTTTACTCCAATAGTTAACACTCTACCACTAATCTTATCTTTATGTCACTTTAGTAATTAGGCTTGTCGCTAAATAATAGTTTCATTTGCGACCAACTTATTCATATTATGGGCTTGTTGCAAAAAGTAACTTCAAAAATGTACGGCTTTTTGTAAGGATCAGTTGTTATGATGCTTGCAATGAAACAAACAACAAAAAACAACACAACTCACCAACTATTCCCGAACTCATCCAGAGATAAGCCCCGCTTTTCATGTTCGGAATATTAAAGTATAGTGTGGTTAACGACTCTGACCAAGGCTGTGATTATAGAAATTAATTAGCAATTTATAAAGGATTAAATTAGACTTGTAGTGAAATAACAGTTTTATTACAAAACTGCTTTTAAGTACTGCAAAGGTTTTTTTTCTTGCTTGAAGTAGCTATGCTACTACTTCACTCAAAAAACCCTTTTCGTTCAAAGAAATCAGTTTTTTCACTACAAAGTTTTTATTTCGCTACAAGTCTAACACTGCCCAGTAAGGAACGAAAAATGCCAAAAAAGAAAGTTGACGTTATTAAGGCGACTGAAGATTCAAGTTCTGATCCAAGAGCGGCTCGTCTAGAAGCGGTAAATATCGCCATGAAACAAATTGACAGTCAGTTCGGCAAGGGATCAATCATGAAAATGGGTGAGTCACTCAAGGATCGACCAAAAATTCCAGTGGTATCAACTGGCTCACTTGCCTTGAACTTGGCCTTGGGTGTAGGTGGTTTTCCCAGGGGTCGTATCATCGAAATCTACGGTCCAGAGGCATCAGGTAAGACAACTATTTGTCTTCATGCAATTGCTGAAGTTCAGAAAAAAGGTGGCGTAGCTGCCTTTATCGACGTTGAGCACGCTCTAGATCCAGTTCGTGCCCAGAAAATTGGTGTCAACCTTGATGATCTACTAATTTCCCAACCTGACTACGGTGAGCAAGCTTTGGAAATTGCCGAAACCTTGGTTCGGTCTGGAGGTGTTGATGTTTTAATTGTCGACTCAGTTGCGGCATTAGTGCCAAAGTCTGAAATTGAGGGAGAGATGGGAGACAGTCAGATGGGTACTCAGGCCCGCTTAATGTCTCAGGCTATGAGAAAACTCACGGCAGCTCTCAGTAAGACTCAGACGCTGATGATCTTCACTAACCAGCTTCGCATGAAGATAGGTGTAATGTTTGGCAGCCCTGAAACCACCACGGGTGGTAATGCCCTAAAATTTTACGCCACCATGCGTTTGGATATTCGTAAAATTGCCAATATTCAAGAGGGAGAGAAAATTATTGGCAGTCGTCATAGGGTTAAGGTCAAGAAAAACAAAGTAGCACCACCTTTTAGGGTTGCTGAGTTTGATATGGATGCTAACGGTATTTCCAGAGAAGGTGATGTGGTAGATATTGCCACAGAAAAAGGCGTTCTAGAAAAGAGTGGCAGTTTTTATAAATATAACGGTGAGGTTGTTGCTCAGGGGCGTGAAGCAGCCAAGGCAGCCCTGAAGGATAGACCAGAGTTAATGAAGGAAATAGAAAAAGTTATTTGGAAGAAAATCCAAGAGGAGGACTAATCCTCCTGGGTGTTGGGCTAGCCGATTGTTAGTTAGCAATAGGATCTAGTGCCACATTTGAGGGTATAAATTTCACTAGGTTTTCAGCCAGTTGATTTATTAGGCTTCCTGCAAAAAGTTATTTACATATCGCAGGAAGCCTAATCCATAGCTATCATCTAGCCGGTATTGTGCTTGGGCCTTTTTACTCGAGTAAGCCGAGTATCTTTGAATTGACTTAGTTTACTATTCAGACTATAATTCCTGACTTAGACGCAAACATAAGAATCATAAATTACTTGAGATCGAAAATCATTTTGCTCTAGAGAATCATGAACCTGTATAACCATCAAATATCGAGTTTAAGACATCTTTCTAGTAAGCTGATTTTCCCCGCTGGAGGGAGTAATCCTCTGTGGTAGTGGTTTAGTCACCATTTTTCAGGTTTGATTTCAACTATGCGTCTTCTGAGATTTGCAGTCTGCAGATCCAATATTATTTAGAGGAGGCATATGTCATTTTTTAGTAATTTATCCCAACTTTTTGGGCCACATCAGGCTAATAATCAGCCTGCCACAAAGTCCAAAGATGAACAAAATAGTCTGGCTAAGACAAGGTCAGACAAAGCTGCCGGTGGTTTTCAAAGAACTAGCGCTGCAGGCAAAATTATTGCCGTTCGCGATAAACATAAAAAGTTAGCGTCCGAGCAAGCCCAAGCTCAAGTAAGTAGCCAGGCTCAGCCTCAAGCCCAGCTTCAATCAAAGACAGCCGCTCGCCCGATCTTTACCCCAAGTGCAAGTCTGGTCGCAGCTGTCGATAACAGCACTGTAGTCAGAGAGGCCCAGGCGAAAGCCCGTGAAATCATTGTTGAGGCTAAAGATGAAGCTCTGGCTATTCGCTCCCGTGCCGAGAAAGAATCTCGAGAATCAGAGCGTGAGTTGGCCGAGCAACAACGTTTTTTACAGAGCAAGCTTGATCGCCTCGACCACCGTTTGGAACAACTCGATCAAAAAGAGGAACAGGTCAATAAAGAACGTCAGCAACTTGATAGCCTTAAACAATCTCTTGAGGAAAGCAAGGCTTCTATCTTGCAAAAACTGGAAAAAGTTTCCAAGATGACTCAAACAGAGGCTAAGCAAGCCTTAATGGACAGCTTGGATAAAAAGCTGGCAAATGAGATGGCACAAATGGTTCGTCAGCGTCAGGAGGAAGCTAAGCAAGAGGCGGATGAGCGCGTTAAGGAAATCCTCATCGACTCGATGAAACACGGCGCTACCGATTACGTCGCCGAGTACACCGTCTCGGTGGTTGATCTTCCAGGTGAGGATGTTAAAGGTAAAATCATTGGTAAATCAGGTCGAAATATTCATGCTTTTGAGCGTGCTACTGGCGTGGATATTGATCTCGATTCATCGCCAACTGAGGTCAAACTGTCCTGTTTTGATCCAGTTCGTCGCGAGATCGCTAAGATTGCTCTGGAGCGCCTAATTAAAGACGGTCGTATCCAGCCAGCTAGGATTGAGGAAGTGGTCGAAAAAGTCACCGCCGACGTCGAGAAATTGATGTTTGAGGCGGGTAAAAAACTTTGTCACACTGTCGGCATCTACAACTTGCCCAACGGCTTGATCAAGATTTTGGGTCGCTTTAAGTACCGTTTCTCTTATGGACAAAACATGATCACTCATACTATCGAAGAGACCAAAATCGGCATTAAGCTGGCTCACGAGCTCAATCTTGACGCCAATGTGGTCAAACTGGGTTGTTTGCTGCACGATATTGGTAAGGTTTCAGAGGAAACTGAGGGCAGCCACGTCGAGCTGGGTGTTAAGATCGCCAAGAAATTCGGTATGCCTCAAAGTGTCATCGACTGTATTGCTCAACACCACGAGGACGAATCTTTCTCTGGGCCAGAGCAAATGGCAGTTTATATTGCCGACGCTATTTCTGGTGCAAGACCTGGGGCTCGTTATGAAAACTTCGACGAGTACGTGCAGCGTTTGGAGAAACTCGAAGAAATCGCCACGTCCCACGAATCGGTCAAGCAGGCCTATGCTGTACAGGCTGGACGTGAGTTGAGAGTTTTACTCGAGGCTGAAAAGTCTAAGGACGACGACGTCGAGGTCTTGGCCATCAAGATCAAAGATGAAATTCAGGAGAAGGTTACTTTCCCTGGTACAGTCAAGGTGACAGTGATCCGTGAGACAAGAGGTCAGGCTGTTGCAAAATAGCTTTTTGCCCTTGTTATTAGATTTGTAATAAAAGTTTTATCTCACTACAAGTCTATTGGCAAAAAAGCCCTGAAGGTGTTATCGTTGCTTTGATGACGCTTGGATCTTTTCGACGAAGACAGTAGAATTAGAAGGGAACTCATGAAAGCAGGTTTATTAATTTTACAAATAGTCTTGGCAGTAATGATTACTGCAGCTGTCTTGTTGCAGGCACAAGGCTCGGGCCTGGGGGCTACCTGGAGTGGCGGTGGCGAAACCTATCACACCCGACGCGGTCTGGAAAAGGTGATTTTTTACTTCACTATTATCGCAATTTTGCTGTTCGCGCTGGTATCTATGGCTGTTTTGGTGGTTTAAGTTGGATAAAAAATGGTCGGGACAAGAGTGACTTGATGTCACCTTTTGAGCATACATGCGTAAAATATATTGGTACATCACGATTTATATCAAAAAGCATGGTCTGGTGGTGTTTTTGTCGGTTTTGGGGGCGATAGCTGTTTTCTCGATAGTTTTGCCAATCTTGCTTAGCAAGTTCGCCTTTAAACCAAAAAAATACATTGGTTTGATCGGTGACTACACTTTGATGACCCTACCTCTTGAGGTGAAAAGAACTTTAAGTGTTGGTTTGACCGAGGTAAATTCGCAAAAAGAAGTTAAACCTCTCTTGGCTGAAAGATGGATTGTCGAGGACGAGGGCAAACGCTATCGTTTTATCTTGCGCAAGGATGTGACCTGGCAAGACGGACAAGCCATTAAGCCTGAGGACATCAAGTATCAGTTTAACGACGTCGAGACGATTACCACCCCCAACGATGTAATTTTCAAGTTGCCGGATGTTTTTTCACCCTTTCCCAGTGTGGTTTCTGAACCGGTTTTCCGCCAGGGAATCATGAAAAAGTGGGGACTGTTTAAGGTTCCTACCCTGATCGGAATTGGCGACTACGAGATTGTTGACTACAAACGCAACGGCAATCGTATTAACGAGATTACTATCGATAGTCCCAAAGAAAAGTTGATTTACCGCTTTTATCTGACTGAGAACGAAGCCGTGGCCGCTTTCAAGAAGGGCGAGATCGACGTCCTGCCAAATTTAACCGCACCCCACGATATTATTAATTGGCAGACAGTTGAGGTTACACCCAAACTTAACAATGATTTATATCTAGCGGTGTTTTTTAATAATTCCAGTCCCTTGCTGCCTAAAAATGTGCGCCAAGCCCTGTCATATGCCGTGGAAAAACCAGCCGATGCCACCAGAGCCATAGGTCCAATTAATCCTGACTCGTGGGCCTTTTTACAGGGTGGCAAAACCTACGACAAAGATTTGACTCGTGCGATTGAGCGCCTGCTCGACGATGTACCCAGCCAGCCGCTTAACCTAGATTTAACGACCACCTCCGAGTTTGCAGCCGACGCCGAGGCAATGCGCAAACAATGGCTCGAGCTGGGCGAAAAAGCCGCCGCCGCCTGCCAGGGCGAAAAGAAAGTCGAGGACAAAGCCCTCTGCCAGAACCTTAAGATCCAGATCAATATTAAAGTTACCAACTTCCCTGATACGACTAATTTTCAGCTGTTGCTGGTTGGCCAGGAAACCCCAGCTGATCCCGATCAATATTTCCTCTGGCATTCAGAGCGGACGACTAACTTCACCAACTATAAAAACACCCGTATCGACAGCCTACTGGAAAAAGGCCGTAAGACCTTGGAGCAAAACGAGCGCCAGGCAATCTATCAGGAATTCCAACAATTTTTATTGGAAGACCCCCCGGCGATTTTCCTCCGTCACCTCTATTCGTACGAGGTGAGGAGGGGGTAGATTTGTAATGTTTAGTTTTTGTCGAGTTACCTGAAAATTTCGCTATTAACCCAGATTAAGCGCGTTTTTGCCATTAAGCCGTCTTTTTTTAATAGCCGATGTCAGCCCAACTAGCAAATAAAGCAATAGGCAGGCCTATTCTTTTTTATTTTGCCTGGAATAAACAGCAATAGTGATTGCGATCAAAATGAAAAAGGTGATGTTGCTGGTTAGAATAGATTGAATCATCATAGTGATTAGTGCCGGTGCGCCTATTTATGCAACTATATTTTTTTATCACTCTCAACCTTAATGAGAAAGCGAAAAAGGAAATACGCCACTCTATTGTTTTTTTAGTAGTTTATCTGATAGAAAATCAATAATTGCTCTAACTTGAATGTTGGTAAGCCTATTAAACCAAAGCATGTAGTCCAGTGCTTCTGACAACAAAATGCAAAAAATCTGATCTTCCGTAAAGCCATTTGGGATACCAACAGCTTTATTTAGACATACTAATTTATTTGATAAATCAATTATCGATTTCTGGTCATTGAAACTATTATAAAAATCATGTTTTTTCGAAGTGGCTTGATTCATAAACCGAATAAAATCTTGAAGGTTGATGGAATTGTCGCTAAAATATCTGGTAAATAATTCTGCCAAGAGAATCCTCGACTCCTCATCAATAGATGCAGCAATATTTGGATAATTATCCTCATTAGTAAAAAGCGATTTAAGCGAAGCATATAAGGACTTGTATACTGGTCTTGTTTTTTCCTGCTGGGTTGCTGGCGGTTCAGATAATGCTTGTGATTCTGTAACTTTTAACAGATTTTCTATGTATTCGCAGAAGCTACGGCCATCGATTGTTACAGAGCCATAGTGTTCACTGTTTACCATCGCTGCTAAAATTCTGTCTGCCAGACTTGCACCTATGCTATCTCCTTCCATGACATAATTTGAAGCTGTGTGAAAAACGCTAGACAATAGGGATCTGCTGTCTTCACCGTCTTGAATTAAAAAACGACAGTCTCGCCATGGATCATGGGAAGAACGATTATCCTTTGAATATAATTTTCTAATATTTCTCATTGTAAAATCTTCAGTTAGTCCAAAGGCAGAGATCATTGCCCTCAAAACCAGTGAGCGTGGTCTACTAAAAACTTCCAAAAGCACACTCATAACCAACTGTTTTTGTTTTATTTCAAGCCTATTCCAACTTCCGACGAATTTTTCGATCTGTTGTTGTTTGCTAATATCGAGCGGAGGAGCATCAAACATACTAGGTTTGGTGGGCGGTGATTCATTAGCCAATTTAGCCAATTGATCCAAGTAGTTCAGAAATTCATTTTTATTCATTATGCGTTAATTTTACACTATGAAAAAACGTAACTTTTCTGCAAAAAATATAATTACACACTCTGACTCCTACAAAAGGGCGATTTTTATCATCATCTCTTGTATACTAAGTTAATAAAGAATAGTTTGAGTTTCGCGTTCAATGAAAATAATTGATCAAGATAAATCTGGTTTTTTCAACCACATGAGTGCGAAACTTGCTGATTAAAATGCCATGAAATTTCTAAAAAACCTTGCAGCAATTTTAGTGATTTTAATTTGTTTAACAATTTTGACTTTTCCAGTTATTACTAAACTTGATTCTGTTGTTGTGGGCAGAGGCGGAGATTCATATCAGTATCTGGGTTTTCAAGGTTTAGCTGCCGAGCAACTGGAAAGAGGCAATTGGCCTTTTCAAAAAACAAACTTGTGGCGATACCCGGTTGGTTTCGATTATTCCAGGGGATACGATTCCATGCTTTCAAATTTGTTTGGCGGAGTTTTGGCGGTAATTACAAAGGATCACATCCTATCTTACAACCTAACAATTTTCTGTTCTTTCCTTTTCAATGTCTTGGCTGCTTATGCTCTTTTTAATCAGGTTACCAAGTCACGCAAGATGGCACTAGTTGGGGCAATCAGTGTTGGTTTTTCTTTTTACAACTTATCAAGATCGCTAGGTCATGCCAATTTGTTACTAACAGGTGGTTTTAGTCTTTTTCTTTATGCCTTAATTAGATTAAGAAATAATCAGAAACTCTCGAGTTTCATCCTACTGGGCGTTTCAGTTGGTGTTATTGGATTGTCGTCAGTCCAGTATTTTTTAATGTTAATTGTGGCTTGTTTGATAATGCTCCCTATTTATGGTTTGTTAAATTTTTCAGAAATTTCCAGATATTTGCAGATTGTTAAAAAAAACAAATCAAAAACTTTCTTTTCAGTAGCTCTGGCTGGTGTTTTATTGGCCTTAGTACTATTGCCAGTTGCCCAGGCAGTTATAGAAGGTGATTTCGCCTGGAGAACCGATAGTGATTACAGTCCACATCTCAGTAATTTTTTTATGCCTCTTCATATGAATCAGGTTTTGTTTAGTAGTAAGCAAGTATACACAACTGTTCATGATAACCAGAATGAATCAATCGAGTGGATGGCGTATGTTGGAGTTTTTGAACTAGTCTTATTTTTTGTTTTGTTAATCTGGTCTTTGCTCAAGGGTAAAATTGATAAAAATGATGTCTTTTTATTAATTGGCATTGTGATTTTTGTTATATTTTCTTTGGGAACAAAAAATCCTGATACTGGCGTGATAATGCCATATCATTGGCTGATTGATTTTTATCCATTTAAGGCAATTTCAGAACCAGCTAGGTACGTCATAATTTTCAATTTGTTTTTGATGCTTTTTGTTTGCCGCAAGCTAGTTTTTATGTTTAAAAAACACACAACTGCAAGCATTGTTTCGTTTTTACTTATCGTTCTTTTTATATCGGAAAGGGTGAGTTGGGGAGGCTTTGCCACAACTCCCAACTTAGATGGAAAGTTTGCTAAAGTTGTTCAAACATTACCTGGCGAAGCAGTTTTCGATATTCCTGCCTTTGACGAAAGAATTGCCTACCATCCAGTTTTGTATAAAAAGAGCATTATTAATGGATACCCACATTGGTTAGGAGACACTAACAAAGGTCGTTCGTTTATTAATTACAATGACGAAATTACTCGCTATTTTTGTGATCGTCAGCCGAATAAGTGGGATTTTAATGATGACGCAATAAAGTTGTCGGAGCTTAAAAAAAATCAGCAAATGCTGTCTCGATTAAAAGAAAACAAAGTAAATACAATTGTGGTCAATAAAGATTACAAGTTGTTTGGCAGCGAATGGTGCGAGAGTGTTATGGCGCAGGCAACCTTGCTGGTTCCGAGGCTCAATATAGCTCAGGATTCTGGTTTGACTCAAAAGGATGCGTACTCAGAGTGGGTTGCGAACGAAATGCGAGCAGGTTTGTTTTTCCCTCAGAGCGGAAAAGTTAGAATTGTTAAAATAAATTTTTATCCATCATTAAAAAGTGAGGAACTAACCATTTCTTTAGACGGTAGAGAGATTGATTTAAGTACTTGGATTTACCAAGAATACCCCGGTGAAAACGGCCCAGTTATTTGGGCGAGTCCAAAAGATGATACCCAGTTTTGGGATGTGAGTGCAGGTTCAAAATTAATCTTTAGTTCTAGCAAATATTCTTCTGGATACGTGACGATTAGTTATCAGTACAGCATTTCTGATAAAGCAGAGCCGATGGCGAGCTATTCGGAAAAGGGTCTTGTCAAGGTTTTTGAAGATAAAGATAAGATGGTCTTGCAGATTGAGTAAGATAAACAAGTAAGCTTTGTTCCCAAGATTTTGTCACATTTGTTATAACTAATTCTATAGTATTATCCAGATATAGAATCCTATAATATTGACAAAATAGACTAATTTTGCTATACTTTGCGCATCAAATACACACATGAGTAATGACACCCAACCTGCCGTCATTGCTCAAACCAATTTCCCAATTTTTCTGTAAAACAAAAGGCAGGTGACTGAACAGCTGGATGCCGATGGCAGGTCGGCATCCACCTGCGCAGTCTGAAGACAACTGCTTGGTGGGTAAAACACTCACTCAAGCGCTTGCGCAAGACAAAGCAGGACGCTGGGCAACCAGTGTAGAGCTTTGCTTGGAACTAAAAGTTTACTTTTGGCTTTCGGGTAAAGAGCTCTTTAACAGCTAGAGTTGGTTATTTAATTCGCAGTAATCACCTTTTTTCAGTTTCTAAGCTGACTTATAAGGAAATAAGTATTTGTTTCTTTATATAGTCAGCTTAGCTCGGGACCCTTGGATGGGGTTTTGGGAAAGCTGAAAAAGCCCTGAAAAAACAGGGTTGGAGGTGTAAAGATGAAAAAGCGATTTGTATGGTTGAGTATCACGATCGGATTGTTGTTAGCATTCATGTTTGCGGCAGGTCTAGCACCTGCCCCCGCTGCGCAAGCGGCGGGAGATGGCGGTCCCCAGGCCGAAGACCAAGGGATTTTGACCGGAACCGTGTACGTCGCGAAAAACACTGATTTGGTAGTAGCTATTTACCCCGAAGACAGCGATGTGCCACTGATCGTGGTGCGTTTGGCTGGTAATTCTGAGGGGGAACACTATTACTTAAGATCAGGTTTTCGTATGCGTGCTTGGTTGTACGACTATGCCAAAGGATGGACATATCTTACGATTATGGATAATGTTGTCAGATATGCTTCAGACTTGGGTGTGGACTACATGAAGCCGGTTGATGAAAGATGGGGGACGTATTTCAACGGCGGTCCCCAGGCCGAAGACCAAGGGATTTTGACCGGAACCGTGTACGTCGCGAAAAACACTGATTTGGTAGTAGCTATTTACCCCGAAGACAGCGATGTGCCACTGATCGTGGTGCGTTTGGCTGGTAATTCTGAGGGGGAACACTATTACTTAAGATCAGGTTTTCGTATGCGTGCTTGGTTGTACGACTATGCCAAAGGATGGACATATCTTACGATTATGGATAATGTTGTCAGATATGCTTCAGACTTGGGTGTGGACTACATGAAGCCGGTTGATGAAAGATGGGGGACGTATTTTATGACTTACTGTGAATCAAAACCGGAAGGTACTTGTACGTTGTACCTCCCGGCAACCTTTCTTAATTTCCAGCCCTAGGCTGATGAGTGCCCTCTCTCCGTCTGAAAATGACGGAGAGGGGCACTAAACCTAAAAATCTCAATACAAATTTTCAACTCTAGTTTTAACATTTTTAACACAAAAATTTTACTCACATATCCAAAAAATATAATCCCATAATATTGACATTTCAACATAATAATGATATATTATAGGTCTGTTTATTATGCAAAATAACAAACATCAAAATACAATCAATAAACCATTTGTAAGTGTTATCATGCCGGTTTACAATGCTTCTCTATATCTAGAAGAGGCTATTGAAAGTGTCTTGAATCAGACTTACACAAACTTTGAGTTAATCATTGTTGATGATGCTTCCAAGGATAATTCCTGGAAGATTATAAGACGTTTTCAAAATAGATTTAAACGTAAGATTGTTTCAGTTAGATTGAAAAAGAATCGTAACTGCGGTGGTGATTTGGCAGGCAACTTAGCTTTTACTAAAGCTAAGGGCGAGTTTATTGCTCGTTTTGACGCTGATGATATTGCCAATCCAGATCGTTTGTCCAAACAGGTCAAGTATATGTTACAACACAAAGAATGTGCTGTTTTGGGTTCTAGTGCAGAAATCATTGATAAAACAGGAAAAGTTATTGGTCAAAAAACTACTTTAGCTAATCATCAAGATATTTACGATCAGTATTTTACTTATCATCCAATGATTAATCCTTCATTAATGATACGAAGATCGATGTTATTGGATAAAGAGACTTTATACAAAATTGAGCTTAATTCAAATAACGATTATCTAACTTTCTTTACTATGATTACCAGCGGATTGAGATTCGCCAACATTTCTGAGCCACTTATTAAATATAGAATGCACGGCAAAAACGACTCGCTTTCTCAGGTAAAACGCACTTTTGGCAATGTTATGGCGGTTAGAAACAAGATGGTGCGAGAGGGTCGCTATTCACCATCGCTCTTGGCATGGTTTAAGAGTTTGCTGCAAATGCTTGTGGTGGGGCTGCTTCCTGACGCACTAGTTTTTAGGTTATACTTAATTAGTCGCGGTATTTATAGTCCAAAAGAAATATTGGCAAAGCTTTTTAACGAATTGAAGAACGCTTTTGCCTTTAACAAAAACATTTCATTAAAAGATATCGAAATTATTAATTAAAGAAGGAGAAAAAATGTCCGAAAAAATCATTCCAGCAGTAATTACTGCTCTAGGCATAATTGCCAGCGTCACTGTTTTGTCAGTGATTGCATTTTTGGGTGTTAATAATTATTTGAAGGTTGAGCAACAAAAAGCTCGTTACCAAGCTGTTCACGACTGCTTAGTAGCCTCAAAAATCGAGACTCATCACAAAAGCACTGACCGTGAAGCTGTCACCACAGAACCTATCAAAGATGTCTATACCTACTGTCTTACAGACAAAGGTTTGATTCAGCAATAAATTGTTTGTTATTTTGAAAGTGAAAAGGGGAGGTTTTTAAAGCCTCCCTTTTTTTGTATGATGTATATGTGAAGAATTTGATAAAAAAGTATTGGCCAATTTTGTTTTTTGCATTTATTGCCTTGTTGGTTTTGTTTACAAACTATAAAAAGGGCACTTTTTTGGTTGGTTGGGATAATACTTATCCTGAATTAAATTTTTATTCCAACTTTAAAAGAATAATTTTTGGGGTTTGGCAGGAATATCGTGGTCTTGGCACTCTCGACGGAATGGCGCATACGGCTAATATATCGCACTGGCTAGTTGCCAAATTTTTATCTTTCTTTTTGCCAATTAATCTCATTAGATACGTGTTTCAGGTTTTGGCTCATTTTTTGGGCGGGGTTGGGGCGTATTTGTTATTTGCTGAGGTTTTTAAGAATAAAAATCGTCTTACTTTTATTGATCAGTTCGTCGGCTTGATGGTTGGATTGTTCTACCAATTCAATTTGATGACTATTCAGATGTTTTTTTTGCCTTTGGAGGTGTTTTCTTTTCATTTTTTCATGTTGCCTTGGGGTACCTTAGCATTATGGAAATTTCTTAAAAATCCAGGATTAAAATCAGCAATTTTGTTTTTAGTAGTAAGCCTCTTTGGTGTTTCTCAAGCTCATGTCCCATCGGTTTTTATTTCTTATGCAATTGTTCAGGGAATGTTTTTATTTACCGAATTGCTGATTACAAAAATGAGGTCTTGGAATACGGTACTGTTGGCTGGGTTGATTATTTTTGTCGCTAATGCGTTTTGGGGATTGCCGTATTTATACTCAGCTCCGCAAAAAGCCCTGGAAATTTCTGGTTCAAAGATCAACAGATTTTCTACCGATGAGATTTTTTACAGAAATTTAGCTTGGGGAGATCTAAAATCCGTTGCTACTTTTGGAGGGTTCAATTTTGACTATCTTGATTGGGATGGGCAAAAATTGAGTTATTCATTAATGATGGGAGATTGGCTGAAGCTCTATAGTTCTAATAGTTATGCGGTGATATCAATCTCGATTTCTATCTTAGCATTGGCTGGCTTCTTTGTTGCTATGTGGAAAATTGTGTTTAAAAAACAGCTGCATTTCTTGCCTTTTGCCTTAACTGGTTTGTTGTTCTTTTTGTTTATCGCTAATAACACGCCGATGGTCGGACTATTTTCAAAGTTTGCTAGAGAGAACGTACCATATTTCCATGATATTTTTCGTTTCACCTTTACAAAATTTTCGTTGGCTTATGTTTTTTGTGTGAGTATTTTTTTGGGGATTTTTATTTCATCAATTAGAGAATCAAAGATTTTAGGAAAGTTAAAATTTATTGGTTTTTTTGTGGTAATTCTTTGTTTTTCATATTTTTTTGTAGTGTTCAAGCCCGTGTTAAGAGGCTGGTTTTTTTATCCAAATTTAAGACAGCAAATCCCACAAGCATATTTTGAAACACAGAAGTATTTTAGTAATCAGCCGCTTGGAGATAGAGTTGTTTTGTTACCATTGCCAAATTTCTATGGCTGGAATGACAATAAATGGGGACATAGAGGCTCTGGCTTTTTTTGGCAAATGATCGCACAACCAACTACGGATAGAGCGTTTAATGCCTGGAGTAGTCAAAACGAGTCATTTTTCAATCAAATTTTATACGCTGTAAAAAATAATGATGGAGAGCTTTTCAAAAACTCTCTTCAAAAGCATCATGCTAATTTTGTTGTAATTGACAGCTCGCTATTTAGTCCCGGCGGTGACGACCAGCTCAACCATCTTCAAAGAATAAATGATTATCTTTCGGACACCAGTCTTTTTGATCTAGAAGCAGAATATGATTTTATAAAAATCTACAAAGTTAAATTGAAAGATTTCAATAGACCACTATTCGCACCTCAAAGTTATAGCTTGGTTAACGAAAATTATATTCATCACTATGCTAGCCTAGATCAGGCTTATGGTCAGCTCGGCGATTATATTCTTAACGACGATGGCTATGAGTTTCCCGCTTCATATTTGCAGAAAGAAAGTTTGGAAACATTTCCTGAATTGGCAAAAAATAATTTAGTTTTTAAGATAGGACATCTTCAGGGTAAGAAGATCATTTTTCCTTCATTTGCAGAAAAAAACATTTCAATAGTTAGCAATTTAGAAGCAAGCATTAAAGACGATAAGCTCAAATTAAAAATTACGCCGCTATTGCCAAAAATTATTGGAGACAATATTAGCTATCCTGTGCAGGATTTTTATGTAGAAAAAGAAATTGTGTTGCCACAAAAACAAACAGATTTGTTAATTATTGTCGAAGATCAAGTTTTTAAATATGAAGAGTTGGAGGCTTCATCATCAGCAAAAAGTTTGGAGCTTCCAATAAATAGACCAATTACTGTATTTATTGCCTCGGCAAATCCTGAATCTAGAACTGATGTAACACCGCTTTTTGCAAATCAAAAAGTTGCTGATTGTTGGAAAAATCAACAGTTAGACTGGTTCGTGAAAAAAAGTCAGGGGAAAATTGATTTATCTTCTAAAAATGCCACAGCCTGCGTGTCTGTGCCAGTGAGTTTTGAAAAGAATTCAAAACCTGTGGGCGGGATGATTTTCGCTGTTGAAGGTATTTCTAAATCAAATACAGGCGTTAAGCCAAGTGTTTGCTTGGCGGATGCCAACAGCTATATTTGTGGAACAAACATGCCAAAACTTAGAATAAATGAAGAAAATTTTGGTGAATTTGAAATATTTAGTTTTGTTGAACCAGAAAGAAAATACGTTGTAAACTTGTTGGGCAAAAATGAGGTAGAAAACCAACAAAAAGAAATTATTTACGATCATATTAGTTTTTCAACTTATAATGTATTTGAAAAAATCGAATTGGATTTGTCAGATGCTGTTTTGAAGTACGATGAGTCGCTACAAATAATTGATGGTTACGAAGGCAAAATTACAATCAAAGTTCCTCAATCGTTAAATAACACAAACATTTTAAATGTTCAAAATAGTAGTTTTGTTAGTCAAAGCAACTGTGACAAAAATTTTCCAAACGGATTGATTAACAGAGAGTTCAAAGGTGATGTGGTGTCGTATTCTGCTACGAACAAAGGCAGTGCATGTGATAGATTTGTTTTGAATAGGTCGTTAGGCCAAGAAATTTTGCTTAACGTCAAAGGACAAAATCTAAGTGGCTCTGGAACAAAGTTTAGTGTCTACAATAGTAGAACGGGTGAGGTAGCGCTGGATATAACTTCTGGGGTTGGAAATTTTGATAACTGGTATGGGGCACGTTTGTTGTCAGAGAGCGATCTTAGTGAGGATTTTAGTCTTAGTTTGGTTACTAGGAGTTTTGGAGACGAGATAAATAGCACAAAATTAACTTCACTGAATATTTACCAATTTCCAGCAATGTGGCTTAGCTCTATAAGAATTGACGATAGCGATTGTGACAATTGCAAAAAAGATAATAATGTTTTGATAGAAAGCAATAAAAAATTTGGAACTTTCTTGTATTTGTCTAAGGTGAAAGTTGTTGATGACCACGGTCTTTTGGTATTATCTCAATCTTTTAATGGGTCATGGATAGCCTTTGATTCTTCAAAACCAACTGAGTTTTTTGAACACAAGATTTCCAATGGTTGGGCCAATTCGTGGATAATTCCAAACGGAGAGCATGAAATTGTAATAATTTTCTGGCCTCAATTATTAAGTTTCGTTGGTTATTCTTGTTTGGTTATTTTTGCGTTGATTTTGAGTTTAATAACGGTCAGAAGACAGATTAGAAAGAATTTTTCTCCACCCCCACCACCAAATTCGTTCGTCCGGCCAGCCTTGCCAATAAATCATCAAACCAATGAAAAACGGGAATCAGTGGGCCGCGAATAAATTTAACCAACCTCCTCTAAATCCCCGACCGTAAGGTGGCGGGAATGGTTTCATAAGCAATTTTGTTTGATTAACCAACTTAAAAAAGCTATTGGCATTAGCAAATCTCAAAATGTCAGCTAAATGTAAGACAAAGGGTGTTAGATATGATTAATGAATAAACCTTTCACATATCTCACCCCAGGTAGAATTATTGGCTTGTTAGTGAGTTTCTATTTAGGTTGTTGGCTGTTAATTTATTGGGCTAGTTTGGCTCAAGCCACACCGACGGTCACGCCAACCCACATCCCAACCCCAACTCCTGCTCGAGAACAGATTTTTCATGAGGATTTTACCTCTTCTTTTGATAAGTGGCAGCTACTTAGTGGCAACTGGTCTTGGTGGAGCCTACTAAATGGGCGAGCCAGAGCCTATATCCGTAATGGCAGCACGGTCTCGATGTTAACTCCCAAATTTGATTTTTGGGAAGACTTGGGTCGTAACTACGAATTTAGCCTTGATTTTCAGCATAATAGAGGCGTGGACAAAAATATTGCTTTCGGTTATATCGACAATAATAATTGGTACGAAATTCATTTCAACAACACTATTTATAACATTGTTGCTTTTCACAATGGCTTTGTCACAATGGATTATTTACAAAATTATCTATTGGATCGGGGCAATCATCATTTTCGGATTAAGTTTTTAGATGGTCGAATACGTGTTTGGATCGATACCGAGCTAATAGCTGATGTCAGGGATAGTCATTTCACGGGTCAGTCTGGGAGACTTTTGCTTCGGGCCACTACTGGTGCAAGTTATCCAACTGAAGTCTTTTTTGACAATTTGCAGGTTGTTCGCTTGAATGGAGAAGTTGGCTTGGGTCTAGATGTCTGGAAACAACATGATCCGCTCTGGGCCAACCTTACCTATGATCACATGACTCAGTGGTCTGATCGACCGACTATTCGACGTTGGGGTTGTGCCATGATTTCGGCAGCCATGATTCTTAGATACTGGGGCTATGAATGGATTGATCAAGATACTCGTCTAACTCCCCAAACAATTAATGACTGGCTGAGTGACCAGCGGGATGGTTTTGCCAGTGAGGGTAGGGTCAACTTTTTAGCAATAACTCGTTTGGTACGACAGTTAAGTGAGGCAAGAATCCATCGTTCTCAAAGTCTGCCTCAACTACCCAAGCTTGAGTATGGTCGCAACGATCGCAATCCGTTTGAAGCTGCTCGCACTACTTTGGCAGCGGGGCATCCGGTGATTTTAGCTATTGATGGTCACTTTTTGGTTGGTGACGGGGTGATAGAGAGCGAATGGGAGCTCAACGAGCAAAGATATGAGCATGATTTTCTTATTAAGGATCCTGCTTACGCCTATGATCTCTTTTCCCAGCATCAAACCGACCTATTATCTGTTCGCTTTTTAACCCCGAGTTTTACCGATCTGAGTTATTTAATGCTCGACTTACCTGTTGGGGTTACGGTTAAGATCTTCGATCAATCAGGTAACCAGTTAGATACTTTTGAGGATGGTCCAATCACAGAGAGTGTCTGTCCATGGGACGATGAGTTAGCAACGACTGATTGTAGCCAGAGACTCACCGCCTCTCGCCAAATTCTTTTGCCCAAGCCAGAATCGGGGATGTATGTGTTGCGTTTTTCAGCTAGCCAGGCACAGTTGGCTAAAATTCAGCTCTACGCCTACGACCAAGCTGCCAATGTTGAATTGATTCCTCTGAATCTCTGGATAGACTCCGCACCAACAGAAATTGAATTAAATTACCGTAAAGATGGTGGAACTATTGTGGTCTGGACTGGACAATGGGCAAACTTCAAACAAATTTTATATACTGCTTGGCAAAAAAACGGTTTAAGCAAACAGTATGCTTTTCGTCAACTTGTTAGACTGATTGCATACGCAGAACAAGCTGGAGAGTCAAAAGCTTATCGATATGGCAGCCTGATTCGCCAATGGTTAGAAAAATATCGTGAGCTATTTAGTACAAATTATTACCAGGATCTGCTCAATGAACTTCCGGCCAAATAGCATCGTTTTAAAGCTGCTAGTTGCAGCAGAAAAGCCTGGGTATAATAGCCGAGTGATAGAAAGTAATTTTTGGCAAACACTAACTCGACCAATTGTAGGGCTCTCACCGATGGATGGTGTGAGCGATCAACCTTTTCGCCATATACATTGCAAATATGGTGGGCCTGATGTCGTTTACACTGAGTTTACCAACGTAGAGGGTGTTTGCCATGGGGCCACTAAGTTGCTGCGTGATTTTCTGTACGATGAGTCACAGCGACCAATTATTGCTCAGATTTATGGAATCACTCCAAGTTATTTTTATCAGGTTGCCGTGGTTTTAGCCGAACTCGGTTTTGATGGAGTCGACATCAACATGGGTTGTCCGGCCAAAAATGTGGCCAATAGCGGAGCTGGGGCCGCTCTCATTAAAAATCCAGCTCTTGCCAGGGAAATAATCAAGCAGACCAAAGCCGGGTTACATGACTGGAGCAACGGTTTGGAGCTGGAGGGTTGCCCTGACATCTCAGCAAAAATAATTACTGAGGTAAGACTTCGTCAACAATTGCTACCCAAGCATAGACTTACAAGAAGATTGCTGCCCCTGAGTGTCAAAACCCGATTGGGATATAATGAGTCAAGTGTCGAGAGCTGGATTCCGCAGCTTCTAGATACTGGAATTGAAGCCCTAGCAGTCCATGGCCGCACACTTAGTCAAGGTTACTCTGGCTTAGCTGATTGGTCGGAGATCGGACATGTTGGTCAGTTGGCAGAGGGCAGTGGTGTCAAGATTATTGGTAATGGCGATGTTGAGTCGCGGCAGGATGCTGAGTATAAAACTTCGCTTTACGGTCTTGATGGAGCCCTAATTGGTCGCGCTAGTCTGGGAAACCCACTGGTTTTTACTGACCACTATGATCAACTTAGTCAAGATTCATCGGCAATCTGGCCTATTTTAAAGAAAATAGCCTTGGAGCATGCTCGGCTCTACGAAAAAACTTACCAGGGTGAGCCACTTTATGCGTTTATGCCCATGCGTAAGCATTTGGGATGGTACGTTCGGGGTGTGGAAGGGGCAAAGCAACTTAGAATTGCCTTATTTAAGGCGAATAGTAGCCAGGATGTTGAGGAGATTCTATATGGATCAATGGTGGAATAGTCCCGCCTTAGCAAGTTTTTAGCAGGCCATTGTTTTAAAATGACAAACTTTACTCAAATATACAACCAATTAAATCCAAAACAGAAACTGGCTGTTGATAGCATCGAGGGCCCAGTTATGGTTTTAGCAGGTCCTGGTACGGGCAAGACGCAAGTTCTGACTGCCAGGATAGCTAATATTTTACAAAAAACTGATGCCAAGCCTGAAACGATCTTGGCGTTGACTTTTACTGAATCGGCGGCAGCTAATATGAGAGAACGTCTGGTCAGCATGATTGGTCGAGATGGTTATTATGTCCAAATACAGACTTTTCATGCTTTTTGTAGCAATGTGATCCGTAGTTTTCCTGAATATTTTCCAATTGATCGAGGTAGCGAGCCCCTCACTGACCTCGAGCGCTATGCTCTTTTTCAAGAAATTTTGGATGACTCAAATCTGAAATTTAATTTAATTCGTCCGTTAAACGCTCCATATCTGTTCCTGAAGGACATAATTTCCCGCATTTCCGACTTAAAACGCGAGGGAGTTACTCTGGAGCATTTCATAAACATCCTCGATCGAGACCAACAGCAACTCGAGGAGTGGCAGTCAGAAATTGAGGCTGTTGAACGAGAAATAAAAGATACTTCAGCAAAAACAGCTAAAAAAACTAGAAAAAAGGTCCAAACGTCCGATGGGATAACTAAGACGGAGCTACAAAAGCGCCAAAAAGACCACCTCAAGAATCGAGAACTAGCTCTGGTTTATGAACACTATGATGCAAGACTTAGACTTAACCAACGCTACGACTTCGATGACATGATTTCGTTGGTAGCAAGTGCTTTTGAGCAACATGACTTGCTTCTGCGACAGCACCAGGAAAATATTCACTATTTTTTAGTTGACGAGTATCAGGACACTAACTCGGCACAGAATAAAGTCGTCGATCAATTGGCCTCGTATTGGGGCGATGAGGCTAATATTTTCGTGGTCGGTGACCACAATCAGGCAATCTATCGTTTTCAGGGAGCCTCAGTTGAGAATATTCTAGGTTTTGTTCAGCGTTATCCCCTGGCTAAGATCATTCAACTTAGTTATGGGTATCGATGTCCACAAGATATATATGATTGTGCTCATCAGCTTATACAGGAGAACCATCTGCAGATTGGTGGTTCGCGGACAGATCAGTCTTCTGGAATTGAAGCAAAGAATAGCCCAGCAACAAGCCAAATCGACCATGAAAGTATTCGTAGCCAGGTTTTGCATGGAAAACTCAAACACAAAAACGAAGCTTGCTTAGAGTTGCTTGGTGCAGATTCCCAGGTACTCGAATTAGTTCAAGTGGCAGAAAAAATTAGGATTCTGCTCGAAAAAGGCATACGACCGGAGGATATTGCAGTTCTTTATCGCAATAATAGTGATCTTTCACCCTTGGCAGAGGTCTTGGACAAATGGCAAATTCGATACCAAGTTGAGGGGGGTGGTAACGTACTCGATAATCAAGCAATACAACAACTATTAAATTTAATGCGAGTGATTGCTAGTTTTGGCAAGGGGGCTGAGGACGAGCTGCTTTATCAAGTAATGCTTTACCCTTGGCTAAGGTTTGCAGACGGTCCTGAAGGGCAGCTGGATTCCTTGCTAGTTATGAAAGTAGCACGAGCCGCAGGCCGTTCGAAGTTAAGCATTTTGGACATGATCAGCTCCGGTTATGAGAAATTTTGTCAGGCCAACCTTGGGTCGACTGTGCCACAAGAGGATTTTCAACAGTTGATCACTTTCTTGGATCGTTTGCGGGCTTGGTTTTGTCTGGATGGCCAAGAAACCTTTAACGCTTGGTTTGAGCGACTCATCAAGGAATCTGGTTTTTTAGCCTGGCTGATGTCACAGTCGGCAAAGGTCGATTTACTCAACAATCTGAATTCGCTATTCTCGGAGATAAAATCGTTGAATTTTCGTCGGCATAATCTGCGTTTGAAAGATTTTCTTCAAGCTATCGATACTATCGATAAGCATAATCTAAAAATCAAAGTTGAGGATCTCAACGCCAAGAAGGACGCCATTTATCTATCGACAGTACACCAGGCTAAGGGTCGAGAATGGGCCTACGTTTTTCTCTTGCATGTTCTGGATGGTAAATGGGGCAATAAGTCAGACAAGAGACTTATCCGTTTGCCAGAAAGCATTTTGAGCAACACGCAACTCTCACAAAAAGAAAAAAACGAGGATGAACGGCGTCTTTTTTACGTGGGCTTGACTCGTGTGAGTGAGAAAGTGTTTATCTCCTATCCAAAATCTTGGATTAGGGACAATCGAGTAAAACAAACTGTTGCAAGTATTTTTGTGGAGGAACTACGTACCGCAGCAGGGGATTCTGTGCGGATGGATCAATCAATCTCGGCTGAAGAATCAGAAAAATTCCTCATAAGATTGCTACAACCAGCCTCAGAGAGGCAAATACCGGTCCAGGAGGAAGAGTTTTTCGCCCAACTTGTCAAGAATTTCTCGCTTTCCGTGACAGCACTTAACACATATTTACGCTCTCGACGGGAGTTTGTGGAGAATGTTCTGCTTCGTATACCCAGGGCTAAGCCCCTGCCTATGATTTTTGGAAGTGCTGTCCACGCTGCTCTTGAAAGATGGCAAAAGGGTTGCCAAATGCTAGGCCACTATCCACCTCTAACAAAGCTTTTTAGTGATTTTGAAGAATCTCTGGGCAAGGAGGTTTTGACTAACGATGAAAGATTCAAGCGCCTGGAATATGGTAAAAAAATTCTCACTGCCTACTATCAGGAGAAGTCTCTATGTCAACCCAGTGTACTTTATATCGAGAAATTTTTTGGCAGTGGTTCGAACCAGACAATTTTAGGCGATATTCGGCTAAATGGTCGAGTCGATAGAATTGACTGGCTAGACCGTGATAAAAAAACAGTTTGCGTAGTGGACTATAAGACAGGTAGTCCCAAGTCGCAAAATGAAATTGAGGGACGAACAGCCAGCTCTCAGGATACAATAGAACTTCCGGATACGATTCGTGGTGCTTATAAACGCCAGTTGCTTTTCTACAAACTACTCACTCAACTCGACACGACCTTCCCTTATGAGGTAACTGAGGGTGTGTTTGATTTTGTTGAACCAGCTAAAACAAGTGGCAAACTAATTGAGCGTCGTTTCACCCTTGAAGATCAAGCTGTAGAAGACCTAAAAGAGTTAATTAAAAAAGTGATGTTAGAGATTCGAAATCTAGAGTTTTTGCACTATTGAGTTGTTCCACGATTTGACGAATCTTGGGATTGGCTGCACTTTGATGATTAATGATTAGAACAGGATAAGTGGCGGTAATTGGTGGATTCCAGACCACCATACCATTTTCTTTCATGGTGTTACCACTCACTAATGTATCAACCACGGCATCAACATTTTTGTTTTCCCAGGTGGTATAGGCCATAGCTTCGGTGCTACCGGCAGTCGGAATAATTTCAACCGAGCCCATACCAATTTCACCTAAAAAGTTTTGGGTGATTTTGGGATATTGAGTAGCAATGGTTTTTATCTGATCCATTGTGGTTATTTCACTATTTATTGGTGTGGCGATTACCATTTTCCAAAAGTACGACTCCTTATAACTCTTTAAAATAAGCAAATTATCACGTTTTTTTCTTTCAAAGACCTGATCGATGCCTATCACACCAATGTTAACCGAACCGCCTGCAACCAAATCGAGAATTGACTTATTACGACAAAAATAAAAGCCGACACTAATATCTCCAGCTTGTTTAGTTGCCACGATACGACGGCTTTTTTCGGTTTGAAGCTCTGTAAAATCGATTTCAAACTCCCTTCGTACTATCTCCTTTGAGACCAGGTGTAAGTGACCTTTCTTCTGGACAGCAATTTTGAGATCACTATGACTAAACGCGATCATGCTTTGGTTGTCAAATGTGTCATTGATTTGTTTGTCGGGTTTGCTAAAATGTAATTTCATATTTTTTTCGCGACCAACACAGGCAACTATTATACCAGTTTGGTCCAATCTGGATCACTATCTTGAACCATTTGAATTTTCAGCGGGTTTTGATTCCAATAGAGGAAGAATATTTTCGTTTTTTTACTGAGAATTCAGTAGCTTGGCAAGATTTATCAAGACTAGATCGGTTCCTTCATTTGATGACCCCTTTTTATCAAAAGGGTTTCCGCTATTTCCAGCTGATTGATACTGATCAAGATAGAAGTTTTCTTTACCATCTAATCCCAGTGGTCAAAAAGACATTTCCTGAGCTTAAACTGGTTGTTGGTGGCAGCATTAGCTCTGTTCAAGATGCAGCGGTTTTGTTGGCCAACGGGGCCGACCAAGTGGTGATAGGATCGCACTTCAGAAAGCATCCAGAAATGATCGCCGATTGCCAGAAAAAATTGGCTTCCAGAGTTGTGGTTTCTTTGGATTATCACAAAGCCGAGCACGACCAGTTTTTTGCTTATCTAAAAAAAACGAAGCAAATGGGTTGTAACCACTATTTACTGGTTGATGCAGACAGAATACTGTCTTTATCGGGCATCAATCCATCTTTAATTGCTCAAGTGAGAAATTTCTTAAAAGTAAATGATTTCTTAATTTATAGCGGAGGAGTTTCTTCAATGTCAGATTTTGCTTTGGCGCTGCAAAATGGAGCTGATTGTACTATGATTGGTTCAGCCTTTTATTCCAAGCGGATTGAGTTGACAGAATATGCAACCTTCATCTCTCATCTCTCCAGCTGATTTGTCAGAGATTTTTCTTGATGAAAGTCAGTTATTGCCAGTAATTGTTCAAGAAGATAAGACCGGTGAAGTTCTAATGCTTGCCTACACTAATCGACAAGCGTTGCTCGAAACATTCAAAACTAAGTTGGTCCATTTTTTTAGCCGTAGTCGGAAATCGTTATGGAAAAAGGGTGAGACGTCTGGCAATTACTTGCAACTAAGGTCGTTATTTTTTGATTGCGATAATGATGCTATTCTATTAAAAGTTAAAATGTTGGGTGGCTGTGCCTGTCATACGGGTGAGAAAAGCTGCTTTTTCAGAAGAATGGAGGTGTCGGATGAACCTTGATCAACTTTTTGCCATCATTAAGAAGAGGGTCGCAGACGACGTGCCTTATTCCTATTCAAATCGTTTTGTTAAGGATCCGGTCGGACGGATTCTGCGCAAAATCTCTGAAGAGGCTTACGAATTGGTCGAGGCAGAATTTGAAGGTGGAGATAGGGAAAAAGTGGCTCACGAGATGGCCGATCTCTGGTTTCATTGCCTCTTGTTACTAGAGAAAAAAGGCATGAGTCCTGACGATATTTTTGCTGAGTTTGAGAGAAGACATCAGCAGTCAAAGATGGACGATTAATCCTTTGCCTTGTTCACAAAACCGATTTCTTAGCGGAAAGATTTTATTGCGTGGCCACCACTATACCACCCATGGCGAGTGTTGATGTTCAAGAGCATGTTCAAGAACAAAAGACTGATATGGTTCAATATTGGCCTGATTTTTGAGTCGCTCCAGATCGTGATTAGCTTTGAGTTGGTAAGTCTGATAGAACTGCCGTAATTCTGCTATGGACTTGCGTATTTTGCGCGCCTCAGAATGTCTCGATAACGTTTCAATAAAACGTAGCACTCGGTCGCACCCAATCAGCCTGGCTCTCACTAGCATGTACCTTTCCAGGATGAGTGATTGTTTATCAACACTAAAGAACTTGGATAGATGAGGATGGCGGGCAACAAAGCTCCTTATTGCTAACACTCTTCTTCGGAAGTGTTTAGAGGTGTGAATTCGGCCTTTTTTATCAACAAGGCGCGTGTGAAGTTCAGGATAATCGATGGCATCAATTTGTAAGTCAAGTTGTGAATCTAGTTCGTAGAAAACAACCTCACTAATTTCTTGACGTTGCAGTAATTTTTCGTAAACTCCGCGCTCGATCGATAGTGCTTGGAGTGACAAAGCGGTTTTAAAGTGCTGAGGTTCCAATGAAGAGAGCAGATCGTGGATGCGGTCAACATTGTTTTTCCAGGATGTGATTTGTTGATTTTGTGCCTCTTGATCTATCCCAAGTACTCTGCCGTTTTTTAGCTTATGGATTGCTGCTTCAAGGTCAAAAATCTCGTCATAGTGTTTTTGAATGAACTCGCTATATGAAGGAAGATTTACTTTTAGTTTTTTGATTAACCAGGCAATTGTTGAGCCATTAATAAACAGGGTAAAGAGCAAAGTAGCAAAAGTGTAGTTAAACATTGCCTCTTTATAGATATATGAATCTGGCAAAGAAAAAACCAAAACCAAAGGTATCACGCCTCTGAGCCCACCCCAATTAAGGATATGTTGCCATTTGCTTGGGATATTTGGTTCATCATTGAAAAATGCCCAATGATTTGTAATCCACACGCTACCGTAGATAGAGATAGCACGAGAGATGAGCACCGCTCCAACTACCCATAGCCAGTCAGGAAAATGACTGATGAGGAAACTCAGCTCCAGATGGAAAGTGGCGAAGAAAAACACCAATGATACTGCCAAGAAACCCAGATAGTCCCACATTTCATGCACGAAGTGTGCCACCTGAGGCGAGATTCTGGCTTTCCCTAAATTACCCACAAACAATCCAGCAACCACAACTGAGATTACGCCAGATAGGTGAAGATAATGTTCAGCTGCTGTGAAAGCGAACAGTCCGGCGCCAAGTGTTAGAGTTGTTTCAACTAGAAGATTGTTTTCTATCTTTGCCAATATCCACGAAACTATGTATCCGTAGATCGCACCAGCCAAAATACTGCCGATAAACACATAGCTAAATTCTTGCAATGAATGGATGACCGTGTGTTGAGTAATTTGCTCCCCCCCTACAACCACAGCCGCCAAGATACGAAACAAAACCACCGCTGTAGCATCGTTAAACATGCTTTCACCATCGGCAATTAATGCCAGGCGCTTTGGTCCACCCAAAGTTTGAAAGAGCGACAAGACCGCAATCGGGTCTGTTGCTGAGATCAAGGCACCAAACATCAAACTTGTTGTAATATCCCAACCCAAGATTAGGCTCAATAAAGTTCCGATCAGAAAGACAGCGGTTAATAATCCAAAAGTAGCAAGAAAGCTTATCGTTTTAAATTGAAGGCGAAACTGATGAAAATTGAGATGGAGCGCTGAACCAAATAATAAAATTGGTAGCAAAATATGGTAAGTCAGATCACTGCCTAGTTCTAAATGAACAGGCAAATGAATTAAATGCAGCAATTCTTTACCAACTAAACCGAAAACCAATAAGACTGCGGTGTAGGGAAGGTTTTTTTTAATCGAGATATATTGCAACACAGCAAAACAGACTAGGATGATAGATACTGCTAATACCACATCAATTACATGCATAAAGCGGCATTATACACCACAGATATGTATTTGACTTCTCGCATAACACTTTTCACGGGAAAAATTGATTCCGCGCCGAGTCATGGTTTTTGACTGGCAAGTTCAGTACAGATCTATGTGCCAAGAAATCAGCAGCAGTTGCTAACAGCAATACCATCGCAATGCTAGCCAAACATTAGCCATTCAGGCTTAAATATGAGTAGCATGCCAATAATTAACATTAGAAAGCCGCCCAGTAGGTGAGAAAAACGAGAATATTTAGTTTGCACGCCAACTGCATGTAGTGTAATCATGGCAGTAAAAAAAACAAATAAATCGTCAAGCATGAAAATACAGATGTATAACAACAAATAGAGGTTGTATTGCCAGTTAGGAAGATTAGATAAACTCAGAATCTGGGTGTAAATAGCCGGCAGCCCAGCCGAGCAGACCAACTCAACCATATTGACAGCAACGGCAAGCATAATTATCCCTATTAGTGCTAGAAGAAATTGAGGTTTTTGCGTAATTTGCTTGAGTTGCTGGAAAACTCTTTGCCGTTTTTGGTTGCCCATAACTGCGCAACCGCCATGGCGATTTATCCAGTAATCACGCAGGTAGTAAAAGCCAGCTCCAACGGCAAGTAGGCCTATTATTAATCTGACCCAGATAATAAATCCCAGGAAGAGAAATAAATTTAGCCAAGCCGAGAGAAAAAGAAAGTAGACAGCAGAGCTTGATACTATGAATGCTATCCCCAAGATCCACATCCGCTTGCGGTCCTTCATGCCAAGTAGCAGACTTATCAGAAAGAGCAGAGTCCACATAGCACAAGGATTAAAACCATCTAGAAAAGCAAGCACAAAAGTGAGTACAGGAAGAGAAAGTTGGTGTGATTCAATTTCGCCAAAGAGTGGCAGGACGATCGTCTTGGATCGATGATTAACTGATTCGGTTGACTTGGTTTCTTGCTCAGTCAGCGGACTTAGTTGGTTTTCTTGACTCGGAGCAGTCGACACAGTATGGTTAATGTTGTCATGGTCTTTTTTATGGTTCTCAATAATAGTTGCGATTGAGTTGGGGCAACTGTTTTTAAGGCAATGATTAATTCGTTGTTCGATTTCCAGGTTGGTTATTCCTTCAGTGTAGCCAGGAATTGCTTGGTCACCTATTACCAAAAAAGGTACGCCCGCAACTTGAAGGTTGAGTTTGTTAGCTACATCTTCAAGTATCTGATGATTTTCTGAATCGTGGTATATCTCAAATTCTTTAACTTCGATTTGAGGATACTCTTTTACCAAAGTTTTTAGCAGCTCTTGTTCGTGGAGGCAGTGAGGGCAACCTTTCCCGTAAAATAAGTAAGCAGTGACTTGTGTGTTGGCAAGAGTTTTGGGAGTTACGCAGAAAAGAAATCCAATCAATAGAAAATAGCCTAAGGCTTGCTCAAGCACTCTTTTGACCTCTGATAATATTTGGTTTGACATATCCAGATTTTATAGAGTCTTCAATTTATTAATATTTTCCACAAGATCTTTTTTTTCAATTTCGCCACTAAGACGCAATAGTTCTTTGCCCCGGCTATCAAGAAAAATAAAAACTGGTAGGACTCCACTTTCGATGTGATATTTTTCAACCTCCTCGATGTCTTGATCGTAGTCAAAGTATTCGGTTTTAAGCCAGGGATTTTCTTTTTCAATCTCGGCCCAACGTGGACGCATTACCAAACAACCATTGCACCAAACGGCACCAAATTTTAAGACTTTCATAGGTGATAAGAAAACCTTCCTTTTTATTTTTCTACAGTTTGAGTTTCCTCTTCAATACGAATAGCTTTACCCCAGATCAGTGCTTTTGCAATTTTTTTATTGGCCTGGTTAAGTATTCTGGCAAATGTTGGTTGAGAAACCATCATCTTTTTTGCAGCAGCTATTTGGCTGAGCTCATCAACCTCATACAACTTTAGAGCTTCAAGTTCGTCTGCTGAGATGACAACTTCATCTAAAAGTCTTAGTGGCACGCCCTGTGGCTTGAAATAGTAAACACTAGGATTAAAAGCCAACTGGCGGGGGATTTTGTTTCTTGGCATGGCGCTGCATCATAAAGGAATTGATTAACTGGACTTTGCCAAAGCTGTGAGCTTTCTGTTAACCACCTCAAGTTCTTGTTGTAGAACTAGCTGATATGACCGAAGCTCATCTTCTTGGCTTAGTTGATCCACAGATGGGTTTTGATTGCTAACACGACCAAGGCCAAGCCCTCTTCCTCGATGGAAGCGACAAAAAGCTCTAGTTGGGCGAGTTTTTGAGGGGCATTTCCCCAAGCCTAGCCCTGTTAACTGACCATTTCCTTGTGGTCCTGTTTGGTCAAATGCTGGCATATAGATCTTTTCTTGGGTCAATTATCTTTGCGGTAGTCCGGTTGAGACAGCGCTAACCCAAATGCTTGTTATGAATACCTATTCAGTATAAATACTAAGCAACGGGTTGTCAACAGCTTATAGCAGCTAAAATCACCACTAAAAATTGTGTAAATTTACTAGGCTTTGTCAAACAAAAACCCTGAGCCTTTTGTCCAGGGTTCTTATTAGACCTGAAGCGAATAGCATTTTATTTTTTTGCAGGAAATTTTTGTCGAATGTTCGTTGGACTCGATTCTACTTAGGTGATGTTAGATGTCCAAGCCAGTCTCTTTCTCAGCTTTTTCGTTAATTCCTTGCATGAACCAGTTGCCTTCGGCCAGATTGCTTAATTTTTTGTCGGAGTTTTCCTCTTCTTTTAGATTCTCATCCAACACATTGGCCATATCATCGAATTTAAGGGCTTTGGCATGTGCTTTTGCTGCTCCATAGGCGCCCATTTCGTAATGCTCAATCCGTTGCGCAGCTGCTATTAGCGCAGCATCTTTAACAGTTGGATTGCCTTGTTTCATGGCGATATTACTACCATCCTCGATTAAGGCATCGACTGCTAGAAAATCCTCTGAATCTTCCTTATCAGCTTCATTCATTACGATGGTTGGCATTTTTTCCAGTCTCACTAGCTGCTGTTTGGTCTCTTCCAGGTGTTCTTGTAGTGCAGTAATCAGTTCTTGGTGAGAAGCATATTCGATCATCTCTTCAAGACCTCGAGCAATTTTTTGCTCCATCAGCTTAAGCTGATCAACCTCATAGGACAAAAGACTACTTAAATCACGTAAGTGCATATCACCTTTCATTTATTGAAGTTCTTGGAGAAGAACCTTGATTATTTACTGCTCTCAGCTTAACTGGCAAAATCCTTTATAGGTGCAAAGAAAAGTAACAGAAAGGTAAGAGAAAATTTTTTTTGATATAGATTTATATTTTTAGATTGATATAGATATGTTGTATTTATCTTCAATCTGGCGATAATAACGCCGTTGGTTGAAAATATATGAAACAATCGAAACGTAATTATTATCAGCATTCAGGAAATAATTTCTCCTTTAACGGTAAGAAGACCGGCAAAGGCTGGTACTTTGAGTTTATGGTTGATGCCCGATTTGTTAACACCAGACAATTTCCCAATACAATTAACATTATTAAGTTAATGGTTCCAGGAGTCTTGGATACGGAGTGTTTCAATGAAGCAGGCGAAACCTTTGAGGATGAGGTCTGTCACACCGAGATTGGACACCTATTTGAGCATATTTTGCTTCATCTTTTGACTAAGAAGCAGGTTGAGCAGGGACTAGACTCGGTAGTATATGAGGGGAATACTTCTTGGAACTGGAAGAAAAATCCGAGGGGCAACTTTTCAATAAGGATCTGGGGGCCAAAAGTTGAAGAGCAAATTTTTACCAACCTGGTTTTAGAGGCAGCCAGAGTCATCGATAAAATCATTTGCAGCCCAGTTGTTGGCGAACCTACAAAGTTGGATGGATAAAAAAATAGTCCCCTCGCAGGGACTATTTTGTTGGAATTGGCTGAACCTGTAAGTTTCTGGCTTTATTTACGTCCGCCTTTTTTGCCAGCAGCTTTAGCTTCTTCGCTTGTCCACTCATGAGCGGTGCCTTTTTCATGAGCTGCTCGACCGCCCTTAGAAGCGATTTCGCGTTGCTGTTCTTTATCCATGGACGCAAAGCCGCGTTTGTTCCTGGACGAAGATTTATTGTTGGAACGGCTGTTGTTGTTTGCCATAGTTCCTCCTTTCTATTGACGAAAGCATATTTGTTCGTCGACAAACAGAACTCAAAGGAAAGTAAGAAATGAATAAGAGTTTTTCTCTCACTAGCAGTTATTACACATTTCCTATGATTTTTTTATTTTTTTGCAGAGGGCTGAATAATATGATTAGTTATGGATAAAAATAAAAATAGCCAAACCGAACAAAAAACCAGCGGTGGTGATCTGCGTCAGGGTGGAGTCAGTTCCGGCAAAAATGATCAGTTAGAAAAAATTCACTCGGTGTTGGATGCAGGCAGTCAGGTCTTGATCAGAGTTTCTACAGTTTTTCCTTTTAAATTTTTCCCAACAACTATCGTTGTAGGAAAAAGTAAGCTCGACATCATATACCGTTTTTTTGCGACAACTCGGACTGAATCGATACTAATTAGCAATATCGTGAGTGTCAAAATGGAGACTGCTTTTATTTTCGCCTCGATCGAAATCGAAACCGACGTTCCGCACACTCAGGCGATAAAAATATCGACCTTACCCATCTCAAAAGCACGACAGTTAGTCGACCTCGTTCAAGGTTTGATGATTAGTTACGACATGAAAGCAGAGTTAAGTAGCGTTTCAAGTGATCATTTAAAACAACCTCTTAAACAAATTGGGCGGACGAAATTGTAGAGAAGACTTGTTACAATTGTTGGAAGTCTATTTATATCGATTTTTGGAAATAATTTTTATACTTTGAGCATATCTCAATCACTTTGATGGAAACATCAATTTAAAAGCGAGTTATTAGCAACGAGTTTTGTCAATTATGCCTATAGGCCACCATTTCACTCTAAACAGCAGCTCTCGCTCAAATTAAACAGTTTTTCACTACAAAATCTAATTGAGCAGGAAGTCTATTTTCTGCAAAAGTTCGTCAAGTTCAAAGGGTTTTGCTATGTAGTCATTGGCTTGGGCTTCTTTGGCGTTTTGTTGAATATTGCGACTTGCAGAAAAAAGTAATACCGGAATTTTTTTTGTTTTAGGGTGTGTTTTAATTTGACGACAGAGTTCTCTGCCGTCGATTTCGGTCAACCACAAATCTAAAAAAATCAAGTCAGGTTTGACTTCGATAACTCTCTGTATTGTGTGGTTGTTGGTCTCACCAACCGCTGTGTATCCAGCAAAATCGAGAATGGTTTTTGTTGAATCAATGATGTCCGGATCGTCGTCGATAATTAAGACTTTTTTTTGATGGTTTCGATTCATGTTTTCTCCAGCGGTATGGTAAAGTAAAAAGTACTAGACTTTCCTGGTGTTGAATCAACGCCGATTTGTCCGCCCAACCTCTTGATGATCTCGGCAGATATGTATAGACCTAAGCCAAGGCCAGGAAAACCTTTAAATTCATTGCTTGAGATGCGGAAAAATCTTTGGAAAAGATGGGCTTGGTCTTTTACTGGTATACCAAGACCAAAATCAGTGATTAATACTTTGAGGTATTCCTGATTAGCTTGGATTTTTATAATCACTCGGTTGGCTTTTGGTGAATATTTTATAGCGTTGCCAAGTAGGTTTATCAAAACTTGGGCGACTTTTTCGCGGTCAGCATAAACACGTTTGTTAGATTTATCTTGAATTAATATTTTATGTTTCTGACTAGTGAGTTGAATTGACTCAACAACTTCATTTATTAAGACATCAAACTCAAAATACTCACGATTTAGTTTAAGTAGTCCAGCCTCCACTTTCGATACATCAAGAAGGTCATTGATTAGTTGGGTGATTTTGTTAATTTGCTGATCCATTTTGTGTAAAATCCTGGAGACATTGTTCTCTGATTTATTGTTCAGCATTTTTATAAGGACTTGGGCATAGGCCTTAGTGGTGGTGATGGGTGTCTTTAATTCGTGACTGGCTATGGTTAAGAACTCATCTTTCTGTTTTTCGAGTTTCTTTTGTTTAGTGATATTGGTGTATGAAATCACTACACCGCCATTGTCACCCAATAAGGGGTTGACCTGCAATAAATACCAATTTTCCTCTTCTTTTGTTTTGTCCAAAACAGGGTATTCGATCGAAAACTGTTTCTGTTTGCCAGTTAAGACTTTCTGTATTCCTTGGAGAGATCGATCGATATATTGGTCTTTCTTATTTATTGTTTTTTGTAAGCTAATGAGATAGTTGTCACCAACATCAAAACTGAGTGGAAATTTTGAGGCCTCATCGGCTTTTGGATTATTCCAGGCGCTATTGACGGCAATAATCTGTCCTGATTGGTCGATAACGGCGATGCCAACGCTAAGTGAGCTCAACACTGCTTGGGTCAAGTTTTGGTTGCGAATCATAGCAACTTCCGTGCGCTTGCGCTGAGAAATATCTCTTGCGATGAGTGTAAATCCTTTGCAGCTGTTGTTTTTATCATATGCAGGACTGATGACGCCACTCGCCCAAAACCTTGTGTTGTTTTTTTTGACAAATTTCATTTCGAACTCGGTTGATCCGTTTTGCAACGACTCAGTTAAAATCCTTCTAGGCAATCGTTTTTGTTTATCTGGTGTTGAGAAAAAAATTGAGTAGTTTTTATTAAGTGTCTCTGCTTGAGAGTAGCCGAAAAGATATTCTGCTCCGGAGTTCCAACTGACAATTTGACCGTTTTTATTTACCATGATCATGGCATACTCTTTTGCTTCTTGTATCAAGAGCCGGAGTCGTTCCTCAGTAGATTTGAGATTAGACTGCATTTCCGCAAGCTTGCGTTTCATTTTGCCGCCATCAATTCGTGATTTGATATGAAAGCTTGTGGCAGCAAATACAGCTAATGAAATTAAACAGCCAGCTAAAATAAAAGGCGGAAGAATATTGCGAATGGAGGTGATATCGGCAGCAGCTTTGTTCTCGTAGTAAATTCGCCAGTTATGTCCGAGCATTTCTATTTGGTCCTCAGAATAATTGGTTGGCTGATAGATATCCTCTGGTACATTGCTGAAAAGTAAATTGTCATCGGTTGATTGATCATCATGGATGCTGAAACTTATTGGTAAACTGCTTTCATTAAAGACTTTGTCAACAAACTCTTGAGAATTAACGATCATAAAAACGAAACCTACAATTTGATTGCGCCTCTCATTAATTGTGGTTGGTGTTTCCGAGCTTCGATAGCGTGGAAGAAAAATATAGAAACCAGGTTCTTCGGGCAATTCAGAAGACAGGTTGAGATCAACTTTTCCGGTACTAACTGCTTGTCCTGTATCTCTGGCTTGTTCAATAGCAAGTCTGAAGTCCGCTCTAGACATCAGATCAAAACCAATTAATGTTTTATTTATTTCATTCAATGGTTCCAGGTAGACCGCGACAGTTTTTGTGTCCATAACCGTAGCTGGATGGATAGTAAAATGATCTAGACCATTTTGACGGACTTCGCTAACTATTTGATTCTCAATGCGACCTGGAAAGCTCAAGGCGGATCCAATTCCCTCAATACTTGGATATTCTTTTTCTAATTGAAGGTTGCTCACAAAGCTTTGAAAATCGTGTTGATTGATTGGGTTTTTTGTATAAAAAAGTGCTCTGATGACGTACAAAACATTGTTGTAATAACTTAGGTTATTAACCAATTGTTTATTAACAATTTTGGTGGTTGTTATAAATTCTTGTCGCTCTTTTTGCTCATTGGCATAGTAAATATAGTAGGCACTTGCAAAAGTGATGAACAAACCAAGAAACAGGGTCAAAATGGGAATAGAAATAGCCAGCCGATAAGGTACACGAGGTAAGCTGTATTGGGCCTTGCTCATAGATACATGTTTTGGCATTGTAATACACTTGCCGTTTTACCGATAGTGTACAATGCAACTAATGCATCCAATAGTTTTAGTCATCGAAGATGATCTAACAACGAGAACATATCTCGAGAGATTGCTTAATGATCAGGGTTACGTGGTTCGTAGTACAGGTAAAGGCGCACAGGCTTTAGAGTTACTCGAGACTTTTTCTCCGGATTTGGTATTGCTTGACTTACAACTTCCAGATATTGAGGGTGGCAGTGTTTGCCAACAAGTTAAAGACCTTTTGCCTGATGTGCCAGTAATCATGCTCACAGCCAAAAATTCTTTGCACTCAAAGATCGAGGGGTTTGGACTAGGTGCCGACGACTACATAACGAAACCTTTCAATTCTGAAGAGTTGTTAGTGAGGATTAGAGCCAGACTAAGGTCAATTGATAGTCGATCGCAATTAGTAAGAATTGATGATCTCGAACTTGATGGCGAAAAGGTTGAAGTTAGACGAGCCGGAAAGTTGATCAAACTTACTCCTCGGGAATTTAAACTTCTTCAATATCTGATGCAAAATTCTAATAAAGTTTTATCGAGGGAAATGATTCTAAATAAAATTTGGGCGTACTCGTTTGATGTAGAAAGCCGTGTGGTAGATGTCTACATGGGTTATCTGCGCAAGAAAATTGATAAAGGAAGTAGTAAAAAACTAATCCATTCTGTTCGAGGATTTGGTTACACCATTAGACCTCCAACGAAATAAAACTTTGCAGTGAAACAGTGATTTTTTAGTGAAATGGTTTTTTTTAGTTTGTCTGCTCAACAACTGGCAAGAGGCGGAATTTCAACGATGCCTCAATTGTGGACGATCTCGTTCTTGATCGAAAAGTGATTCCCAAGAGGTCAAAGCCTTTGGTACAAGCCAGTAGGTGGAATTCTTGCATGACTCGATTCTTGTTCGAAGTTTTTTTGAGTGAATTTCGTCCCTCACCAACTTTTTGATAAAAATCTGGGTCGTTTTTTAAGTCTTTTTGCTGATTTAGTGTTTGTTTGAAATGGATACAAAAGAATTTCCTTTGTTCTTTAGTTGTAATGGTGATTTTTACATCCTCCGATTTGTTGCGGAGTCTGAGATATTCTTTTAGAGCTTGAGTTGACCAACTTAATAGCTCAGTTTGATTGTTGAGACTCAGCAACATCTTTGCGATTTGTTTTTCTGGCGAAATTGGTTGCATAAATATTTCGCTAACTAATCGACAGTAGGCTGAAACAGTAGTCGTTGAAGGCTGGGCTTGTCTTGCCGAGAGCTCGATAAATGCTAATGTCGATAATTCATCAAGTAGCCTACTGTGTGCAAATATTTGCTGTTGAGCTAAATAAAGTTGTTTACTTACGGTAGATTCTTTTGATCCGTCAAATTGCATTTGTAAAAGTTGTAAACGCGAGTTAATAGATGTCAACTGATTTTGCAACTCATGAGATATTTGAGGAATGATTTCTCCAAGACTGAAATGTTTATCAGAATTTGTCTCAACTTTTTTGGCCATAGATAAACTCCATCTTAGCAGAAGTCTCTGTTCGAGTTGGAACGAAATAATATTTCTAGTTGATCCACCATGATTGACAACAGAAACTTACCCCAGTGGAAACTCCCCGTCTTAACAGACGGGGAATTTGCTGGGGCCAAGAGATTGCTGTTTAACAACAAGTCGAGGTATCTTCAACGACTGGACAATCTATCTTGCCAGTGATTTTCCGATGAACAATACGATGACCGATCCAACAACAGCCACTAGGACGCTGTATAGGTTGAAGCCAGTTACTCCGGGTTGGCCGAAGAAGCTCATGATGAATCCACCAGCCAGAGCTCCGAGTACACCCAAAATAACGTCGGCAAGCAAACCCTGCTTGGCATTGGTTTTCATAATCATGGAGGCAATCCAGCCAGAGAGTGCTCCAAGAATAATCCACAGAATGATGTTCATGTGATCCTTTCTTTCTTATTACTAATTGCATAGTAAGAAATTACTGATAAGACAAATTTTAGAAACTGTAAGAAAAGTGAAAGAAAGCGAGCAGTATTATCTCGCTATGAGTCTCATTTTTTGCCAATTTGTAAATTGTTCTTCTTGAGCATTATTTTGATTAACAATCAGTTCATAAAGATATTCATAGCTGTCTACCATCCTAGCCGCCGAAAAACTATTTATTGAATACAGGCGACAATAGCGCCGATCAATCTTTTCTATTTGACTAATTGCTTTTACCATTTCCGGTATATCATCCACGATGAAGCCGGTTTGCTTGTTAAGAACAATTTCTGGAATTGACCCTTTATTAAAGGCAACGACTGGGCAACCGCATGCCATCGCTTCAATAAGGGTGAGACCGAATGGTTCCTCCCAGGTTGCTGGGTGAAGTAGACATTTAGCTCGACTCATTAGCCAATTTCTCTGGTTCTCATCAACTTCTCCGATCAATCGGATCTGTGACGATAGATATGGTTTTATCTCATTTTCAAAATATGCTCGGTTTTGTTCTTCTAACTTAGCAGCAATAATTAATGGTTTATTTAAAAGACGGGCAACTTTAACAGCGATATCTGTGCCTTTTATTGGTGTGATACGACCAACGTAGAGAAGAAAATCTTGCGCTGCTGAAGAGTGAAAGGGATAGTGACTCATTTCCAGGCCATTATAGATAGTAGTTCGGTGTCGAAGAGCTCTCACTGGGCGGGATTGGGAGTCGGAAATTGTCACAAAAAACGGATTGTCGAGTGAAAGAAAGGTTTTTTTGTTGTGATCGCCAAAGCTACCATGTATGGTCATAACCACTGGGGTTGGGGAGATGTGTGCCGTTGGTAAACTTAAGACTCCAACGTGATCGTGGATGATGTCAAACTCTTTTGCTCGATTATAGGCTTGACCAACGTGCGACAGGACTAAGCCATTTCTTGAATAATCATCATTTATACCTAGTTCTCTTATGCCATTTTTTGTGGTTCCTATTAGCTTTGCTGAGGTGATCGAGTCGGCAGTTGCAAAAAGTGTAACCTGATGACCTCTTTTTATTAGCTCCTCAGTTATTGCACTAACAACACGCTCAGTTCCTCCGTATTTTTTCGGGGGGACTCTTTCCACGATTGGTGCGATTTGTGCTATTTTCATCACGTCCTTTCAAATAATGCCTACAGTACTGGAGAATATAGAAAACAAAACTTGATGGAGAATTAAAGCAAGGTAAGAATCAAGAAAGAGCCTTGGAGCTCAATTCAGTCATCCTGTCGGATTTCCTGTTTGAGAGCATCGGTTGCGCGATCGAGGCCGTCCAAAGCGCTAATAGCTCCATCGCGCAGATCGTTTTCAATTATTTCAAGGTTCTTATCGATCTCTTGCCAAGATTGCTGAGCATTTTCATCGGCATTCTCGAAGCCTTTTCTCAGATCTTGTCTGATCTGTGCAACCTGGTTTTGGACTTGTTCAACCCCTTCATCCCCAGTTTGAGCAATCTGATTTCTCACATCGGCTAATTGTTGGCCAGCACGGTCAATTGTTGCTTGTAATTGCATATCGTCAACCTCCTCCGCAGTATTACTGCTACTATTTATTGCTGTTTGATCGTTGATTTCGTTAATTTGACTAATAACAACTCCTAATAAAACCAAAACAACTATCAGCAGTACCACGGAGATCCATGCTAGAGAGCTGTTGTACGTTTTTGGATTGGTATACATCTTTTCACTTGCCATTTTTAGCCTCGTTTATTTTTTGTTTATTTGAATTTTCTCCATCCTTCTTCTTCCCAATTCTTAATCGTTTTGGAGCTTCTTTTTTTGTTTTGGTAAAGGAGATTTTGAGAATACCATTGTTAAGCTCAGTTGTTGGTTCAACATCAGCAGCTACTTTATCCGGCAAGCGAAAAGAGTAATTGTAGGAATTACTGATTTGAGACATAAAGTAGCGACGTTTGTTTTTATCTGATTGTTGCTGCTGATTGTTGGCGGAAATTCTCACCAGACAAGGTACCCGATTTTTAAACGATTTGTCTTTTCTGTTTGTTAATTAATACTTGCCTGTAAGCGACGGGAGGCATTTTTAATGCCGTGTGAATTCTCTCGTGATTGTAATAGTAAACCATTTGA
>JBMORQ010000031.1:0-39815 GCA_049322575.1 Patescibacteria group bacterium
ACATCGCTTGTCTGTACAACTTTAACCTAGCCTACAGAAGCAACAAACTAAACACTAGCTAACAGAAAAACAAAGACAAAAAAAGACAACATACTGGGAGATGAGGTGTTATTTCGCTACAAGTCTATTGTTCTTATGTAATACCTATGCTCTTCACTCATTGATCCCTGAAAACAAAGCTCGAATCTTTCAACAACACGTTGTTCACTGATGGGTAATTTTGGCCACGGACTGCATGAATGGTTCTTTTCATTAGGTAAACTTGATGTATCAACTTTTTCCCATTTGTTTGAGTCAGCATCAAAGCTGTATATAGTTCCATCTGAACTCTTTCCATAAACCCCGTCTACCGGATACGAATGATCACTGACAATTTCCTTAATTAAACCCATTTCCAATGATGCAACTTTTCTCCAACTGCCCCCATCAAATGAATACTTATGCTTCTTGTTCCAAACAAATAATTCATGACTGTCATTTAATACATAAACCTCATCTATATGACCCATGGGTATAATGTCAACGTCGAGGACATCGATCACTAACCCTTGAGGCAGTGGAGGTAATTTTTTCCATTTAAACAAAGGAATTTCATTAAATGGAATAAAAAGCGCCGCAAATGCTATTACAAGTGGAACTGCTAAAAGTAGCAGTATTTTTCCTATTATTCTTAGCACGTTTTTTTTCATTTTTTTGAGTTTAGTAAAAGAATATCACTTTTTATTTCTAAAGTTAATTAGTAAGTGACACAAAAAAATAAAATTACTTGTCGATAATTCATTCTTCTGGCTGAATACCATTTATGCAAGTCTGATACCAAATCTGAGCAATTCTTTGTTCGTTTTCTTCTTTTGTTTTTTGCGTATCAATCTTTTCAGGGATATACATAATTTTCCAATCACCGTTGGCTAGACCAATGTCACAACGTTTCTTAGTCATAACTGGCCGTAACAGGAACCAGTATGAGAGAAGGAAGACAACAAAGAAAAACAGGTAGAACCCGTGCAACTGCGGTTTGTTCATGTCGATGTATATTAATTTATATTTATTTACTATTTTTGATCGAATTATGCAGATATAAGCTCGGCAAGGTGCCTGCCTATCAATCACCCACAAATTTTATATATTGATGAATATCTGTCGAATTAATAAATTGAATTATCGTCTTGAAGGTTTTTTCTAGCGTTTAAAGTTTCATTTCCAATGAAAGCCTATTAAGTTCGTCAACTAAATCTTTATTTTGTAGCCTATTAAAATAGGTATGCCCATATGGATCTATACACGAAATGAGAGGAAACAATTTTTTTATATCCTTTTTATCTGACAATTTGTTTACAACTTCCGCAAATTAACGCTACAAGTTTTTATAGATTTGCCGTTTTCATCGATCTTTTCAATTCCAATATGTTGTGCCACGGTGCTCCTCGCTTCGCTAAGGATATTAACCACAATTACTACTAGCTTTAGTTGGTTTTAAGAACCTGTAAAATAAATATAACAACAAAACTGTGAACAATGCGCTAAGAACAATAAACGTCAAACTTAAAATTACTCTCAATATTCCCAATAAAAAACCTGTCCATATTTGGCCCTGTGATAAATTATCTGCTTCAGTGGCTATTTCTGGTAAGCCCAATATAACAAAAGCTTGATTAATTCCCAATGAACAAAGTTGCACAATAGCAGCAAATAAAAATACTAGGCCAGGATTTTTTAGTAAATTAAATATATATTCTTTTGTTATCTTCATTTTCGTATTGGATTATATCTACTAATGTAATTTACAAGTAATTTTATAATAACTTTCTGTTTATCCCTGTCACATTTGGAGCTGGGGAGCGTAATTGGCTCGGACCTATTTGATCTGGATGACTATATCAAATCATATCTACTATCACAACCTAATATGTCATTTGCAACAGCGGTGAAAATAATTCTCCGCTATTACATTACGCCTGAACTATAGGGAGCGAATGTTGGCAGTTAATTACTAATCCATCTTGGCTTCAGTGACCGACTTCCTTAATACCAGCTAACATCATAAAAATCGCAATCATTTACTCAAATCTAGTACACGATTGTGGAGATCATATCAACAATACTCTGCCCCTCTTCTTTTGTGTAAAAATATGCTGTAATGGCTGGTTTGAAGGGCTCAGAATATCCTTTTATTGAATAACCTTTATCTGTTAATTCAAACTGGAATGCATAGTAGCCAAAAACATTTTGTTTTGGATCCCCATACCTGTTTGATGATGCCCTAATAATTGAAGTTGAATACTGTTTTCCTTTAATGGAAACCCTTGCTTTTCCAACTTCCTCACATATTTGGTTGTAGCATACACCGCCGGCTGTTGAGAATTGTTGAAAGTCCCCGATACGCAACCAAACCTTTCTTTTTTCTGACTGCGCTGACTTATATGTAGTATTTGTGCTTATCTCAAAAGTTGGTGGGTTGTCATAATTTTTGGGTAAGTTTATTGCGTTCCAACCACTCGGATAACTAACCGTCATTTGATAAGAGGAATTAGTGAATTTATTCCAGTTAACCTTTGATGTCGTATTAGACGAAGTCAAGTTGAAAAGAGTATTCGATCGCTGCGGATTATTAGTAGTTATATCAAATTCATTAGCAATCTGCTGTGTTTTGAAGGTTGATGCAATAGTTTTGAATAATTCCACATGCGTCGGCTTAAGTTGTTGGCTGTATAGCTGATAAAAAATTGGGTTTCTGTAAACGTAGAATCCAACCGTGTAGGTATTATTTATCGGATAATTATTATCGTTGATTCTTAATAAACTTGATTCATCTCCATTAACCTTTATCTGATCTACATAAGTTGTGCCAAAAACTCCTTTAACCCAATCTTTCATAACAGTATATGATCTGCTCGCTTGTAAATTAACTGAAAATGATTTATCTGGTGAAGTTATTGTCACCATTTCAACATCAGTGCTTCCGTCAGTCTTTACAAAGTGGAAATCGGAAGGAAGTTTTATTGAATAGCCAAATGAAGGATTCTCATAAACTTTCCAATTTCGAGTGTCAGTTGCTAATTTCGGAGTCGAGTTGTTCTGGACAACACTTTTGATGTTAGTTTTACTTTTTAAGTAATAAACTGATCCTATCAAAAGTAGAACACACACACTAATAATCACAAAAAGAACCAATTTTTGCTTATCTAAAGGCTCTGGCTGAAACTTTTTTGTCATTTTGTGTACGTTTATGTAATTTCCTAGAAACTATCTAATTATTTCTGTCACATCTGGAGCGGGATAAGGGAATCGAACCCTCTTCTCATCCTTGGGAAGGATGCATTCTACCGGTGAACTAATCCCGCCTAGTCATTTACAGAAAAACACAAAGATTCTTTAAATTAGTCAGCACAAATTACAACTTCAACACCATTCCAGGATAAATCAAATTAGGATTGTTGCCAATTGTCGATTTATTAGCGGCATAGACCTGAGGCCAATAGTAGGGATCGTCTGCTTCCTTAGCAGTGATTGTCCAGAGGGATTCACCTTTGACAACCAAGTGGGTTTTTCCTGTGGGTTGGTAGGTTGGCCCAAAGCCCGAAGCGCGACCAGTAGTGATCGCGTTCTTGCCCGCATTATCGGGCTTTTCACCTTCAACTTGGTCAAGCTGAGGAATAGTCAAAGATTGACCAATTTCCAGCCACTGGTTGTGTTTCAAGTTGTTAGCTTTTTCGATCAGGGGATAATAATCACCACGTCCGTAGAATCTTTCGGCAATTTTCCAAGTGGAGTCACCTGCTTTAACTTGGTATTTTTGCTCTCCAGACACCAACTGACCTTCCGCCACTTTTGTATCTGACAAACTTTGATCAGTCGCCTGGTATAAGCTCAGGTCTTGGTCAAGCGTCGGATCATAACCAAATTCTGACATCTCCAGCTCCAGTTGTTCCTGGCGCTGTTGTAACTCTTGATATCTGAGTCGAGCTCTGTCAGCCGAGCGGTAAGCTCTAAAAACTTGCAGCAAAAGAAGTAATAAAAGAACAACAGCTAATACTTTTAGGGTAAAAAGACCAATTCTAAACAAGCGTTTCAGTTGATATTTCAACTCCACATCATCTGACATATAAGCATTCTGGGCAGGCAGCTAGGTTTTTGGCAGATTTAAAAGACAAAAGGCGACCTCGACCGGAGTCGAACCGGCGATCTCTTCCGTGACAGGGAAGCATGTTAACCACTACACCACGAGGCCATACTGTTCAAGAACCAACAAATTTTAAATTGCCAGATGATTATAGAGATCGATCGAGGATTTGCCAAGTGCTTGTTAAGAATGAAATGTGAACAGCAATTTTGGATATTTGACAAAAAAATCGCAGTATTTTGAACAGATTTAAGCAAGATAATATCCACTACTCTATGAAATAGTATAGGATTATAGATCTGGTGAAAATTTGTGTGAAAATTTATGAAAATGCGTGAAAATATGCCATTATGCTCCCTTTAACTAAAAAATGTGCTTATAAAAGCCTTCTTTTACCCCGCTTCATGTCTAATGTATAATCAATCAATTACGAAAGGAACTCAATGTCAGCACTTATCATCATCGGAATAATTTTAGCCATCGCCGTTTATGTCATAGCGATCTACAACTCCTTGCAAAGCCTCAAAACCATGATCAAGGCAAGTATTCAGGAGATCGGTAACCAACTCAAAAGACAAGCCTCACTCATCCCCAATCTTGAAGCTTCGGTAAAAGGTTACCTCAAACACGAAAAGGGGATTTACGAGATGATCACCACCGCTCGCAAATCGGTTGAAGTTGCTGATAAAACCGGCTCTGCCCAAGATATCGATAAGGCTATCGATAACATTCAGGCCTTGATGCCCAAAATTCAGGTTGCAGTCGAGTCTAATCCAGAACTGAAAGCCAATACCACCGTCAATAAATTTATGGACGAATTAACTGATACGGCTGATAAATTGACCTACGCTCGTCGCAGCGTGATTGATTTGACTCAATCATTCAATGAAAAGTTGGTCGTCTTTCCTTCCAATATAATTGCCAACCTTTTCGGTTTTAAAGAAGAAGCTGGTCTATCGATGCCAACCTCAGGTGAACATTTAAATGTCAGCCAAAAAGAGATGGAAGACGTCAAGGTCAATCTTTAAACCCTACCTGGTCTTTAGATCAAAATCAGCAGCTAGATTTTCAAAGGAGCGCTAGCATGACTCACTATCAACTAGTATCTGAAAATAAAACCAAATCCTGGTTGATTATAATTGGCTTCGTAGCCTTTATTGCCACCGCCTCATATTTGATTGCCACCGGGCTTGGCTATGGTTTAGATGTAGTGGGCATGACTTTGATCTTTTCTGGCATCGGCTCTTTTGCCAGTTACTTCTGGGCAGACAAGATCATTCTCGGAATCAGCGGTGCACGACCTGCGAGTCGAGAGGAGTTCTTTGACTTTTACACTGTCACTGAAAATTTGTGCCTCGGGCAAAAAATGCCTGTTCCCAAGCTGTACGTGATTGAGGATAGTGCCATGAATGCCTTTGCCACCGGCCGAGATCCCGAGCACGCAGTGGTTTGTGCTACCACTGGGCTATTGTCTCGGCTCAATCGTGCTGAGATCGAGGGAGTTGTTGCTCACGAGCTCTCACATATTAAAAATTACGATATTTTATTGATGTCCGTTGTTTCCGTGTTGGTTGGATCGGTAGCGCTTTTAGCTGATTGGTTGCTTCGGATGAGCCACTGGGGTGGAGGGCGCCGCCGTGATGACCGTGGCTCGGGCGACGGCCAAATCCAAGCTATTTTGTTTGTTGTCGCTCTGCTTTTGGCTTTTCTTTCGCCAATTATTGCTCAACTCATTCAACTTGCGATTTCTCGCAACCGTGAGTTTCTAGCGGACGCAACGGGTGCCGGCATCTCTAAAAATCCTGAAGGACTGGCTAAGGCCCTGGAAAAAATCTCGGCTGATCGAGAGCCACTCGAAGCAGCTAACAAGGCCACGGCTCATTTATATATCGCTAATCCGCTTAAAAACCTCCGCGGAGGAGTTAGTAATTTTGCTAAGTTTTTTATGACACATCCACCGGTTGAGGAAAGAATCGCTGCTCTACGCGGGATTGCGAGGAAATAATTAAACTTATCATTATTTTGTGTTAGTAAAGGAAAAGGTCTGGTTTTTAATATACAATGGTAATTGATATGGAAAACGAAACTCAAACAACTCGAAACAATTCTTCTATTAATTACAGATCAGTTTTCAAGAAAAACACTGGTTTATCACCTATTAAGATAAGTATTGTTTTCGCAGTTATTTTGTTAGCCATAACCCAATTAACCGTAGCAATTATTATTTACAAACTAAGATTAGCAACAAGTAAAACAGATATAGATCAGTCCCAAACAAAAATCGTCAAAGATGAGCCAATGCCATATTTAAGTGACACTGACGAATTCATTTTATTTGCTTCTTATCAAGACTTTGTTCGAAACCTCTCAATTTCTTTGACACCACAATTCTCCAAAGAGATATCTGCAAATGGAATTAATCCACAAAAATGCCTTTCATTATTTAAAGACAATCAACATCAAGATATGGAGTATCAGGTTTTGAAACCCCATATTAAAGATCACTCGTTTCTTATTAAAGGTTTGGATACTATTGATGAATTCCTATATTCTTTGGATGCATTTACTGAAACAGAGGATGGTAAAAAAATTAAGGAGACAACAAAAAATCAACAAAATATCGCTTTCAATAACATTTGCTTAGATGAAAAAAATAGCCTTTACTACGTGCTTTATCTAACAACAGGCGCTAAGAAAAATGTTTCTATATTTAATGCTCCTCAAGCTCAGGCTGCGGGTGGTTGGTCTGGATATTCTAACCTCGCCATCATTGATTTCAAAGATCCATATAATATCGAAACCGATATCTTTGAGAACATTGATAGATACCAATCCAAACTAACAGCATATAACTCATGTGCTGGTCTAATAGGAAAATCAAAAAACAATCTCTATGTATCATGTGGAGGTGAGGGTGCAACCAGTGTTCTTAAAGTGGAAACTGACACAAAAAAGGTCACAGAATTGTCCTACTGTGCATACAACTTCGAAAATAGCTTAACAGAATGTTTCGACAAAGATGATAAAAAATATTTTGAATATAGCTTTTAAATGTTAGTTGGCAAAATTCAAAGATTGAGTGACGAAAAAAATGAATTCCAACCTTGTCATCACCTTCAGCTGTGTTATCATCATAACGTTCATGAAAATGACCAATAATAACTCCCAAACCCAACAACAACTCTATCTTTAGAGTTTTGGGGTTGTGGAAAATTTGTAAAACCCCGTCCAGGGGTTTTTTTGTAAAAGGAAGTACATGTCGCAACCAAAAGTCACAACACAACAAGTAAAACATATTGCAACTCTAGCCAATATTCCAATTAATGATCAAGAAAGTCAAAAACTAGCTTCAGCTTTTGAAGAAACGTTGGAAGTTGTTAATCAGTTAAACGATTTGGACGTTAGCTCAACCCCAAGCACCCACCAAGTGACTGGCTTAGAAAATGTCTGGCGAGAGGATGAGATTGATGAAAAACGCATGTTCACTCAAGCTCAAGCCTTGGCCAATGCCTCGAAAACCCACCAGGGTTTTATAGTAGTCGATCGTGTGATTGATAACGAATAATTTTCTAAAGTGAAAAACAAAAATATGTCAAAAAACCTAAACAAACTAACCCTTAAAAAGGCCTTGGATTTATTAGCAGCCAAAGAGATTTCCTTGGCTGAAATCTACCAAGACATTAATGCAGAAATTGCCGCTAAAAACAAACAATTAAATGTTTATCTCACTTTAAATGAAGAAAGTGAGTCAGATTCAAAAAAAGCAGCAGACTTGCCACTCAAGGGGCTGCCTGTCGCACTTAAAGACAATTTTTGCACATTTGGCATGAGAACTACCGCTTCTTCCAAGCTTATGGAAAACTTTATTCCTCAATATGATTCAACCGTATCAGCTAAAATCAAAAAAGCAGGTGGCGTGATTATTGGTAAAACTAATCTTGATGCCTGGGCTCACGGTTCTTCCACCGAAACCAGTGACTTTGGTCGCACACTCAATCCTAGGAATACCGAACATCTACCAGGTGGCTCTTCTGGTGGCTCGGCTGCCGCCATTGCAGCTGATATGGCAATCGTAGCTGTTGGTAGCGAAACTGCCGGCTCTATTCGTCAGCCGTCGGCCTGGTGTGGAGTGGTTGGGCTCAAGCCAACCTACGGGCGTGTCAGCCGTTTTGGTGCTGTGGCCATGGCCTCATCAACCGACAGCCCTGGGCCAATTGCTAAAACCGTAGAGGATGCGGCAATTATGTTGAATCATCTGGCTGGTCACGATCCCTATGACGGCACAACTTCGCCACAACCAGCTCCGGATTTTTGTCGCGCGTTAGGAAAAAGTATTAAAGGCTTAAAAATTGGTGTGTTGTACCATGATATTGAAGGGGCCGAGATCGCCAATGAACAGCTTGAAAAAGAGTTGGCAGCCTTCAAAGATCTAGGAGCCAAGATCGAGAAAACTGATTATATGGATCCTCACTACGCGATTGGCGTATATACAATAGTACAGCGAGGTGAAGTGAGCAGCAATTTGGCGCGCCATCAAGGTATTACACTTGGGCACGATCGTTCCTTTTTTGGTGCTGAGGCCAAACGCCGCATCATGCTCGGAACATACACACTTAGCAAAGGCTACTCAGAAAAATACTACGACCTAGCACAAAAAGTCCGCACTTTGTTTATTGATGATTATCAACGCCTCTTTAATAAGTATGACGTTCTGATTTCACCAACTTCTCCTGGTTTTGCAAAAAAAATCGGTGCTTCGGAGGGTCAAGCCATGTTTGGTGAAATCGAGGATATGTTCCTCGAGCCAAGTTCCATCACTGGCTTGCCAGGAGTGAGTGTGCCATATTACTGTGATACAACCACCAATTTATTTTTAGGCATGAATATTGTCACGCCGATGTGGCAAGAAGAGCTGGCCATAAGCGTAGCTGATGCCTACGAGAAAAATACGTCTTGGAACACTTGGAGGAATGAATAATGAAAAAATATACCCCAATTATCGGTTTAGAGATCCACGCCGAGCTTAAAACCAAATCAAAAATGTTTTGTGGTTGCAAAAACGATCCATTTAATGCGCCACAGCCAAATATCTATGTTTGTCCGATTTGTATGGGCATGCCTGGAGGCTTGCCGGTTGCCAATAAACAGGCGATTGAGTGGACAGTACAGTTGGGAATGGCACTGGGTTGTAAAATCAATCATTTCTCCAAGTTTGACCGCAAACACTATTTCTATCCTGACCTTCCCAAGGGCTATCAGATCAGCCAATACGATTTGCCTTTTTGCTATGACGGTTTTGTTGAAACGGCTGATGGTCCGGTAAAAATTCGTCGCATTCACCTCGAGGAAGATACAGCAAAAATGCAGCATAAAGTTGTGGATGGTAAAAAAGTCAGCTTAATTGATTTTAACCGCAGCAGCTTGCCTCTAGTTGAGCTTGTAAGTGAGCCTGACATAAAAAATGGTCAACAAGCAGCCGAGTATGGCAAAAAAATCCGTCAAATGTTGCGCTTTTTGAACATCGCCGATTGCGACATGGAGCAGGGTGGCATGAGGTTAGAAGCCAATATTTCTCTACAAAGACCAGACGAGACAGAACTACCAGGCTACAAAGTTGAAGTAAAAAATATTAATTCCTTCCGCTTTTTGCAACAAGCAATTGATTTCGAAATAACAAGACAGGCAAAAATCCTGGACACAGGCGACATTCCGGTTCAAGAAACACGTGGCTGGGATTCTATTAAAAACGAAACATTCAGTCAGAGAATCAAAGAGGAAGCTGCTGATTACAGATACTTTCCTGACCCAGATCTTCCACCAATTCGATTTAGTGAAGAGCAACTAGCTAACTTAAAATCATCTCTTCCGGAATTACCAGAGATACTTATAAAAAAGTGGCAAGAAAGATTTGGAATAGAGGAGCGCTTTGCCAAAGAATTAATTAAAAATCATCGGTTGCTAGAGAAATATAATTTATTGTTAGTTCAGTCAATTGAAGCAGGCATTTCTGCAAATGAATTAGTTAAGGCAATCATCAATAAAAAAATTAATTTTGATGAACAAAGCAGTATTTCTGAGGTTGTCCAATCATTCAAACAAAGTAAAGAAACCGATTCAATTGATGAAAGTGAAATAGTTTCAGCAATTGAGGTGGTTTTATCAACCAACCAAGATGCCGTTGAAAAATACAAAAGTGGTAAAACTCAAGTCATCGGCTTTTTAATCGGCCAAATCATGAGACAGATCGGCAAAAAGATTGATCCGGCTATTGTCAAAAAAATACTTGAATCCAAATTGTAAGATCGCCGATTTCTTTCGACTTGTTCATGATACTATAGAGTAAGTCATGTCAAACTTCGTTCATCTACATCTTCACACCGAGTTTTCCATGCTTGACGGTCTGTGCAAGCTGCCGGAATTAGTCGAGAAGATTAAATCTCTCGGTCAAGACACTGTTGCAATCACTGATCATGGCAACATGCATGGAGCAGTTCATTTCTATAACGCCTGCAAAAAAGCCGAGGTTAAACCGATTATTGGTGTCGAGATTTACATGGCAAAAAACTCGAGATTTGATAAACAGGCGCGCCCAGGCAGTGACCAATTCCACCTAACTTTGCTCGCCAAATCACACAAGGGTTATCAAAATCTGATGGAAATGGTTTCTGTTGCTAATCTTGAGGGCTTTTCCTACAAACCAAGAATCGATGAAGAGACTCTTCTAAAATTTAAGGATGAAGTCATTGTGCTTAGCGGATGCATGAACAGTCTTTTTAATCGACTTTTACGAGAAGGTAAAGAAGAAGAGGCCGTCGAAAAATTTAAACAGTATAAGGACTGGTTTGGCGAAGATTTTTATATAGAGTTACAAAATCATCCTAGTATTCCCGAGCTCCGAGATTTAGTGAAACAGCAAGTCAAAATTGCCCGCCAGCTTGATATAGAAATTGTAGCAACCAATGATGTCCATTACCTTGAAAAAGAAGACGCTGAAGCTCAGGATGCGTTGCTTTGCGTGCAAACAAGAAAACTCATCAGTGATGAAAAACGTATGAAAATGAAGGACAATCCTGACTTCTACGTAAAATCAAAAGAAGAGATGGAGGAAATATTTGCTGATTATCCTGAGGCCATTGCCAATACTCAAAAAATTGCTGATAAGTGCGAAATCACTATCCCCACTGGTCAACTGATTTTTCCAAAATTTAAAATTCCTCAAGGTGAAACCATTGAATCCTACTTTGAAAAGCTCGCCTGGGAGGGGTTGCATAAAAAATTTAAAGAAGTTTCATCTGAGCTTGAAGAGAGATTGAAATATGAGATGGAAATCATCAAGCAAAAGGGCTACGCCGCATATTTTTTGATCACTTCTGACTTTGTAAACTGGGCAAAAAGTCACGGCATCGGTGTAGGACCCGGTAGAGGAAGCGCCGCCGGTTCTTTAGTCTCTTATAGCATGAACATCACTACCCTCAATCCCATGCAACACAACCTGCCCTTTGAGCGGTTTCTCAACCCTCAACGCCCAACCCCCCCAGATATCGATATGGATTTTGCTGACGACCGACGAGATGAGGTAATTCAATACGTTGCGGATAAATATGGTCACCAGTCCGTGGCACAAGTGATAACTTTCGGGCGGATGGAGGCGAGAGTTGCTATCCGAGACATCGGTCGTGTTTTAGGACTACCATACGAAGAACCAGATAAAATTGCGAAATTAATTCCAAATGACCCTGGTAAAAGAGTTGGTCTGGCCGAATCACTCAAAACAGTTCCAGAGTTGGCTGAATATTACAAACAACCAAAATTTAAAAAACTAATTGACCTGGCCAGGAAGGTTGAGGGCACAATAAGGCATTCCAGCGTTCACGCTGCTGCTGTAATTATCGCTGATCAACCATTACCAAAATACACACCCATACAACAAGACTCCAAAACTGGTAAAACAATTACCCAATATGATATGTACGTCTTGGATTGTAACGTTTCTGACGATGCAATCGGCTTACTCAAGTTTGATTTCTTAGGATTGCGCAATCTCTCAACCATTCAAACAGCAGTTCAATTAATTAAACAGTATAAAAAAATTGATCTAGACATTTCCACCATTCCCATAGATGACAAAAAAACCTTTGACTTATTATCCCAAGGTGAAACCACCGGAGTCTTTCAGCTCGAGTCTGCAGGTATGCGTCGGGTTGCCAAATCGCTTCAACCCAATCAGTTTTCAGATATAACAGCTATGGTTGCTTTATACCGACCAGGACCAATGGACCTTATTCCGCGGTTTATTGAAGGCAAGCACAAACCTGAATCAGTTGTCTATCCTCATGAAAGCTTAAAGCCTATTCTACAAGAAACATATGGAATCATGGTCTATCAGGAACAAATTTTGCAAATTGCGAATGTCATGGCCGGCTACTCGCTGGGAGAAGCGGACATTTTACGTCGGGCTATCGGTAAGAAGAAGAAAAAGCTTTTAGACGAGAACAAGAAAATTTTCATTCAGCAATCAGTTGCCAAAGGATATAAAAAAGAAGTTCCAGAAAAAGTTTGGGGATTCATTGAGGCCTTTGCTAACTACGGTTTTAACAAAGCTCATGCTGCCAGCTACGCCATGATAGCCTATCAAACTGCCTATTTGAAAGCCAACTTCCCCGTCGAATACATGGCAGCTTTGATGAGCGTTGAATCGAATTCTCACTCAATGAACCGTGACGAAAAAGTTGCTATCGCAGTAGAAACAAGTAAAAAAATGGGTATAAAGGTACTTCCACCAGATATTAACAAGTCCGATCTCCACTTCACCATTGAAGAATTTCCCGGATCTCTAGAGAATAAAGCTATCCGTTTTGGTTTCAGTGCTATAAAAAATGTTGGAGCTGCTGCTATAGAAAATATTCTCCAATCACGTGGTGAAAACTCGTTTAGTTCTTTTACTCAGTTTTTAAATAGAACCGATAGCCGAAAAGTTAACAAGAAAGTTCTAGAAAGTCTCATAAAAATAGGTGCTATGGATCAATTCTCAACCCGCGCAAGCATGCTTGAAAACCTAGAAGAGATTCGCCAGACAGCTGCACAATTCAACTCGGAAATCGACGGACAAGATAATTTGTTTGCTAACGTGACAACAAGCAGCACAGAAATTAGAGATTCATTTCGTCGTCTTGAAGAATATCCCAAACAAGAATTGCTTTCTTTTGAAAAAGAGTTGTTGGGAATGTATCTCACCGACCATCCTATGGCAAATGCCTTATCGTCAGTAAATTCCCGCGCTAATAAACAAATTGCCGAATTAGATAAGATCGTACATAAAGATAAAGTATTTCTATTTGGAGGTATAGTTAGCAAAATTAGACAAGTTCGTACAAAAAAAAGTGGAGCCTTAATGGCTTTTGGTAATTTGACTGATCAGACAGGTACAATTGAGTTCGTCTGCTTCCCTAAGGTTTATAATGACTGCCAGGACAGGTTGCAAGAAAATGCGGTTTTATTAATCAAAGCAAAAGTGGACGTCAGAGATGATGAGGCAATGCTAGTGATAGAAAAGATTTCATCTCCAACCGAACAAGAAATCGATATTGAAGAGAATCATAATGCCAAAGAAATATTCATTCCGCGCAAGACATCAAAAGACACTCTCCAAGAATTAGGCAAGTTTCTTAAGTCACATCCTGGTAATGACAGGGTCGTCATCATCATTCCCAATGGTAATAAACCTCAACGCATGCCACTACCCTACACGATCGAGTGGTCAACTGAACTGGAAAAAGGACTCCATAAGATTCTATAATAATTACCAAGATGTTCAATCCTGCCCAAACTGCCAATCAAATACGGATTGAGGTTGTCAAAATGATAACCCAAGCAAAGAGTGGACACCTCGCAAGTGCCCTTGGTCTGGCAGATTTTTTTACCATACTGTATTTCAAATTCTTAAAACATCGTGCTTCAGAATCAACCTGGCAAGATAGAGATTACTTTTTTATGTCCAATGGCCACGCTTGTGCAGCTTGGTACGCCACGCTCGCTTTAGCTGGTTACTTTGATAAAGGTGAACTGAAAACCTTCAGGCAAATTAACAGCAGATTACAGGGCCACCCTCATCTTGACCTGTTGAGTGGCATTGAAAATACGTCAGGTTCACTTGGACAAGGCCTCTCTCAAGCATGTGGATTAGCTAAAGCCCTAGCAACTGACCACAAACATAATCAAGTAATATGTTTAATCAGCGATGCTGAGTTGCAAGAAGGACAAACCTGGGAAGCGATTATGTTTGCCGCACACCATCACTTGCACAACATTATTCTTGTCATTGATAACAATAATATCCAGATCGAAGGCAAAGTAGAGGATGTCATGTCGGTTCAACCAATTAAAGAAAAACTACAAAGCTTTGGTTGGGACTCGTTCGCAGTATATGGACATGACTACCAACAAATCGAGGAAGCACTTCAAATCGCTAAACAAGCAAGAAAACCTATTGCCATTATTCTCAAAACCGTTCCTGGAAGAGGCGTTAGCTTTATGGAGAACAATTATCAGTGGCACGGACAAGTACCAACAGAGAATCAATCAGTTCGAGCCTTAGAAGAGCTAATCTCCAATCAAGAAAGACTTACAAATGAAGCAAATTAGCCAATATCATCAACTTTTGTCTCCCGAGAAAAATGGTTCTATTAGAAGGGGCTTTGGTCGAGCTATAACTGAACTAGTCAAGAATAATAAACAGATTGTAGTAACATGCGCCGACCTAACCAGCTCACTTCAATTGACTGAAGTGGCAGAGAAATACCCTGATCAATTTGTTCAAGTTGGGGTAGCTGAACAAAATCTAATGGGCATCTCAGCTGGTCTAGCTCTTGGGAAAAAAATCCCTTTTGCTGCCAGTTACTCGGTTTTCAATCCGGGTAGAAATTGGGACCAGTTGAGAGTAAGTGTTTGTTACTCCAACTTAAATGTAAAAATTGTCGGCGGACATGCCGGTTTAAGTACTGGACCCGACGGAGCAACGCACCAGGCTTTAGAAGATATTGCCATCACAAGAGTTTTGCCCAACCTAGCTGTTGTTGTGCCCGCTGATGAAGAACAGGCCTACCAAGCAACTCTAGCTGCGGCAGAGTATCCCGGTCCAGTCTACCTACGACTAACAAGAGAGCGAACAATGAATCTTCTATCTCATCCAGTTTTTACCATTGGCCAGGCTCACTTGTTGGCTGATGGTGATGATCTAACCCTCATCTCATGTGGAGATACTCTCTCAGAAACCATTAAGGCCTCACAGATGCTTGAAATGGAAGGGATCAGATCAACAATAGTCAATCTTCATACAATTAAACCACTTGATAGTCAAAAAATTGTTGACCAAATAAAAAGAACCAATGCCGTTGTGACCGTGGAAAACCACCAAAAACATGGGGGAGTCGGATCAGCCATAGCAGAAGTCATTGCGGAAAATATCGGTAAACAATTATTTAAACCAGTAGCCCACACCTTCGTAGCTGTGGATGATACTTTCTCTGAGTCAGGTAATGCGCAGGAATTGTTTATTAAATATAAAATCGATAAAATGAGTATTATTGAAGCTGCGAAACAAACCTTGAACAAAAAACAAAAACTTAATTCATAAATGCCAATTGGCCAAAGGACTGCCCATGTTCAATTACAAATCACCAGATAACAACAAGGTTTCAATCATCGGTTGTGGCAAAGTAGGAATGACGGCAGCTTACAGCATCGTGCAAAGTGGTTTAGTTAATGAATTAGTGCTGGTGGGTCGCAATAAAAAAGCATTAGATGGAGAGAAGTTAGATTTGGATCATGGTGCCTCCTTTCTCAAACACACCGATGTTATTGCCACTGATAATTATGAAGACATTCGCTATAGCGATGTAGTTATCATCACCGCGGGAGCTGGTCAAAAACCAGGAGAAACACGCCTTGATTTAACAAAGAAAAACTTGGCAATAATCGAGGACATCATTCCAAAGATCGTCAAATATTCACCAAATAGCGTCATTTTGATTGTCAGCAATCCCGTTGATATCCTAACGTATCACGCATATAAACTCGCCCAGTTTCCCAAAGGCCAAATTTTTGGAAGTGGTACCACTCTCGATACCTCAAGATTTAGATACCATCTCTCGCAGTTTTTAGATGTCAGTCCTCAATCCATTCACGCCTACGTCCTGGGAGAGCATGGTGACTCCTCTTTTCCGGTTATTGCCAACTCCACAGTTGGTGGCCAACCACTCAACGCTTTTGAGAATTTTTCAGAACAAAAAGCCCTAGAAGCATTTGAAAAAACGAAAAATGCTGCCTACAAAATTATTCAAGCCAAAGGTGCAACTTACTACGCCATTGGTATCATCATTAACCACATAGTCGAAGCAATTCTGAGAGACACTAAAGAAGTTTTGCCATTATCAATCCCTTTGCATGGTTATTACGACCATTATGGTGTGGCTTTAAGTGTTCCTTGTGTGGTTGGCAAACGCGGAGTTGAGCGGATACTTCAGGTCAAACTTTCGTGGGAAGAGAAACAAATGCTGGCAAAATCAGTTGAAACTCTTAAAAAATATCTCTAGTTTTCAAGAATCAGCTTTGTCCAAGTCGGTTAATCGTCCAACTTTCTATCTTAAGCCTATCATTGACTTTAGCAGACATAAAAAAGGGAATTTTTCCTGAGGCTATATCATTAAAGATGTAATTAAGATCATCAACTAATTCATAACCGCTGTTTAACACTTTGTCTTTGTGGAGCCACAACAACTCGCCTTCACTATTGGTCATGCCAAATGGAACATTTTTATCAGCTACCTTAATTTTAAAGAAAACCATAACCCAGTCATCTGGATAACCTTCTTCCAAACGTACTACGCCAGCCAGTTCAATGTCTTTCTCTTCAACCACATAGCCCGTCTCCTCCTGAGTTTCACGTATAGCGGCATGTAAGTAATTTTCACCTGACTCAAGTTTGCCACCAATACCATTTAGCTTGCCACCGTCAACCCAACGATCGTTTGAACGATGAATAAATAAATAGTCATCACCACAGTGCAAAAAATTTGTAACGGTTAACATTGTTTTTCGCATCATTTTCGTTAACTTCCGCTTATTAAAACTTCTTGAATGTTACTTCAATTAATTGAACTATAGCTGGCAGCTCATACAATAATATGTTCCTCGTCCAGCAACTTTCATCTTAATAATTTTCGCGCCACAATTCGGACACGCTTGTCCTTCCTTACCATAAACTAGCATAACTGATTGATATTGACCAGCAAATCCATCTACGTGAACGTAGTTTTCTACGGTTGCACCACCTTTTTCGATACCACGATTGATCACCGTTTGAGCCGCTTCAAATAAACGAACAACTTCATTCTCAGTGAGTTGATATGCGGCTTTTTGTGGATCAATCTTTGCAAGATTTAAGGCATCACAAGCATAAATATTACCAACTCCTGCGACAATTTGATTCATCATTAAGGCCTGTTTTATGTTAATGGAACGCCGCCCAAATTGCTCAATCAAATAGCTTGCCGATAAATTTGCATCGTTAATATCGGGTCCATACTTAGAAAACTCACGTTTAACTTCTTCTGGACTCAGCGTTCTTACCCATCCAAAAACACGAATGTCATTAAAAAATAATCGTTCTTTATCACTAAAATAGAAAATTATCCGGGTGTGTTTACTGGGTAATTTTTTAACCCAATCAGCAGTGGGATGACCACCACCAACTCTAGTTGCTCCCTCATAAATCAGTTGTCCAGTCATTTTCAAATGGATCAAAAGGCTATAGCCGTTTTCCAGAATAATTTGGAGTAATTTGGCCCGTCGACTCAAAGCAACAATTCTTTGACCTATAACTTGCTCAACATTTCCCTGAAAACTCTTCGGATGTAATATCTCGATTTGAGTAATTGTTTTACCAACGACCAATGACTCGAGCCGTTTTTTAATAGTCTCGACCTCCGGCAACTCTGGCATAAGAGCTATTCCCCCAAATTAAAACTGATTCTGACTTAATAACTAGCCAGTCGGCTAACCTTTATGCTGAGGCGCATTGATTAATCCACATTTTTTATACTTTAAGCCGCTACCACATGGGCAAAGATCATTACGTCCAACTTTTGCTTGCTTGGAACCGGGATTGGCTTTTTTTCCACTTTTAGCGCTACTCATGGCCGTAGCTAAATCAGACAGCGAGCCGCTGGTTTTGGTAGGGATATTGGTTGGCGAAGGTGGAGTGGCATCAGCAACTTCCTTGGCGATACTTTCGTGGATGTCATCTTTATGTTCAGTCACCTCTGTTGGCATCACCTGCACAGGTTGTTTTGTTGGATGCACACGAAAGATGCGGCTAGCGATTGTCGACTCAATACTTGAAATCAAGTTCTCAAACATTCCAAATGATTCTTTTTTGTATTCTGATAAAACAGTCTTTTTATCTCCTCGCAACCAAATGCCTTCGCGCAAGTTGTCCATCTCGTCCAAATGATCCATCCATTTTTCGTCAATAGTGTTTAGAGTCACAACGCGCTCAATTTCTCTCATCATATCAGGACCTAATATTTTTTCTTTTGACTGATAGGTTGAGCGAACAATTTTCATCAACTCCTGCTGGAGTTCGGACACATCTTTATACTTACCAAACTGAGTTTTCAAGCGCACTTGAGACTGATCATCAAATGGGATGATTTTAACAAAATTTTTAACCAGGGTGTCATAAAACTCATTGCTTAGCTTATCCGTGCTCCGCAAGTTGATCATTTGCGATATTTCATCCTCAATATATCCCATGATCTGCTCTTTTAAGGTCTGGTCGGCCACGTCTTGCTCGATTTGTTCATTCTTTGGATCAGTAGCTTGCTTTTGACCAGCCAACTCCAACAAACGACGTCGACGGCGATAAATAATCTCACGATGACGATTCATAATGTCGTCAAACTCAACCAAACGTTTGCGTTGATCAAAGAAAAAGCCTTCCACTTTAACTTGGGCAGACTCAATCGACTTACTCACCATGCTGTGTTCGATCGGTTGATCCTCATCTATCTTGAGAAAATCCATCATCTTTGCAATTTGTTCGCCGCCAAAAATGCGCATAATTTCGTCGTCTAAGGCCACGAAAAACTGCGAAACACCCGGATCGCCCTGACGTCCAGCACGACCGCGAAGCTGGTTGTCGATACGACGTGACTCATGGCGCTCGGTTCCCAAAATATGCAAGCCGCCGGCAGCCACCACTTCATCATGATCACGTTGCCACTTCTCCAAAGCCTTGGAATATTCGGCCAACTTGTAATTACCTGGATTAATTGATGGTGGCAAGTTTAAGTGCTTAAACTTCTCTGGCAACTCGGTCATGTTTTTGGAAAGCTTCTCTTTACGAAAATCCTTTAATTCTGGTTTTGAACCACCTAAAACAATGTCCACACCACGGCCAGCAATATTTGTTGCAACCGTAATGGCACCTTTGCGCCCTGCATCAGCAATAATAAAAGCCTCTTTTTCGTGATTTTTAGCGTTAAGGACTTGATGGGGGACATTCTTCCTTTTTAAGAAACGGGAAATGATGTCATTATGTTCAATCGAGCGAGTACCCACCAAAACCGGCCTACCCTCAGCATGAATCTCTTCAACAGTGCGAGCAATTGCTGAGTACTTGGCGGCTGTCGTTTTGTAAACTAAGTCTGCTTGATCCTGGCGTACCACCGGCTGATTGGTAGGAATTTCTAAAACATCAACATGGTAGATTTGATTAAATTCCTCGGCCTCGGTAACAGCTGTACCGGTCATGCCACCCAGTTTTTGATAAAGTCTAAAATAATTTTGGATGGAGATGGTCGCTAGAGTTCTCGATTCTTGTTGGATAGGCACACCTTCTTTGGCCTCAATAGCTTGGTGCAAACCATCGGAATAGCGACGACCATACATCAAACGACCAGTGTGCTCATCAACGATCACCACTTGGTTTTCGCGCACGATATATTCTTTGTCTCGACGATACAACGACATGGCTTTGAGAGCCGATTCAACATGGTGAATGGTGTCAAAACTTTCTTCGTAAAGATTGCTAACAGCAAGTTTTTGTTCGATTCTCTTAACACCTAAGTCAGTTAACGTTACCGTCTTGGATTTTTCATCGAGTTTGTAATCCTGATCTTGAACCAAAGACTTGACCATATGAGCAAACTCAAAGTATTTTTTGGTTGGATCCGCGTCAGGAGCAGAAATGATTAGAGGAGTGCGTGCTTCATCAATCAAAATTGAGTCGGCCTCATCAACAATAGCGAAATGATGAGGAGTATCAGTGCGCTGGACCATTTGACCCAATGACTGAACCATGTTGTCACGCAGATAGTCGAAACCAAACTCATTATTGGTGCCATAAGTAATGTCGGCGGCGTAGGCCTCGCGGCGAGTGATTTCCTGGAAATGCTCCAGGCGCTCATCACCACGCTGCTCACTATCGATGTCTGGATTGTACAAACGCGAATGGTCGTGAACAATCACGGCTGTCTTCATCCCCAAAAAATGATAAATCGCACCCATCCAACCCACACCAACCTCGGCCAAGTAGTCGTTGACCGTAACCAAATGCGCGCCTTTACCCAGGAGGGCATTAAGATAGAGTGGGGCGGTAACGGTTAAAGTCTTGCCCTCACCAGTTTTTTGCTCGGTTATATTGCTAAAATGAAGGGCTACACCAGCCAAAAGTTGTACATCAAAATGGCGCATACCCAAAACACGTCTGGAGCTTTCACGCACGGTGGCAAAAGCTTCCGGCAAAAGCTGTTCAAGAATTTGAGCTTCAGCGGTTTTAACTACCTCAGAGTTATTTTGATCAATTTTCTTTAGTGCATCAGCAATGCGTTTTTTGAAAATCTTGGTTTGTCCGGCCAATTTTGCATCGGACATTTTCTTAAATGTGGGTTCGAGGGCATTGATCTGCTCAACAATTTTTTGATATTTTTCAAGTTTTTTGGTTGGCTCATCAAAGAGTTTTTTTAGGAGATTTAACATATTTTCTTTCTGATTTTACACCAGACTGGGAGAGAAATGACGAGGATTTTGCAGTTCGTTGCCTGCGACAAGTCTCAACGCCAGAAGTCCTATCCTACTCGATCTAGAGGGGAGAGGCAAGCTGAAAACTGAACTAAGTCATTTTTGCAAATGGCTTTAATAGTTCTGGAAGTTTTCTGATAACTTCCTTCCCCACATACCCCCGGAGCACATCCGGCACCAGGATCGTGCCATCGGCCTGCTGATAATTCTCAATCACCGCTGCCAGCAAGCGCGGGCTGGCAGCCACTGTGTTATTTAAGGTGTAGACATATTTAAGTGAACCATCTTTCGCCTGATATCGAATATTCAAGCGACGAGCCTGAAAATCATTGAAATAGCTGGCGGAATGAGTCTCGCGATATTTATTCTGGGATGGGAACCAGGTTTCAATGTCGTATTTTTTGCGTTGCCCAGCGCCCATATCTCCCGAGCACATCAATAAAACCTGGTAGGGGAGTTTCAGGTCTTGGAGCAGTTTCTCGGAAAAGCCCACCATTTTTTCATGCCATTTGCGAGACTCTTCCTCGTCGGCCACGGTGTAAACCACTTGCTCAACTTTATTAAACTGATGAACCCGGATTATTCCCTGGGTGTCTTTGCCATACGAACCGACTTCTCGACGAAAACAGGGCGAGATGCCAACCATTTTCACTGGCAGATCTTTTTCTGTGAGAGTCTCACCTTGACGGTAAGCAGTTAAAGCGACCTCAGCCGTACCTGCCAAGATTAGTTCGTCTTGAGTCTTGTAGTGATCCTCTTTGCCCCAGGGGAAATAGCCGGTGCCCCACATGGCTTGTTCGTTCACCAAAACCGGCGCTGTCATCGGGGTAAAACCCGCCTCGATCATAATTTTCATGGCGTGTCTTAATAGTGCCTGCTCAAGCAAAACGGCCTCATTCTTGAGAAAATAACAGCGAAAGCCACCAATTTGAGTGGCTCTTTTAGTATCCAAAAGATCATGTTTTTCCATTAACTCTTGGTGGGAGAGAGGTTTGAAATCGAATTTCGGTAACTCACCATGTTGACGATCAACAACATTGCCTGATTCATCTGGACCAATCGGCACATCGGCCGCAGGCACGTTGGGGACTTGATACATCAGTTCTTGGAATTTTTCCGTGATCTCCTTGAGTTGCGGTTCAACTTCCTTGAGTTGGGTTTTGAGTTTTTTGCCATTTTCTACTAAAGAGGCATCGGGTTTACCTCCGCCATGGACCTGAACCTTGATCTCATCAGCATTTTGGTTGATCTGTCGACGTAATTCATCAGTTTGGGCGATCAGCTGACGGCGTTGGTCATCGATTAAAAGCAGCCGATCAACAACCTCTGAATCAAGATTTTTATTTACACATGCTTGTTTAACTGCGTCTGTATTTTGACGGATGTAATTAATGTCTAACATTTCGACTCCTTTTTAATTTCAGAAGCTGCTTTCACAGCAACTATTTTCTAAATGTACTAAAAAACCCTCTTGCATCCACAACACTGACTAGTAGCTAGATAAAAATTTGTAGTGAAAAACTGGTTATTTTGAGCTAAAAGTCTTTTGTTCGAGCGAAGTAGTAGTTTTACTACTTCAAGCGAGAAAAAAGACTTTGCAGCACTAATAAACAGTTTTGTAATAAAAGTTTTATTTAGCTACGAGTCAGAATGGACACAAGAGGGTCTTTTTAAGACGGTACCACCTCTGGTTTTGGTGAGCGCTCGAAAGAGCGCTACCAACTCATTCCTGCTATCTCGGGCTTACCCGGAACGCATTTCCTCGTTCTCCCTTGGGCGGGTGCTGGCCGCTGGGTTTTTTCTACACCTATTGTAACACCGATGTCCTACAAATTTCTAGGAATCGTTTTCTTCATCAAGTTTTTTTCTAAAATCTTTTTGATCGACGAAAATTGCTGGTGTCTTGTTAAATGCCTGGTCCTGAGCTAACATCCAAGCTTTTGCCTTTATTCTGGCTTTTAATACTCTCCGAGTATTTTGGGGTGTTACCTCCCAACCATATATATGCAATAATTCTCTTGCTGATAATCTATTAAGTTCTACGACGTTGCCCGAAAAGTCTCTGATTAATAATTGTGACATCTCATCAGCAGATGGAATTTCATCGTGTTCTGGTCCAACTTGACTTGGTGAGTTTTCTATCATTTCGCAAAAACCCCGATCAAAAAATTAATATGTTCATCCGGGGTTTTGCCGATCAACTCAAAACCCTTGGCGATATCCTCTCGGCTAACGTTAGCTGCAAACGATTTATCTTTAATTTTTTTCTTTACTGATTTTACCTGCATGTCGGAAAAACCACCAGGGCGCATCAATGAAACTGCGTGCATCAAACCAGATAGCTCGTCGCAGGCAAATAAATAGCGTTCAATCAATGTTTCGGGTTCCTTGCCAGTTCTACCAGGCGCATGGGCGCGAATTGCATCGAGCAGCTCCACTGGATAATCGGCCAAAATTTCATTGACTGCCTTGTTAGGATGCTCGTCAGGAAACATTTCCCAGTCCAAATCGTGCAACAACCCAGCCTGATACCACAGCTCGGTATCCTCGCCCAAAGCGTTGGCATAGGCTTCCATAGCGCGCGCCACCATTTTGCTGTGATGTGCGAGGGCCTGATTGGGCACGTATTTTTCTAAGAGTTGCTGCGAATTAACTCGATTTGCTAACATTTTTCCTTATCAAACAGCTTTTAATTCCTGAATTCTACTGAGTCGCAATCCTTTATCGATGCTCAACAAAAACCAAGCTGCCCGAGGTCCAGCAGTTTTGCCCAAAAAAGCCTTGTAAATGGCCTGAAATGCTGGCTTTGGACCAACTGTGGCCTTGGCTAACTCAAAAAGCTCTTGTTGCAAATCCTGAGGCTCCCAGCTTTCCCTGGAGTCGATTAGAGTAATAACTTGTGATAAATATTCGACTTGTTCAGTGCTTAACTCTTTGGCGGCTTCAGGCAGTGTTTCCTTGGCTCGTAACTGAAATTCCTCTGGCGCATAGCGCTTCACCCAAACCTCGGCATAGCGTTGACGCTCAGACAAGACTTCTTTTTCCAATTCAGTTAGCGCCGATCCTTTGACCTCGGCAAATTTTTCCTCCAAAACTATTTCTGGGTGCTGCATCCACAAAGCCACATCTCTAAAACGAGGCAAAAAGTGGGCCGGCGGCATTTCACCAATTTGCGCCAACTCAAAGGACCTAGCAAGGCGCTGATCCTCGCCCATCATGCCCCAAAAAACCTTGGCTGCAGCATCATACTCATCAAACAAATCTGGGATTGCCATGGTGGAAGGATCAAAGTCGATCACTTGGTAATAATTGCGGCTAACAAACAAAAATCTACCCACCTCCGCGGGAAAAAGCTCAACAAATTCCCGGGCCGAGGTTCCCACTCCTTTGCTTGAACTCATTTTTGAACCGCGTAATAAAATCCACTCATAAGGAATATCAAACGGCACCACTTGGTCAAACACCTCACGACAAATTGCATCGGCCATGTCACGTGAGCCACCAGCCGAGGTATGATCCTTGCCAGCTCCCTCCACGTTCACCCCCATCACATTCCAATGTGCCGGCCAATCAACCTTCCAGAGCAACTTGCCAGTCCCACCAAAAGGCGAGACCTGACCTTTGTGACCACAACCTTGTGCCCATTCAACCTTGTTGGGCTGACACTCATAACTAATCTTCTCACCATTCCAACCTGTTGTGAGAGTTGTACCAACCTTGCCACATCTTTCACAAACTGGTTGGAAGGGATACCATTTCTCAGGTAAAACGTAATCAGCAACTTCTTTGTATATTTTGCGGAATTTGTCCACATTATCCAATGTTATGCGGATAATGCCATCCATTTGTCCAGATTGGTATAGCTCGTGGCTCCATAAGATCTCTTGAGTGCAACCAAGCTTACGAAAAGCTTCAATGAAATCGAGAGCATAAAACTCTGCAAAACTCCGAGCATTTTTAAAACGGCGTTTTTCTTCTTCGCTGGCTTTGGAAAAATCCACACCCGACTCCTCTAAATCAGGGGTGGGAATCTGGAAAAGCGGTTTTCCCATATGCTGAGAATACTCCTCTTGATCCAAATATTTTGGCAACCCATCCATGGAGTCAAAATCATTAAAGACATACGTAGAGGTTACGGTTGAGGTAGATTTGCTTTGGATTACCTTGGCCACGATGTCGTGAATCATAACACCTCGGAGTGCACCAGTGTGAACTCTACCAGAAGGTGTTTTCATATCATCCACGTGAAGTTTTTCGATCTTTTCCGCTTTTTGCCAATCGAAAATTTCATTGACAACTTGGTCAACCCAATGAGGTGACTGTTTGTGAGTATCTTTTGCCATTTCGTCCTTTGTTCTTGAATTTGTGATCCTGTGTATTTTACCGCATTTTTGCCTTGTAGTTTGTTTTTGTTTGCTACAAAAGCATTTATCCCTGCGTAAAACAAAAAACCCCGCCGAAGCGGGGTGTTGTTTATTGGTTTTTATTTTATGTCCTTGATGACGTAAACAACTTCGCCCGCTGGGGCTTCGACGACGACTTCGTCGCCCTTCTTCTTACCCATCAAAGCCTTACCCATAGGTGAGACGCTTGAAACTTTGCCTTCTTCTGGTTCAGATTCAAACTCACCAACAATGTGATAAGTAAAAGTCTTGGCAGTTTTACCCTTAATCTGAACAGAAACCACTGAGCCCATGCCAACTTTATCATGATTGGAAGTAGCTTTAACAATTTTTGCGCGAGCAATGACTTCTTCAATCTCTTCAATTTTAGCCTGGATAAATGACTGCTCATCTCGGGCACTCTGATAATCAGCGTTTTCGCTAAGATCACCCTTGTCGCGCGCCTCAGCAACCCGCTCAACGATTCTTGGAAGACGGTTTGTGGTTAATTCCGCCAGCTCGGCTTTTAACTCTTCAAGGCCTTCCTGGGTTAACTCAACGTACTGATTAACTTGTGTATCATTTGACATAATGCGCTTAGTATATTGAATTTATTAAGATTAGCAAGTATTAGTGGAAGAAACTTTTAGTCTGGTAGCACCAAAAAAGTCTTAAGAAAAAATCGATTAGATCTTGGTTCTTTTGGTTTTTTGTGCCACTTTAATCTCCAACATGGCTTGTCTGAGTGAGGCTTCAGCCATCATTAACTCTCTTTGATCTTGAGTCTTGAGCATAGTAGCGTGGGCAGCAGCAATGGCCTCTTCGGCGCGCTGGATGTTGATGTCTTGAGATAAAACGCCTCTGTCGACCATTACTACAACTTTATCCTCTGGGGAGTAGACATTCACAAAGCCGTGAGAAACCACCACAGATTCTTCCTGACCAGCTGATCGGTAAACTAGTTCACCAGGGTAGACCTCACTAAAAAGCGCAATGTGGTCTGGTAAAATTGTCAGCTCTCCCTCGGATGTTGTCAGAGTCACAGAATCAACCTGCTGGGAAAGCAGCTTTTTTTCTTGTGAAACCACCTCGAGTAGAATTTGTCGCTTGCTATGAGCCATTTTTGGTTTAACCTTTATTTCTTTTGCATGTTTTTGGCTTTTTCGATCACATCGTCAATACCACCAACCATGTAAAAAGCCTGCTCTGGCAGGGAATCATGTTTGCCACTTAAAATCTCAGAAAATCCACGGATTGTCTCAGAAACCGGCACGTACTTTCCAGGGACGTTGGTAAATTGCTCACCGACAAAGAAAGGTTGAGAGAGGAATTTTTGAATTCTACGTGCTCTGGCTACAACCAATTTGTCCTCGTCGCTTAACTCATCTATACCCAGAATGGCAATGATATCTTGCAATTCCTTGTAGCGTTGTAGCACTTGCTGTACGCCACGAGCCACACGATAGTGTTCCTCACCAATGATGTCTGGTTGCAAAATTTTAGAGGTCGAGACGAGAGGGTCGACAGCGGGGAAGAGAGCTTGCTCAGCCAAACGTCGCTCCAAGTTTAAAGTAGAGTCCAAGTGAGCAAAAGTAGTGGCTGGTGCCGGATCAGTGTAGTCATCGGCTGGCACATAAATTGCCTGAATGGAAGTAATAGAGCCATTGCGGGTTGAGGCAATTCTCTCCTGCAAGGCTGCCATCTCTGTGGCCAAGTTGGGTTGATAACCCACAGCCGAAGGAATACGTCCTAACAAGGCCGAAACCTCGCTACCCGCCTGAGAGAAACGGAAAATATTGTCGATAAATAACAGCACGTCTTCGTGTTTTTCATCACGGAAGTACTCGGCCATGGTCAAGGCAGAAAGGGCGATGCGCAAACGATTGCCTGGTGGCTCGTTCATCTGACCAAAGCACATGACTGTGCTTTCCATAACTCCAGAGTCTTTCATTTCGTTATAAAGATCGTTTCCTTCTCTAGTACGCTCACCCACACCGGCAAAAACTGAGTGGCCCTTGTGTTCCTCGGCGATATTACGAATTAACTCTTGAATTACCACTGTTTTACCCACACCAGCACCACCAAAAGCACCAACTTTTCCACCTTTAGCAAAAGGCGCAATTAAATCGATGACTTTAATACCAGTTTCTAGCATTTCGGCTTTAGTAACGTAGTCAACAAAGTCAGGTGCTTTTTTGTGAATTGGAGCAGATTTTTCAAACTTAACTGGTTTGCCTTCATCGATCAGTTCGCCAACCACGTTAAAAACTCTTCCCAAGGTTTCATCACCGATTGGCACGGTGATCGGAGCGCCAGTATTTTCAACCATCTGACCCCTCACCAAACCATCGGTTGGCCCCATGGCGATGGTACGAACCTCGGTATCTGAGAGCTGCTGTTCAACTTCAAAATAAAGCACTGAATCATCGTCGCGACGCATCACTAAAGCATCGTAAATATCTGGCAGCTGACCCTCAAAAGTGACGTCAACGACCGGGCCGATAATTTGTACAATCTTTCCTTGATTTCCAGACATATTTTCTCCAATTTGTTCAACTTTAGCTTAGGGCTAGGGTTGCGGTTGTAATTTCTAATAATTCGTTAGTAATGGCCTGTTGGCGTGATTTGTTGTAAATCAACTTTAATTCGTCGACTAATTCACTGGCATTTTCGCTGGCGTTCTTCATAGCAACCATTCTGGCGCTGTGCTCGCTCGCTCGCAGCTCTAAAAATGAGTGAAAAATAGTGTTCTCCACATAGAAAGGCAGCAATCGATCCAAAATCGCCCGAGGGTTAGGCTCAAAAATGTAGTCTGAGGCCAACTTTTTATCTATTATCGAACTATCTTCTTCTTTAGGTTTTAAACTAACAATCGGCAAAAGTTGCTCGAGCCTTGGTAACTGTGACAAAGTATTGATAAAATCCATGTAAATTAGCTCGACACTTTGAAACTCGCCTTCAAGATAGCCATCAATTACCAATTGAGTGATTGGTGAAATGTCTCCAGCGGTTACTTTTTCTTGTATCTGGGTAAATTGCGCAAAAACATTCAGACCTAAAGATCTAGCTGCCATAACACCTCTTTTACCAACCGCAATGACTGTTAGATTTTCACCATATTTTTTCTTTAGCTGAAGAAGTTGTTTAAGCAAATGGGTGTTTAAACTGCCACAAAGACCTTTATCTGTTGCCAACAACAACACTGCGTTCAAGCCTGTCTGGTGTTTTTTGAGCAAGGGATGGAGTTTTGGATCAACTACTCGAGTTAAGGCGTTGAGCGATTCTACCAGGGTTAAGGCATAGGGACGAGCAGCCAGAGCCTGATCTTGAGCTCTTTTCATTTTGCTGGCCGCCACCATTTCCATCGCTTTGGTAATCTTCGAAATGTTATTGGCGGTCGAAATTCGGCGTTTTATTTGCCTAGTATTTGCCATAACCTCGATCCGTTACGACTCATCAGTCGAATTTAATAAATCTTGATTGATGCGGTTAAATTCCTGGATTGCCTGGGAGATTTTTGATTCGTTTTCCTCGGAAATTTTCTGATCATTGAGCACTGACTCCATCAAGGGTTGCTGAGTGGCGCGGATATAGTCAATGAAACGTTTCTCCCAGGGTTTAACGTTGGATTCAGAGACTCCATCAATAAAGCCACGAACAGCCGCGAAAATGACCATCACTTGCTCCACCACAGAAAGAGGTTCATCCCAGCCTTGCTTGAGGATTTCGTTGACTCTTGCCCCACGATCAAGTTGAGACTTCGTCTGTTCATCAAGATCAGAGCTAAATTGAGCAAAGGCTTGTAGCTCGCGATATTGGGCCAAATCTAACTTCATTGAACCAGCTACTTGCTTCATAGCCTTAATCTGGGCCGAGCTTCCCACACGCGAGACCGAGAGACCAACGTTGATAGCTGGTCGCATGCCCGCGTTAAATAAGTCTGTTTCCAAATAAATCTGTCCATCGGTAATTGAGATCACGTTGGTTGGAATGTATGCCGATACGTCGTTGGCCTGAGTTTCAATAACTGGCAATGCAGTAATCGAACCTCCTCCGTGTTTCTGGTTAAGACGACAAGCCCTCTCCAACAGGCGAGAGTGCAGATAGAAGACATCTCCTGGATAGGCCTCACGACCAGAAGGGCGGCGTAATAACAAAGAAATTTCGCGATATGCCTGGGCGTGCTTAGTAAGATCGTCAAAAACTATCAAGACGTCTTTGCCCTTATCCAAAAAATATTCTGCAATTGCTTGGCCAGCGTAGGGGGCTAAAAACTGTTCTGCTGCACTGTCAGAGGCGGTGGCAGCTACTATAGTAGTATAGTTCATGGCACCGTTTTTCTCGAGAATTTGGCGGGTTTGAGCTAAGGAAGAGCGTTTCTGACCAACCGAGACATAAACACAGATTACACCTTGGTCATGCTGATTGATGATAGTACCCAAAGCTATAGCTGTTTTACCAGTGGAACGATCACCGATAATCAATTCTCTCTGTCCGCGACCAATTGGAATCATGGCATCTATAGCCTTAATTCCTGTTTGCAAAGGTACGGTAACTGATTGGCGAGTCATTACACCTGGAGCGACTTTTTCTAGGTTCATGTATTTATCAACCGCAAAACCACCTTTGCCATCTATCACCCTACCCATACTATTGACCACTCTGCCGAGAATTGTGTCACCAACCCCGATCGACATAATTCTTCCTGTGCGTCTAATCACATTGCCTACACCAATCCCAGAAGAATCACCGATTACCACGATACCCAGACTATTTTTTTCCAAATTGAGCGCCAAACCCAGGGTTTTGTTGCCCAGATCAATCAACTCTCCTGACTGAACATCATCCAAACCAACTGCTTTAATAACACCGTCAGAGTAGGAAACAATCTGTCCAATCGATTGCACCGAGGGCTCAAGCTGAAGGTCCTCAAGTAGAGAACTTATAGCAATTTGGTTTGAATTTTCAGCTTTTTTTGCCATAGGTGATTGATTATTTAGCTTGTAAAACTCCTGCAACTTCCTCGATCCGATTTTTAACCGAATAGTCGATCTCTTTTTGTCCGACTATTAATTTGAGACCACCGATTAGCTTTTTGTCCTCGAGCATCTCAATATCAAGATCTTTGCCGTGTTTTTTTGTTACAGCCAACTTTATTTTGTCAACAATCGAGCTGTTTAGCGGATGTGCCGAGATAATTTGTACCTTTGTCATATTTAAATATTCTTGATGACCAAATCGAGTTCTTTCTCGATCATCTTGCCATCAGTCTTGGCATCGAGTTTTAAACCAATAACTTTTTTACTAACCTCGACCACTGCCTCAACAAGTTGAGATTTTGCTTCAAGCATCAATCTGGTTTGTTCTGCCTGCCAATCTTGTTTAAGCTTGGCAATTTCCTTCTTAGCTTGGAGCTTGGCATCTTCGACAATTAATGCAGCGGTTTTTTTCGCATCCGCTTGAGCGTCTTTAAGCAGCTCGGCTGCTTTTTTTTCTGCTTCTTGCTTAATCTTCTTCTCAAGCAACTCTAATTTTTTCTGATTCTCAATTGCTTTTTCTGCGGCTTCTTGGCCCTCTCGAATTTTTTCTGAACGCTCGTCAAAGATCTTTTTAACTGGTTTACCCAACAAAAAATACAAGGCTCCAGCCACAACCCCAAAGTTGATCATTTGGAATAGAATTTGTGGAAACTGAATGTCCATAACGTCTCCTTATACAAACTTCAAGATTAATGACACGACCAAAGCATAAATGGCAATAGCCTCAGCAAAAGCGATACCCAAAATCATGTTTGTTTGAATCTTGCTTGCTGCCTCGGGATTGCGTCCAATTGCCTCAAGACCCTTGCTGACCAACATGCCGATTGCTAAACCAGGGCCGATGCTGCCAATACCCATGGTCAAACCAACTGCGATATCTTGCATTTTTTCTCCTTTACTTAATGTTCCTCATGGCTGTCTGCTGCCATTTTGAAAAATACTAATGATAATAATGAAAAAACAAACGCCTGAATAAAGCCAACAAAAATCTCCAAACCATAGAATGGCATAGGGGCGATAATCGGCACCAAGAAAGTGATCACCGCTAAAAGTACCTCCCCAGCAAAAATGTTACCAAACAAACGGAAAGCAAAAGAAATAATCTTGGCGAATTCAGAGATCAACTCCAAAACACCCACAAAAAACATGATGGGGCTGGAAAAATTAATGTATTTCTTTAAATATGAAAGCCCAAGATATTTGAATCCAATAACTTGAGTTAAGGCTATCGAAATTATTGCCAAGGCAATAGTGGTGTTAAGATCAGCCGTACCAGCTCTGAATAAAGGTACAAAAACTTGATGTGAGCTTTCCCCAGAGTGCTCTCCCATGTTTGATTCTGCAACGCCAACCTGATGATCAGCCTGATTTCCCTCAACTCCCTGACCAAGTTCTTCCCCATCAACCTCCAAGTGATTATCTTCGGCAGTTTTTTCAGCTTCAATTTGGTGCTGTGTTGTCACCACCTCAACTACTGGTTGCTCAACATCTGTTTGTGTTGAGGCTTGTGCGCTGCCAACGAGAAGCGACTGAGATACTTCACTATGTTCTTCTGTGGTCTCTTGATGTGAGGACTCAGCTTCTTCGTAAAAACCAACTGTGCCAACACCAGGAATCAATCCAAGTAAGTTGTTGACTAAGATAAACCAGAAAAAGGCAACTACAAATGGTAGAAAGACCAAGGTTTTGCCTCTATCATTGGTGACATTTTGCACCAAATCATAGAATGACTGATAAACGAATTCGACAAAATTCTGCAGTCCTCTTGGATGTCCGTTTTCCTTGTTATTTTTTGCCAAGCTACGATTTGCCAAAAAAGCGAAAAAAACGATCAAGCCGGTTGCTACCAAGCTTGTCAGGATCGAGTTAGACACTACAAGAGGCCCTATGGAAAAGATTTTTTCAGCTGAGATAGAGATGTGCAAGCCACCTGCAGCCATTTTTTGATTTCTGACACTATTTGTACTAGCGACGAGACGAATTATATTTCAAAAAAAAACAAAATCAACAAGTATACTTCAGTTAAATAACTTCTTGTCTATTTGACTTGCAGTGAAATAGCATTTTTATCACAAAATTTTATTTCGCTATAAGTCTATTCTTCGGCCAAAACAATGACAACATCGTATTGACCTTTGGCGTCTTCTGTTTCAAATCCCTCGGCAAACTCAAGCTCTAGACCTGAATCCTTGGCCAAGGCGGCAACCAAGTTTTTGTCTTCAGTTGGCATCAAGACATAAAAACCAGCCTCATCATAATCTCCCTTGGCATTAGAAGTTTTAATCGATGTAAAGCCACCGGTTTTCAGTTTGTCACCAATTTTTCCAGCATAACCGGCTACCTTGGTAGCGTTGACCACCAAAACATCGTATTCATCTTTCTTTATTTCTGGTGCCGGAGTAGGTGTGGCAGTCGGCTCTGCTGCGATCACTGTTGGCTGAGGATTAACAGCCTCAGTAACTGGACTTTTGGGTTCACTCGAGCGATTAGACAGAGACAAGACCCCTAAACCCAAGCCGACACCCACCGCTACGGTCAGTGAGAAGCTAACCAGTCCCACGAAAAACATCTTGACCATACTGTTAACACCAGAGTTGTCTCTAATGATCATTTTTTCTTTCTTCAAAGCTGACTTTTGAGGGTCGACTGGCTCTGTGTCACGCTTCGAATGGTTATCGGCAAATTGCGACAAGTCGACTTCTAATGAGTTTTGGTCGTCATCTGATTCTAGCACGGCTCGTTTTTGATCAACTATTACAGATTTTTCCTCAGCTTTGGTTTGATCGGTTTGTGAGCGATGCTGGGCATCATCTTCTTTGGCGGAGGCGACCTCAACAGCCTCATCCTTAGATTTGCTTGAAAAATCAACTTTATCAACTGATTCAGATGCAACGGCTGCAACCGCAACTGTGACCTTTTTCAGATCGTCCTCCAGGGAAATTATTTGCTGAACACCTGCCAATGACTCTACTGAAGCAGTCCTTGAAGGCATAATAGTTTCTTTTTTTCCAGGGTGCTGAGGCTCAATGAGACCATCTTTGTCTTCAAGGTCTAGTTTTTGATCATCTCGATCCTCTTTGTCGTTATTTAATTCTTTTTGATGATCGTCGTCGTGGTCATCGTCATTGTCATCATCATCGTCGTCGCGGTCTTTAACAGAACGATCAGTACTAGCATCTTTCTGATGAGACTCGCTTTCGGTTGTCTTTCCGTCGGATTTCTGGGAAGGGTCTTTTTCTGATTCTTCCAGCTCTTTGGCTTTCGACTCAACTACATCCGTCTCAAGGTCTTCACTACTAGACAGCATGGAATTAGCACCAGGTTTAGGTAGGGTAGAGTCATCGCCTATCACCGCAGGTGCCTTAGAGAGATCAAACGGTTCTTGTGTCTTGGTCTCTGGCTGTTTCGCCTCGGCTTGGTTGGTACTCTCGGCCGTCTTTTTTGCAGGACTAACTTTGCCAATAGTGAATTTTGGCAAAGCGTACTCAGGAATGGACAAAGTTCTCATGCCTGCCTCGATCGCTTGTTTAACGTAGGAAGGCATCTTCGACTCAGCATCGTGCGAGGTGGTAAGCTGTTGGATCGGCAGGGTGTTACTCAAACCTTCCTTGAGTTTTTCCTCGACTAGCTCACTCGACAGCAAGTAAATTGTCTGAATGCTTGGTTCGGCACCCTTGAGTGTCTTGATCGTCTCTACCAATGTCTCGACCTCGGCCACCGGTGCAAAGTTTGTCTGGTCAATGCCGATATAGTGTTGAGCCAAGTAAACCTTATCACCCATTTGCACCAAACTGATTGATGGCTCAAGAGAAATGACTGATTTTAACGTCCAACTAAGAGGAATAACGTTTTTGATCTTAATCGACTTACCCTGAAGAGATTTCTTCATTGGCTCGAGGACTGTCTTCTCCAAAGCTGAAAGCTGAACTTTATGAATACCTTTATATCCTGTCAAAACAATGGTCTTGATTTCGTGTTCTTCTTTATTAAGTCCCAGCTCTGGTAAAAGCTTCTTTTCCACATACTCTTCAACCTCGGATTGATTACTTTTCTGGACGTTTACAATCGTGTTAGTAAACAAAAAGTCCGGCAAGACCAGGTCATATTCACCTTCTTCCAGACGATCTAGCAACTTGTCGAAGTTGCCCTCCAATAAATCGTTGTCGTCCATGAATTGGCCGTTAATTTGAAGAAAGCTCTGAACAGCGAAAGTGTTGGGTTTTTTTGCGGGCAAAAGTCCGACGACGTAAGCTAGGTCGGGCAGCAAATAAAGGAGCTTCGAATCATTCATAGACATTCATTATAAAAGAAGGGCAAAGGGTGCGGCAAGTGCGGAAAGTGAATTACTGCGAAAATAAAGATTTTTCTGAAACCTCGTGAATACAAGGTGACCGTTTTGAAACAGTCTCACGGTCTCTCTGGTGAGTCCGCCGGGACTCGAACCCGGGACGCACAGCTTAAAAGGCTGTCGCTCTAACCAACTGAGCTACGGACCCATTCATTAGCAGGCAGCTCTGAAAATCAAAACTGCAAATGTTAAGGCTTATATTATATACGCAAAAACCCTTTTTGAAATCAACAGACAATTCCTGATCAAAAAACAAAACCAACTCTTGCAAACCTCCCGCCAAACCTAGTTAGCACGAGAAACGTAATCACCAGTTTCAGTGTCAACAATCAAGGTCTCGCCCTTCTTAATGAAAAGGGGAGCCTGAACGACCAAACCTGTCTCCATGGTGACCGGTTTACGGCCAGCGGTCTGACGATCGCCAGCCACTGCATCCTCGGCCTCGGTTACTTTCATCTTGACCTTGAGGGGAATGGTTACACCGATCGGCTTGTCTTGGTAAAAAATCACATAAACCTTTAGTTCCGGAACCAGATAGCCGACACGGTCCTCAATCATTGCTACCGGCACTTCAACCTGATCAAAAGAACGTGGATCCATAAAAACCACGTTGGTTCCGTCGTTATACAAGAACTGAAGCTCACGAGACTCAACATCGATCTCCTCGATCGAGTCGTGGGACTTAAACACAAACTCAACCGTTGAGCCAGTTGACACATCACGCAAGCGTGTTCTAGCAAAAGCCGAGCCTTTGCCTGGAGAAACAAACTGCGTTTTGGTCACATAATGCGGAACGCCTTTATGTAAAACGTAAGTACCTTTTTTGATGTTGCCAGCTTTAATAAACATGGCAAGAATTTTAGCACATCCTTAGGCAATTGTATCGAGGATGTTGAAAGTTGGACGTGACAGAAAAATTGACTTCCCGCCAGAAGATGATTTTTAATGAAAAACTGATTTTGTGAGCGAGCCGCTTTTTTTAGAGTAACGATTAACAAAAACTAAACACCAAATACCTTGAGCAAAACATAAGTGAGATAGAGACCTAGTATTAGAAGAGACTCGCGCTTTTCAAGACGAGCCTTAGTCAGAAGAAAGAGCATTACTACCACAACAGAGAAGATCAGGAATGGTAGATCGAACTCAATGACTTGCCGATCAACCGTCCAACTACTAATCATTGCACCCAAACCCAACGCCAACATATTGTCAACAATAAAACACCCAACCAAATTACCTAGCGACAAATCTCGATTACCCTTTAGAGCCGCCGTAGTAGCTATCACCAACTCTGGCAAACTCGTCCCCAAACCCACAAACAACACGCCTACCACCATCTGGCTAATACCAAGTTTTGCGACCAAGTCCAAACCATTCTCCAAAACTAGATGTGAGGCCTCCACCAAAATTCCCATCCCAACAAAAAAACCTAAGATTGGCAACCAAGGAACACCACCATTTTTAATCTTTCCCACCGACTTATTGAGCCGATAAGAACGGCTGGTAAGAAAGAAATACATCGCAATAAAAATCAGATATATCAAGCCATCGACTCTTGAAATTCTACCATCTAATGCCGTCAGGTAAAACACAACCACAGAGCCCAACATCATCATACCTTCGGAAAACATCATCTTTTTCTTGAAACCGACAGCACTAATTAAGCCAACCAAACCCATGATTAAGCCTATCTGGCCCATATTTGAGCCGATAATATTGCCAATTACAATATTTGAAACTTGAACACCAAGCATCTTTTGCTCGATCGCGCCAGTAACAGAGACCATTATCTCGGGGATATCCGAGGCAATTGCTAATATTGTCAAACCTATAAAACCCTCTGAAAGACCAAAACGTTTGGAAATGGCCACCGCAGCCCTAGTTAAAAATTCAGCACCCAACCACAAACCAACCAATCCGGTAAAAAAAGCAAAGAAAACTGACATACGAACATTAAAGCAAATTTCTATGATGTTGCGATAGAGGACGTTTTTATCAAGAAGCATCAACAATTGGATGCCATTTGTTTTTTATTTCATCATTTTTAGCAGATATTGACAATCACTGCTAATTTCGCTAAGCTATCTTAGCAGTTCAACAACCAGACTGCTAAAAAATAACAAAAACAACTCCGCCCAATTTCATTAGTAAGTATCTGAGGCGGAAGAAAGGCAATATGTCACTCGTTCGTTGGAGTCCTCTAATGCGCAACATGATGAACTGGCCAGATATCTGGGAAGACACTGATCTTTCTACCATGATCAGCCAAGTTGCAAATAATTTGGAAGTTTACGAAACAGAGAATGAGGTAGTTGTTAAAGCCAATGTTGCTGGTGTTAAAGAAAGCGACATTGATTTAACTTTTGAAAAAGGCGTTCTCTACATCAATGCCAGTCGCACTGACAAAGAAGAGAATAAGGAGAAGAAGTTCTACAGCAGCTCTTCTTGGAGTTACTCTTATAAGGTTGCTGTGCCAGGCCAAATCGACGTCAATAAAGAACCAAAGGCAGAAATCGAGCACGGCGTTTTGATGGTGACTTTCCAAAAGGCTGAAATTGCCAAACCAAGAAAATTGACCATCACTGCCAAACAAAAATAAATTTATGCGCTAATTGTTTATTTGAATCACTGATAATTTACGGCTGTAGATCTTTGATTAATATCTGCAATATCAGCACAAAGATAAAACCCCACCAAGTTGGTGGGGTTTTTTCGGCAGTTTTTATTTAAAAAACCGCTCCCTCAATTCTACCGTTGGAGCCAACATAGCGCTGGTCATTTTTTGAAGCTTGCCAGGCTGGGGTCTTCCAAACTCATTGAAACCATTTTTCAAAAATGGTGCGCATAATCCCTTTGCTGCACGCTCATAAACCGCTTGTTCAATTTGTTCCTGGGTCAGATGAAATCCGGCAAATGCCGGATGGCTCGATTCTCCAGGAGCAAGTCCCATCATCCATCTGTCCTGGTTTAGTTGATCCCAAGTAGCTACCTCAATGTCTGGGTAATTTTTTCTCAAAAAATCTTTAAGCATTGGATTATCAGGATTGACTAGCAATCTTCTCATAAATATTTTTGAAACGTGAGGAGCTATTACAATAGTAGCAGGATTATGCACTGCACTAGCAATGCCGTAAGTGCTTCTAAAAAGTTCCCCTGCATCAATCTCAACAATTACTGCACCTGGTGGACAACCTTTTCCAGGAAATCTATGGTAATCAGACAGACTGTAAATATTAATTTCAGAGAGAACAGTTTGAAGATTTTTACGATCCTGGAACTGCTCTGGGTCATCTGTAAGAGCCGGGCCAATCAATTTCTTTATTCTTTCTTGCCAACCATCAGACATGAAGATAAATTCAAGTATTCTGGATAACTCCGGACCAACGATCGGATGAGATGACAAATCAAGTTGTTTTAACTCGTCATCATTTAAATTAACAAATAAATCAACCCATGGCTTTTGTTGGTTGCTTTCATCAAACAGCCAATTCCAAAAACTGATTTCCATTTCTGCGACGGAGCATCTTCTCATCTGTTGGTCGGTGCCCATTGCCAATCTACCACTAACACTTGGACCCATCCAGACAACTGATTTAACACTTCCTTCTCCCATAATAGTGTTTAGTATCCGCTGCCTCAGCCTTTCGACAGAGAGGCCAAAATGCGAATAAGCATGAAGCTGAGCAAGCGAACTTGATGGAATTAAACCAACCTTCGAATTCGGATCTGCAAAAACATTTGAGTTGGTCACGCTGTATAAAAGTGTGCCATCAGGTTTTATTAGGTCGTGATACTCAGTCGGATCTTTAACAACCAAAATATTTGTCGCCGAAGAAAAAGGACCAAAGATACCATGATCATGCAAAATGTGGGATTTGTTTCCAGGCCATTTGTCTAACCACGATTTATGGAGATTTCTTGAGAAATAAACTCCTTCTTTTGTTGAATAAAGTTGTTCTATTGCTGAAGCAATATTTATCCATTGGCCATCAAAAAATGGATAGTCAACTCCTAAAAAATCCATCAAATTTCTTAATAAATGATGAGCCAAACGAGTGTTTGGTTGTTCTTGAAAGAATTGTTCAAATTGCTGAGACCCAGAACCCGATAGTCTTTCTTTTGCAGACATATCAAGCAATTATACTCCTGATTAATTGACAAAAGGCGTTAGTGAGAGAAAACTCGAGTCTGCCAACTTATTTTTGCTTGAATTTCTTAGCAATTAGATCAATAGCCCAGACATAGTGACTAGACAAAGCAGAAGCAAAATAACTTGCCATGTTAGTTGAACCTGTCCACTTGTATTTTTTCTTTACTGTTAAATCTTCGTCGGAGTGGCTAGCAATAATTTTCATAAGTTCCTTATGAGTGGCCCCAATTGCTTTTTTCAGATCCTGCCATGAAATGTTTTGGTAATCCAAATAGAGTTTCTCATTTAAGGCTGGAGCATCCTTAAATGAATATCCTGGAGCTGGAATTGCTGGCTGCTTTCCAGACATTCCTTCTTTGTACCATCTCAGCTCGAGCAACTGCCAAGCGTATAAGTGAGCTACGATATCTTTTGTCGTGCGGTCACTGAAGACAAACTCTTTGTCGCGTACTTCATCAGACAAAGAATCTACTAACACAAAGAGTCGTTTAAACTCAGTCTCTCCAAAATTCAGCAACTCTTGTTTATTGCGGGCTCGCGACATAAAAATACTCCTGCTGATCAATAATATAAACGACAAGGTACCCGATTTTTAAACGATTTGTCTTTTCTGTTTGTTAATTAATACTTGCCTGTAAGCGACGGGAGGCATTTTTAATGCCGTGTGAATTCTCTCGTGATTGTAATAGTAAACCAT
>JBMORQ010000032.1:0-39626 GCA_049322575.1 Patescibacteria group bacterium
TTTAACTAAATTTGAAGTATACTTTTTCATACAAAGAGAGTCTTGTTCGTTTGGTGTATCAACCTAATATTAAACAAGATTCTCTTTTTTTATGTCAAGATGAGAAGTTAGAACGCAGATGCCCTGAAAACATTTAGCCTTTTTGACATTTTAAAGAATGTTTGAGATAATGAACTTTATCTTCAGCATTTTCCTGAAACGTGTTTCACACCGCTTTTTGTATTCAGATTAGTTTTTTGGTAAAAGAAAATTCATGTTAGGCCTCCTGCAGAAAATAATTATAGAAAATAGACTTGTAGCGCTGAAAAGTAGTTTGGCAATAGACGTGTTATCTCGTTACAAGTCTACAAAATAGAGGGAAGTTCAATTTTTCAATTAATTAGTATGAAAACATTCACGAGGCGAAGACTTCAAGAAGAGGCAAAAAGTCGTGGATGAGAGTAGAAGTATAAGGAGTGAGTTTATATGCCTAGACAAAGAGCATCTTTAGATCTAAACAAGACGGAAGAAGTGTCACAAGAAACAGCAGCTTCCAAGCCCAGTGGCTTGGAGAAGGCCGATTCTGTGGCCAGTAAGGTGGCTGCAAAGCCTAGATCAATTCAGGCTTCCAGAGCAGTTAGTCAGTCTGATAGTCGGGAGGAGAATGTGACCGAGGGGATGACAGAAGGCAACAGCAGTTTGGAGAAATCAGTTGAAGATTTTATTGGTTCACCCAATTCTAAGTCACCAACAGATGTATCAAATAGGGGTGCTCAAGTGCAGTCAGGTGCTCAGTCCGATCTATCTGAGGTCAATGAGGCAGCTGATGGTTCGGTGGTTTCCTCAAGCTCAATGGTTGAGCCTAGCCGTCCGCGCTTCTCGGCATCCGGATCTGTTGCTCAACGCTTGGTTACAAGAACACCAGCCTCGAGTGGAAGGATCAAAACATCGTCTTGGTCCAATTCGGCCGAAAGAACGTCCCATTATCGTGCGGCTAATACAGGCACAGAGCGTTTTTCCAGACCAGAAAGAAGCACCGAACGAGATCTTCCAACCTCAACAATCAGGGGTATCCTCGATGATTCTCGGGATGGGCATGGAGTCTTGCGCATTGGTTTTGCCGAAGATGATCGAGATGCCTATATCTCTTCTTCCCAGATTCGTCGGTTCAAGTTGCGCAGTGGGGATGTGGTTGAGGGGCCGGTGAGAGCGCCAAAAGAAGGGGAGCGTTATTGGGGCTTGTTGAAGGTGGACAAAGTAAACGATGTGGTTGCTGAGGAATACCTTAAGCAGGACCGGATTAAATTTAAGTCTTTGACTCCAGTTTATCCAGATGAGCAAATCAAACTTGAGACCGGCGAAGAGCCTTTGTCTTTGCGTATCATCGATATGATTGCTCCCATCGGAAAAGGACAACGAAGTTTAATTGTTTCACCGCCTAAGGCCGGCAAGACGACTCTGCTCAAAAACATTGCTAGTGGCGTGGCCTCGAATAATCCCGATATCCATGTCATGGCAGTATTAGTTGGTGAGCGTCCAGAAGAGGTGACGGACATCCGTCGTCATATTGAGAGTATTACTAAGGGAAAAGGTGAGGTGGCAGCTAGCAACTTCGACGAGTCAGCGGCCGACCAAGTGCGAGTAGCTGAGCTGGCCTTGGAGCGTGCAAAAAGGTTGGTTGAGTCAGGTAAAGATGTGGTTATCTTGCTGGATTCGATTACTCGCTTGGCTCGTGCCTATAATCTTGCGATGCCGACGTCTGGTAGAACCCTCTCTGGTGGTTTTGATCCAGCGGCTCTGTTTCCACCAAAGAAATTCTTTGGTGCAGCTCGCAACTTTGAGGTGCAAGGCTCATTGACTATTGTCGGTACGGCCTTAATAGACACTGGCTCACGTATGGATGATTTAATTTATGAAGAGTTTAAAGGAACGGGTAATCAGGAAGTTCACTTGAGCCGCCACCTGGCCGAAAGACGCATTCATCCAGCTATTGATGTCCAGAGATCTGGAACAAGACGTGATGATCTCTTAATTGATCCAGTAACTTATCAATCAATTGCAACTTTGCATCGTATGCTTGATACCATTGAGGACCGCGAGGAGAGAACCGTGACTCTAATTGGTCAGCTGAAAAAGGCTGGATCCAATAAGGAGTTTTTGGCCTCGATTAAAGGTGGTTAAGACAGAATTATAGTTATCGTCGTTTCAGATATTTGTGGCATTGCCTTTGTTGGTATTGTTGCTCATCGAAGTACTTGGTGTTGGCGTTTTCATTACCAAGCTGTTTTTTATACTATTAAATAGTCTTCTAACTAGAGTTAGCTATGCAACTGCGGGGTTCAGAAATCAAGCTTCTGGCTCACAAAAATGAGTTATCACTGAGTATTATTGAGCTCAAAATCTATTTGAGGGCATCTCAAGGTTTACTGATGGCTTATAATAGAATTATCACAGATAACAGCAACCTTGAAGTCATTTTGTGTGTAAAATTACTACACAGGACTTGCTGTGAAATAGGATGGCGAAACTGCCTTTTTGCGCGACAAAGGTCTGTTTTCTTGAAGTAGTTATATTACTACTTTGTACGGGAACACTTTCTCGCTGATAAAAACCAGTTTTAGATTTTGTTTTATTTCTCAGGAAACACAAGGATTCAAGGTTTTTTTTGCAGACAACTCAACATGAAACGATTTAAGCTACCATTTAAGTTACCAAGTTTTCCCTTACTAATTGATTTTGTTGCTTTTATTATATTTCTCCGCTCATATACCAGGAATCGAGGTTATAGCTGGTTTAGCCGCTTTGAGAACCTCAAAGATGTTTTGGTGGACGTCCTGTATAAAAAGCGTGGAAGATATGCCAGGCCCTTTTTGCATTTTGGTACGATTGGCTTGATTTTCTTGATGGTGACGTTTGGGCCAATGGTTTTTAAAGACAAAGAAGCCGAAGTTTCAGGTGTTTCTGGTCCTGTACTACGCACCGCCACAGCATATGCCCCTGACTTTTATACTCTCCAGGCCGAGGAAGTGCGCCAATATCGGGGTGGTGACATCATTATTCACACAGTGGCCGAGGGAGAGACAGTTTCTAGCATTGCCGAACGTTACGGACTTCAGGCGGACACGATTCTTTGGGAAAATAATCTGACAGCAAAAGACAAAATCAAGCCAGGGCAGGAGTTGCGGATTTTGCCAATTGATGGAGTGAGACACAAGGTAGCTCGTGGAGAGACGATTTATACCATTGGTAAGAAGTATGGCCTGGAGGGTTCTCAGACCCAGATGATTGTTGACTATCCCTTCAACGAATTTTTAAATGACGAAACGTTTGAATTGGTGGTGGGCCAATTTTTATTGATTCCTGAGGGTGTTAAGCCAGAAGAAGTAATTGAAAAACCACGCGTTCCTGTTGCCAAGTACACAGCAGACGCGGGAGCGGTCTCGGCAACGGGGTCTTTTATCTGGCCTGCCTCTGGTACCATTACCCAGGGCTATCGTTTTTATCACAAGGCTATTGATATTGCCAACCGTGGCGCTGGTCCAATTTTGGCAGCCGATTCTGGTGTAGTAACGGTGGCTGGTTGGGTGGATAATTCTGGATATGGCAATCGGGTGGTAATTGATCACGGCAACGGCTATGTGACTCTTTACGCCCACTTGAGTGTTATTCAGGTTAAAGTTGGCCAAAGAGTTAATCGTGGCGATGTCTTGGGCCAAATGGGCAACACCGGACGTTCCACCGGTACTCACTTGCATTTTGAAATTCGCAACGGCGGTTCTTTAATGAATCCACAGAGTTATCTTAAATAGTGAGAGCTTGTCACCTCGGTTAAGCTTGGCTGAATATATCTGGTTGGGTAGGGTATAATGCTTCCAATGATTGATTTAGTTAAACTCTCACTAATAGCTGGCAACGGTGGCAACGGCCGTGTTTCTTTTCGTCGGGAAAAGTTCGTGCCTAAGGGCGGTCCTGATGGTGGCAACGGTGGCAACGGTGGCAGCATTGTTTTCCGTGGTTCGCGGGGGATGAACACATTGCGACACTTGGCTGGAGTTCGGGAAATTGTCGCCCAACCAGGTCAGCCAGGTGGTAAAAAGAAGATGGAAGGGGCCAAAGCTCCAGACACCATTGTTGAAGTGCCAGTGGGCACCGTAATTTGGTTGGTGGCAGAAAATGGCGTCAGTTTACGCAGGCGTCGGCGTCTTGGTTGGGGAGAGGCAGAGTTTGAGGAAAGGATAAAAGAATCCATTATAGATGAATCATTTGCAAAAAACCTTGACAGCTCTGTCAAAAAAGCTTCTTTCAACAGCAGTAAAGACAACAAAGAAGGCTTGGTACCAAAGCTGCGTCGCGATGATGTTGAAATCTCGAAATATTATCTGGAAAAAGAAGGCCAAGGAATTCCATACCTTGAGCCAGACGAACAATCTGTCGCTGAGGAATTAGCAAATATAGATTTTTCTGTTGGTTCGGCAATGTTGGACAGAGACGAGACTGAGCTGGAAGGCGGCGAGAGCGCAACTGCCGCCAGTGAATCGACAATTGATCAAAGCCGGATCAAGCAATTCATTTTTGGTCAACAAACTATTCCAGCCTTACGCTTAATTGAGATCACCGAGGTTGGCCAAGAGGTAGTGGTTTGCCAGGGAGGCTTTGGCGGCCGAGGAAATGAAACGTTCAAAGGTCCGAGCAAAACCACTCCGCTCGAGGCAGAATATGGCAGTCAGGGTGAGCGTAAAGAGGTGGTGGTAGAGTTGAGGCTTTTGGCTGATGTTGGCTTGGTCGGTCTGCCCAATGCCGGAAAAAGTACCTTGCTCTCAAAGATTACCAAGGCCAACCCGAAAGTAGCCAATTATCCTTTTACTACCCTTGAGCCCAACATTGGCATATTGAACACAAATTTCCAAGGGGTGAAGGATTTGGTGGTTGCCGATATTCCTGGGTTAATTGAGGGGGCTAGTCAGGGAAAAGGTTTGGGTTTGGATTTTTTGCGACATGTCGAAAATTGTTCAACATTAATGTTCGTTTTGTATTTAGAAGAAGCGCTGGTCTTTGATGAGTCCTTGTCGGATAAAGAAAAGGCCCAGCAGCTTTGGAATCAGTATCAGATCCTAAAAAAGGAGTTGGCAGAATACCATCCAGATCTTTTGAAAAAGCCGGCCATTTTGACACTAAATAAAATAGATATATATAGTAGTGAACTTATTGATGCGATAAATAATATTTTTAGTGAGCAAGATATGATTTTGATACCTTTTAGTGGGGTTACAGGCCAGAACATGGATAAGGTGGTTGAGGCGATGACCAAGAACTTTTTGGCCGTTAAATGATCTATTTCGCTACAAGCCTACTAATCAGACCCAGCAGAGAGTCTGTTTCATACCAACTTTCAGGGTGACTTGGGAATTTTCACTGGCCACGGATTGCCAATAGTTTGCTGCATCCGCGCTGCAATCCGCGCGCTGATAGTTAATAATTCTTTTACCGTGATTCTTACATGGGTCAGTACTTGGCCAACAAAAAAGCCCCAGATATTTCTATCTAGGGCATATTTCGCTTAACGAAAGGCTTTACAAATCCAAGTCCGTGCTTGGGTTAACCACGTTGCTGCCGGCTTGGTCTACCTGTTGTTGGGTCAAAGGTGCCACTGGAGTATTAATACCAGTGGTTTCTGAGTCGTCAGTTAGATTGCTGAGGGGAGTGGTTTTATCAGCTGCATTTTGGTCTTGATCCTGGTTTATCTGGGAATTCTGACCTGGTTTGGCTGATTTGGTTGCCTCAATAGCAGCTTCCAACTCCTCGATGCTTTTTTGCACAACTTGGTAATCCTCCGAAGTTGGATCGAGTAATTGCAGGGTTTGTTTCCAAGCTTGGTTGGCCTGATTATAGTCCTGAAGCTGAATCAGGGATTTACCGAGTTGGTAATAACCAACAGGCATGTCTGGTTTTAAGTTAATGGCCTGGGAGAAGAAGCCGGCGGCGTCCTGATATTGCTCTTTGTTGTAGAACAAGTTGCCCAGCTCGATTCTGAAGAATGGGTTAGTTGGGTAGTTCTGAATGGCCGAGACATAAGCGTTGACGGCGTTTTGGGGGGCTTCTTCAGATACACCCACGAGGCTTTTGTAGATTTCAGCTAAGATTGCCCAGTTTTGATAATCGGCCTGATCAAGTTCAACCGCGGCTCTGGCTTCGGCATCAGCCTGGCTAACCAATTGAGCAACTTGGCTTTTTTGCTCATCAGTGATGTCGGCATTGTTGGACATGGCGATGGCAATTTGCAGGTTGGTCAAGGAGTAGCTGCGTCGAATTTCGTCAAGGTAAGGATTGGCGATCACGGCTTGGCGACGGTGGTCATAGACTTTAACCACGTCGTTTTTAACTGTTGCTAGCTCGGCTTGGCCTAGATGGTAGTAGGCGAAGAAGGCTCTAGCCAAAAAGTAGCTAACAAAAACCAAGCCCACTCCGGCTAGGCCCGTGGTGAAGAACAAAGCCCAGGGACTATGAGTCTTCATTCTCTTGGGTAGAAAGTCGGCATGATCCTTGATATAGCGGATTGCCGAGGCTTCCAGACGGAATTTGGCCGAATCTTTACTGCGTAAAGCAATCCAAACGGCTAAAGCAACTGCTTGGATAGTCAAGAGAACAGTGCTACTAGGTAAAAGTAAGTTAAAGATGAAACTGGCAGCAACGACCCAGGCAACAGCTAAGTGTCTGTTTTCTTTTTTGCGTAGCTGTTGGAAAACTTTTACTACAAGGAATATCCAGGTGGTAACACCGACCAACCCAGTGGTTACAACTAAAGTTAGAGGTACGTTGGCAGCCGAGTTAAAGTTTAACTGCCAGGTATTAAGACCGTTGAGCCAGTTGGGTCTTAGTCTGGCGTAAGTGTTGGAATAGGCCTGGGGGCCTTGACCAATAATAGCGTTGCGTGGTGAGCGCATGCTATCAATTGCGATGGTCCAGCTCGCACCAGCTGGTGGTAAGGGAATACTAGTCTCCTTACCAGGTAAGGATGCCCAGAGATTTATACCAACTCCAATTAAAAGTACAGGAACAAGAACTGAGTGGAGAGTTGAGAGCTTTTTGCTAAAGACAACCTGGGCAACCACACCCACTAAAGCTAGGACAATGACCACTAAACTGTTAATTGAAGAGCCGGTCAAAGCAAACGATAAGTTGTTAGGAATACCGAAACCGGGCATCATGTTAATGATTCTTGACGGGCCCCAACCAACCATCTGCAACAGGGAGGCAGTGCTCAAAACGGCTGCCGATATTCCGAAAACGTCGATGAATTTCTGAGCTTTGACGGAAGACAGCAGCGAGCCACCAAAAACTGCTATGAAAACGGCCGCAAGCATTGAACCACCAGCTCCAAGCAGTGCCTCGACCGGGTACTGACTGGTGAAAAAAGAAGAAGCACCAACTGCCAGGCCAAACAAAACTAAGGGTAAAGTCAGGGGCGAGAGGGTCAGTTCCCAGCCTTTTTTACGCAAGGTGTCAATTAGATAAGCAAAGCCAATTAAGACAGCTGAGCCAAGCAGAACTAGATCTTTTGCGTGACCAAGGATGTTATTAGTGAAGGGTAGAACCAAAAGTGGACTAGCAAAAGCTGCTCCCAAAATAAGACATGAAGTAGTTTTATCGATCAGGGCAGATGAATCGAATTGTTTCATTTTTCCTTTATTTTAATTGCGGGCTTCCAACACAAAAATACCGCGAATCTTAACTCTGTTGAAATAGATTTATAGCGAAATAAACAGGTTATTTCACTAGAAGTCTAATATATACTATACTAGAGTAATAAAAAAACTACCTCTTGTGAAGTGGGAGTTTGACCAATATTTTGCTAGGTAACGAGAGGTCGGATTTGTAGCACTCAACAGCAGTTTTGTAGTAGAAATGTCGCTTGGCTCAAGTCTGTTATCAAAGGACATCAGAATGATTATGCTTTCCAAGAAAAACCACCAGAATCCCGGACGTCGAGAACATCGTCCCAGATTAGTTGGACTTGCAAGATTGCAAGCAGGTCTTACCATGATCGAGATCTTAATTGTTTTGTCAATTCTTGCAATCCTGGCAATATTATTTTGGTTTTCTGTCAGCAAACAAACCTCCAAAGGTCGCGATGCCAAGCGCAAAGATGACATGCAGAAAGTTCAGATTGCCTTCGAGGACTACTATAATGACAACGATTGCTACCCAAACTTGAGTGTTCTAAGTCAGTGCAATAGTGCTGCTTTGGCTCCCTACTTGAGTAAGATTCCTTGTGATCCCTTAACAAACCAGCCGTATCTTTATCAGGCTCCGGGTGGAGATAACTGCTCTGGCTACCGAGTTCTAGTCCAACTTGAGAACAGCGAAGACCCAGCAATTGTGCGCTTGGGTTGTGATGCCGAGTCTGGCTGTGGTTATAGTGATCCAACATATAACTACGGTTCGTCAGCTGGAAATACACCAATCAATGCTGGTGGTTGGATTGGTAGTGGTAATGAGCTGCAACGTTGGGCTTGTAGTCCACAGACTGCCGCCCGCGATGCGAGCTGCAATATTTATGCTGATCCAGAGGCATATGGCTGTCCGGTAAACTGGACTGAGTTATCAGATTGCGTAAGCAACTGTTACAATGATTCACCATATATTTGCGGTGAGGCGCCAAATTAATCTCAGGTTCTGATGGTTGCTTGAGCCAGAACCGCCAAATTTAAGGAATAAATGAAGAAACTGCTCGTTCCGAAAAAAACTTCCTCTCAAGCTGGTTTTACTCTAATCGAAATTTTAGTTGTAATTGTGATTATTGGTTTGCTGGCAACGATTGGCGCCTCCAACTTTCGCAGCTCTCAGATTAAATCTCGTGATGCTAAACGCAAGGCAGATCTTAAACACGTAAGTGAGGCTTTGGAAATGTTTTACAATGATCATGGTACATATCCTGATCCGAATGTGGCTGACGGCCGATTATCAGACGAAACTGGTGCGGTAATTGATTGGGGTGGGGAGTTTAGTGACACTCAGGGTACTATATATATGACTGTTTTACCGGAAGATCCCACGGCTACCAATAGTTATTACTACGATCCTAGGGTCAATTCTTACCAACTCTATGCCAGGCTTGAAAATGCCCAAGACCGTGACATTCCAGCTGAAGGAATGGTCTACTCCGATACAGACTGTGGTGTTCAAACCTGTAATTATGGAGTGAGTAGCAGCAACACTACACCGGTAGAAGGACACAGTTTGGTTAGTGATAGCTAACCTAACAGCCTGGCTATTTCTAACCCAGTTTACAGAAGGGAAACGATGACAAAAATGACAAAAAAAACCGGTTTTACCCTTATCGAGTTATTGGTTGTTATCTCCGTAATTGGTGTTTTAGCCCTAATTATTGTACCAAACCTCTTGGGTGCAAGAGAAAGAGCTAGAGACGCGCAGAGAAAGGCCAATCTTGACCAATTGCGCAAGGGGCTGCGTCTTTATTACAACGATCATCAATCGTACCCAATTGATGCCGAAGACGCTCCTAGCCCGGGAAATCCCTTTGTTGATGGCGCAAATGTTTACATGCAGGAGGTGCCTTTTACTGGTACCAACGACAATTTTCATTATTATGGTACTGCTGATGGTGAATACTACGTTGCGACTGTGGCCTTGGAAAATACTTCCGACAGTGATATTCAGACCAGCCAGTCAAGATGTTCACTTAGTATTGATGAGACTGGCGCATCGCTTACTTCTGTAGATTTTGTAATTTGTAATGAATAGATGATGCTCGTGGCTAGTTTAGCCTGAGTAATACTTTAATTACCTAATCATTTTTGCCATATTAAGCAGTTTTTGTAATAGAAATGTTATTTAGCAGAAATTTTTAAATCATTTTTGCCTTTAAGCCATAGAGTTGTTTTGTCAAAGTCATTAATTTCACCGCAGATACAATAGTTTTGTCCTTTAGGCCAAGCCGTTACTACTTCACTTCAAGTCTACTTAAAAAAGCACTTTTAGACCTTGAGGTAAAATCAATTGTATCGGCTATCCATAAAATGCTAGGTTTTTACCTAGGGTTTTTATTTCGCTGCGCGCTTAATTCACCAACCACCAGTTGAAATCAGTTGTTCTGGTGATTGCCTCGTCAAAGCCAACCTGGAACTGGCCTTCTTTGTCTGAGGTGTCAGGATTTTCAGCTGTTTGGGTTTTGACGTACAAGACCTGGTTCATGGTTGATCCAAGTGGTGTAACGTAAATGAGTGTATCTTCCTTAATTAATTCTGACTTAATTGTGATCTCGGTTTGACCAGCAACGATAGTGGCGCGACCAGCAGTTTGTTGCGCAGTAAACTCTGCTGAGCCACTGGCGGTATTAGTGATGTCTTCGGTAGTCACGCCTACACCACCGGCGAACTCGGCTTTTCCTGAGGCAGAGATTGTGGCAACGGGTGCACCTAGCTCATCGACGATTTCAAAACGACTTTCCTTGACTTCTCCAGAGTCAGTAGCGGTTCTCGCCAACTGGAGTTGGACTGGCTGATCGTCGTGAAGTGGGGCGATGAGGTTTGTTAAGAGTGTATCTCTCACGTTAACGTCGCCAGCAACATCCAATGCGCCGGCGACTTTAAGACTGCCATTAATCTCGATTAGGCCAGTGTCGGAAATGGTTAGCAAACCAGCCATAAGCGAAAGAGTACCCTGACCATTTGGCTGAATTTGGAAGAGAGGACTGGCCACATCAGTTGGGGCATAGGAAATGTAACCTTCGGAAATGGTTAGACCGTTGCCGATCATGACTTTTTTGCCGACGCCCAGGTCACCAACCAAGTAGCCGTTGCCATTAACGCGCAGATATTGCTCGATATAGGCAGCTGATGGGGTGATAACTACGTCGTCTTCTTCCAGGCTTAAATCTGCTAGTTTGAGATCGGTATCGGCCGAGGAGCTAGCAGTGAGGGTGAAGTCGGCCAAAGGATCTACGGGGTTTTCACCGATCAAGGTACCAAGCAATGAGGGTTGTTTGAAGGCTTGAGCTACTCGGTCCTCAAAGCCATCGATGACGTGAGCATAGAGGGTGCCACTGACAGTAGCGTTGACGATCTCGGCAGTTTGGGCTTGTATGCTTTCAAGCTGAGCGACTTGTGTCTCGAGGTAATCGAGACGTCCGTTGGCTGCGGTCAGTTGTCCTGAGATAGAGGCTGTTTGAATGGTGGCAGTATTGATTTGGGCAGTGGTAATGTTGGCTTGGTCAACGTTAGCCTGAGTAATTGTGGCTTGGTTGAGTTCGGCGGTGTCAGCTAGCAAGGCGCCCAACCGGCTGGTGCCACTAACTTGAAGTTTGCCGCTTATCGTGGCAGTAGCGATTTGAGCTTGGTTGATCTGAGCTTGGCCCAATTGGGTGTTTTCTAGCTCAGCACTTAAGGCGGTGAGTTGCTGCACTCTAATTGAAGTAGAGTCCAGCTGACCTGCAATGGTGGCTGGTCCAGAAATTTCAAGACTGCCCTCAACTTTGGTGTTGCCAGCGATGGTGAGAGTGTCAGAAATATCGGTGTTAGGCTCGATAACGGAGGTGCTAGCGCGGCGGCTACGAATTGTTTGGGCGATGATGTTGTCAGCAAGTAGGTTTTTAGCCTGGATTAACCCTGCCTTGATCTTGGCAGCGGCAATGTCAGCAAATTCAGCAATTCTAACCACGGGGTTACCCTCGGCGTTGTAAAGCTGGTAGTTAGCTGTGGTGACTTCAGTGGTGGCGTCTGCCATACCGAGGTCGTCGAGCTGATCTTGGTTAGTGGTGGTTGGATAGTTGACAGTGATGGCGCCGGTTGAGGAGATGCTAAGCCCCGAGATACCACTTGCCAAGATCTCGAGCTCATTTTGTTGAGCCTTACTGACTTCAACCAAAAAGCCGGTGAATTTTGAATAATCTAGAGATTTATAGCCAGTTGAGTTAGTTCCAACTAGCTCTGGCAAGATAGCTTCTACCTCTTGGGCAATCATACCAATTTCTCGTTGGTCACCAAGATTTTGTACCGCTTCAATATCCGTGCGCCAGTTGTAATAAACACCCCTTAGTTGTTTTAGGGCAGTGATCACATCAACAGAGTCTGAAATATTTTCAATATTCTTTTTTAAATTTATATCTGAAGAAGAATTAGTTAGGGTACCATTGGCGTCAGAGTAAACAGTGCGATTGCCTGTTCCGGCAAGTGTCGAGATGCGAGCACTTCCTACAACATGGAGTTTCTCTGAAGCACTTGTGGTACCAATACCCACATTGCCGCTACCAGCTGCGATCGATAGATAAACTTCTGAGCTGGTGAAGTTGCTATCTGTTGCGTTGCCATGACCGATGGCAAAGGTACTGGCGTTATAAACAGTGCCGATGGACCAGGGGTACTGTCCCTGTCTAACGAAATTGATATATTGGCCACTGGCAGCAGCTTGAGTAATGTGAAGTGTACCGGCATAGTTATTATCAGGCGTTACGCCTGAGGGGTACATCTGTACCTTCCCAACCACATCCAGGGCATTTGCAGGAGTGGTGCTGCCGATACCCACATTGCCGTTATTTAAAATTGTAAGGCGTTCAGTTAGTCCTGCACCTCCACCTACCGATGTTCTAATACCAAAATTTTCTCCATTCAAGACTTCAACTTTTGGATCAGTGGTACCGCGGAAGGTTAAAGTGCCGGAAGAGGAGGCGCTGCCGGCAATGTCAAGGAGAGCGGTCATGGTGGTGGTGCCGATACCGACATTACCATTTTCCGCAAAAAAGTATTCGTAGTTGTTTGAAGCGTCATGAAGTCTGGTTGTTAAGTATTCGTTATCCATTTTAAAAATCAGTCCCAGGTCTGCACCATCTGGATTAAGCACAATTGAGCCATTTAAAGCCCTTAAAGATAATTGGTTGGAACTATCAACTCCCAGGGTGCCGTATGAGTCGCTGTCGTAGCCAAATTTGATTTGTGGAGCGGTGGTGTGGTTGATGGTGAGAGCGTTGGAAGGAGATGTGCTGCCGATACCCACATTACCATTGTTTAGGATTGTGAAGCGCTCGGTTAATCCCGCATCTCCACCCACTGATGTTCGGATACCCAGATTCTCTCCATTCAAGATATCTATCTTTGGATCAGTAGTGCCACGGAAGGCAAGAGTAGCGGAAGAGGAGGCGCTGCCGGCAATGTCAAGGAGAGCGGTCATAGTGGTGGTGCCGATACCAACGTTGCCACCACCAAGATACATGGTGGTGGTGCCACCCGCTCGCAGAGAGAGAAGATCAGTGGAATGGTTATAAAGCACATGCCCTCGTTCTAGAGAGTCAGCATCGCTAAAGATGATACCCTGGCTAAAGGTGTTGGGGGTGATGAACTCAAGTTTAGAGTTATTATCATTTTCAATGACTTGGCCTTCGTAGCTATGGTAACTAACTGTGCCACTATCACCGTTACTAACATGAAGCCTGGCATTGGCAACACTTACAGCCGACATACCCAAACCAACATTGCCTGCTGTGTAAAGAGAATTGGCGGCAGCTGGTTCTAGGAAGTAATAAGAGGGATTGACGATGTCGGTAAAGACCTTAGCGTAGGCGACTTGAGCAGAATCAACTATGAACAAATCTGAACCGTCTTTCTTCTCGATGGTAAAGGTGGGAACGGCCGTACCATCATTATCCATCTGGAAAACAAAACCACCGCTTAAACCAGTGTCTTCATTTTGTTCGGAGAGCATCACAACATCGGTATCGGTGGTATGAATCTTGAGACTTTCGGTAGCGGCTCCTAGCCGAGTGACGTAGAGGCCGTTGGTGCCGGTGTCGCTATCGAGGTAGAAGTTACCGTCAAAGAGTGAGTCGCCAACTACGTCAAGCCTATAACCTGGGCTGGCACTACCAATGCCAACGTTGCCACTAAAATAGGCTTGGCCGTCGCTGCGTAGATGAATGTTGGCAGAAGCGGTACTGGTACCACCAATCACCAGATCTGCTACTTCGGCATATTCATATTTTGGATGATAAACATTATCCGTATTCTGCCAAAGAACGCCGACTAGGTTGGTTGAGTGTGTCCAAGTTGGTGGTGAACCAGCGCCGGCGGATGTGAGAACGTAGCCAGAGGTACCAGCGTCATTGTTTGGCATCAGGGCGGCCGAGAATTTAAGGTTGCCAACTATGTCAACGATCTCGGTTGGCGACGTGCTGCCGATACCGATATTACCATTATTTAGAATTGTAAGGCGTTCGGCCAGACCCGCATCTCCACCCACCGAAGTCTGGATGCCGAGGTTTTCGCCATTTAAGATGTTAATCTTAGGATCAGTTGTACCACGGAAGGCCAGAGTAGCGGAGGAAGAAGCCACTCCGGCGATGTCGAGTTTAGCGGTGGGAGTGGTGGTGCCGATACCGACGTTGCCGGTTGGCATAACTATGCTGGAAACTGAGGTGCCATTTCTGGTCATTGATAGCCAGTCGGTCGTGCCTGACAAAGCGTCATCAAACAACCTAAAGGCAAAAGTGTTTGAGCCAGCGTAATAACCGTAGTTTTTAGCATCTGCGCCGCCGGCCAAATCGCTCATGATCATATAGGCGGTATTGGAGGATGAAATCCTGATACCGTCGCTATTGCCAGTAACGACGTGAAGTTTCATGGTGGGGCTGGAAGTGCCAATGCCAACGCGGTTGTTGGCGGCATCGGTGTAAAGTAAGTTGGCGTCGGTGTCGCCCTCAACTCTTAGGGTGGTGCTGGCATCGCCGCCCTCATTGAAAACGATATTACCAGCGTTGGTGAGGATGGCGTAGTTGTTGGTGGCACCGCTAATGTTTTCCAGGTGTAGTCCGTAATAGTTGGTTACTGATCCAGCTAAGGTACCTGAACCGCCATAGTAAAGACGGTAGTTGCTAACAGTTGCGCCAGAATTAACGTCAATCTGGGCGTCAACTGCATTGAATGAAGTCATGGTTAGACCCGTGCGCAGTGTGCCGTATGTCTGGATACCCCAACCAGTATTGGTGGTAAAGGTGCCACTCGAGATGTAGCGGTAGAAACCTGCTGTACCATAGGTGGTGGTGTTATTAACAGTGAGCTGGTTTTGGATACCGTAAACTGAGCCACCGGATCTGTTTGTGGCGTAACTAACGTATGCGCCAACGTATTGATCGGCTTGAGCTCCGATACCAAGGGTTCCATAGGCTGAGATCGAGGATAGTGCTGTACCGCTACTATTCTGCCACTCCTGGAGATTGCCGGTCTGGGTGGCGGAGTTGGCTCGGATAATCTGGCCGATGGCTGCATCTGCACCGGTATTTATTTGGAGCTTAGCCCCTGGGGTAGTGGTGCCGATACCAACATTTCCAGTGGAGGAATCGACAAGCATAAGTGAGGTAGAGCTGCTGTTTTGAATACTAAAGTCATAATTATTTGAGACTGGCCTAATAATAAAACTACTTGGCAAGGTGGCTCCGCTACCCATTGAGCCAATTCTCCATGTTTCTGTTCCACCTGGCTTAAATAACAGTTGAGTGTTTTCGGCGTAAGAGCTATGAGCACTTTCGATGTAGGGAAAGGCCGAGCCACCGCTGTAAGCAATACCCATCGAAACAGGGTTGGTAGCGTGGTAAAGCTCCATCTGCACCTTGGCTGTTGTAGAGGTAGACCCGATGCGGAGTATGTTGCTACCTGTGTCACGAAGGTAATAAGTGCTTGTGCCAGCGCTACCATTAAGGGTAATATTGCCACGGACATCAAGCTTCTCAGTTGGTGCAGTCGTCCCCACACCCAAATTCCCAGTCCCCAAATTAAAGAAGGCATTTTCATTAGTCTGTCCAGGTAATCTAACAATAGCTGAAGCAGTAGCAGTACTACCCATTAATAAATCATCAGTAATATTGATAGGAGCTAACGATCCAAGATCTCTCTGCCAGTAATTAGTACCAACTGCACTAGCATCAATCCAGTCAACTCCAGTAGTAGTGGTAGATAATACTTGTCCTGCAGTACCAACTGAGTTATTTACATCATACAAAGCACCAGTTAATCGAGCATTACCCTGGATGTGGAGGAGTTGGGATGGAGTGGTGGTGCCGATACCGAGATTGCCAGTGCTGTTCAGGACCATTCTAACGTTGGTACCTATTGAGGTTCCATCGACAAATTCAAGAGTGTCGTCAGTAGAATTGTAGCCCATTGAGTAGTCTCCTGGATAAGCGCCAAATGTAAGCTCTTTATCATCTACAAGATGGAAGCCGTTACTAGAAGCAAAAATACTTGGATTCAAGTAGGTCCAGCCAGAGGTAACGTAGAAATAGCCATTTAATTTGGTCGCACCATTAACGTCAAATAAATAACCAGCACTTGGACTCGTCGTCCCCACACCAACATTGCCATTGTTTAGAATTGTGAGGCGCTCAGTTAATCCTGCATCTCCACCCACCGATGTTTGGATACCAAAATTCTCTCCATTTAAGACATTAATCTTGGGATCAGTAGTACCACGGAAGGAGAGAGTACCAGAAGAGGTAGCGTTACCGGTTGAACCCTCAACGCGGAACCTAGCAGAAGCTGTACTGTCTCCTCCGATAGCCAAGTCAACAATACTAGCAAACTCGTTCTTCGGATGGAAGACGTTGCTGGTGTTTTGCCATAATCCTGCACCAGTCAGAGTTGAGGAATCAACCCAAGTTGGAGCTGTTCCCGTTCCAGAGCTGGTTAGGACATAGCCGGAGGTGCCTGCCGCACCGCCAGGCATTAGGGCTCCGGAGAATTGGACGTTGCCCACGATGTCCAGGGCTTGAGCAGGAGCGGTTGAACCGATACCTAGGTTGCCAGAAGCGTTGATGACAGAAAGGGCAGTTCCTGATGAATTTTGCCATTCAGTGATGTTTTGAGTTTGACTTGCCCTTGCTCTGATTCGCAGGGTTGCGACATTATCAGCAGCTGTGCCGTGGGATATGATTTGTCTACCGCTTATGGCAAAATCACTGCCATCTGCAACTAGAAAATTGGTCGCAGTCCCATCTCTAATCACAAAAGGCGAAGCCACAGCTGATTCAGTTATTGAAAAATCACCAGCGTTTACTCCAAAACTCCATCCTTTATTCGAATTATCTGACTCGTACAAGGACACATGCCCGGCATCAGCATAGATACCAAAGGCAGTTTGTGTCCCGCTGCCGTTAACACTAAGCTTGTGGGCCGGTGCTGTCGTCCCCACACCCAAATTCCCAGTCCCCAAATTAAAGAAGGCATTTTCATTAGTTTGTCCTGGAAGTCTAACAATAGCTGATGATGTTGCAGTGGCTCCCACTAAAACATCATCAGTGATATTGGTAGGAGCCAAAGATCCCAAAGCTCTCTGCCAATATTGAGAAGTTAGAGTATTAACATCAACCCAATCCACACCAGTACCAGTAGTACTTAAGACCTGAGTAGAAGTACCTGTTTCATTATTAACATCATACAAAGCACCAGTTAAACGAGCATTACCCTGGATGTGGAGTGTTTGAGTGGGAGAGGTGGTGCCGATACCCAAATTACCCGAAGCGTTGACGACAGACAAAATAGTGTTTCCGCTATTTCTCCATTGTGTTAGATCGGAGGTTTGGCTAGAGTATCCTTTAATAACCTGCTGAATGCGATCGGCAACACCGTTAACGGTAAACTGAGCTGGTAATGTCTCTCCGATTTGGTTACCAACCGAAACAAGACCACTAGAATTGATATACATGCGGACATTACTTCCACCAATGCCTCCAGTGAAAAGACTAACTTCACCACTGGCATTTGAAGACCCAAGAAGCAGTCCGCCAGTTCCACTTGAATCCATGATGCCGCGATTTGCGGCGAACAAGCCACTTGTGGTATAACCAGTCGAGAAGTGGTAGAAAATGGTTCCGTAGCCACTGTCAACTCCAATCCTAAATTGTGATCTCGCAGCTGTTCCAGTATAGCCATTATTAATTAAAAGGCCGGTTGCTGCATTTGCTGAAGTACCTAGTTTAGCGACATAGCCAGAGTCTACAGCATCCGCACCTCCAACCCTGAGTTTTCCAGAGGCATCAAATGACGATAGTACTGTCCCACTACTATTCTGCCATTCTGTGAGATTGCCGGTCTGGGTGGCGGAGTTGGCTCGGATAATCTGGCCGATGGTTGCATCTGCGCCAGTGTTGATTTGGAGCTTAGCCCCAGGCCCAGTCGTCCCCACACCCACATTGCCATTGTTTAGAATTGTGAGGCGCTCAGTTAATCCTGTATCTCCACCCACTGATGTTTGGATACCAAAATTCTCTCCATTTAAAATATCTATCTTAGGATCGGTAGTACCTCTAAAAGCTAGAGTACCAGAAGAGGAGGCAGAACCGGCGATGTCGAGTTTAGCGGTGGGAGATATGGAACCAATACCAACGTTTTCAGCTCTAGTCAAAGTAAGAGTATTGCCAGCTGAAGTTCCTCCCAAGCCCATTTTCCATTCGCCGTCGTAATACCCCTTGATTAGGGCTTGAGCACTACCAGCATTAGCAAAAGCAAAAGAAACGCCCGTGTTTACACCAGCACCATTATTAGAAATACGAAGTGCTTCTGTCAGAGCAGCTGCAGAAGTATTAACCGATTCAAGTTTACTTCCAGGTGCTGTCGTCCCCACACCCAAATTCCCAGTCCCCAAATTAAAGAAGGCATTTTCATTAGTCTGTCCAGGTAATCTAACAATAGCTGAAGCAGTAGCAGTACTACCCATTAATAAATCATCAGTAATATTGATAGGAGCTAACGATCCAAGATCTCTCTGCCAGTAATTAGTACCAACTGCACTAGCATCAATCCAGTCAACTCCAGTAGTAGTGGTAGATAATACTTGTCCTGCAGTACCAACTGAGTTATTTACATCATACAAAGCACCAGTTAATCGAGCATTACCCTGGATGTGGAGATTTTGAGATGGAGTAGTGGTGCCGATACCCAAATTACCGGAAGCGTTGACGACAGAAAGAGCAGTTCCTGACGAATTTTGCCATTCTTGTAAATTAGCAGTTTGAGACGCATTAGCTCGAATTGAGAGTGGAACCACTGCAGCAGCATCCGGAACTATGGTTGCTGCAGCATTTATCCTGAGAGTTTGAGAGCCTGGTGTTGCCGCCATGACTCCGTACAATATAGAGTTTGTTAGTTCTGTGGCAGTGTCGGCTCTTTGTTGGTTGTCAATGATGAGTAGATTGGAAGCGGTGTTTTGATTGTAACCAGCATAGTTACCGAAAAGGATGTTATTGTCACCAGTTGTTAGGTTGTAGCCAGACAAATAACCAACTACTGTGTTGTTATTACTAGCGTTAGCCATGTTAAAAGCAGCTTGGTATCCAACTATGACGTTGTAATTTGAGGAATAGGACGAGGTGCCTTGTGCGGCCAATGATCCAACCGTGGTATTTCTAATACCTGAGGTATTAGAATAATTTGAATAAGCTCCAATACTAATATTGTCTGATCCCGCGCCACTGTTGAATGTGTAATGACCGATGGCCACATTTCTATATGTATTTACTGTAGTGCTACCGGCGCTAGCAGCCGAGTTTCCAATTGCTACGTTGGTTGAACCAGCTCCCCATTGGCCCGAACTAGTTCCCAAGCTAAAGTTATTGCTACCTGTCACGTTGTAACCTGCGTCTCTTCCCATTGCTAGGTTGTTGTTTCCAGTTGTTACGTTGTATAACGAATTGTAGCCGACAGCAGTGTTGGCGTAGCCTGTAGTGATTTGGTAGAGAGATCTGTAGCCCAAAGCTACGTTGTAGTAACCCTCTGATCCAGTGGTGTGGGATATGTTTTCAGCACCTACCACCTGTGTGCCTGCGAAAAAGTTTGTGTTGCTTAAAGCTCCATGGCTAAATAGATATCCGTTCTTTGTTGTACCGCTGAGTACTGTCCCACTACTATTCTGCCATTCTGTGAGATTGCCGGTCTGGGTGGCGGAGTTGGCTCGGATAATCTGGCCGATGGTTGCATCTGCGCCAGTGTTGATTTGGAGCTTAGCTCCTGGACTCGTTGTCCCCACACCCAAATTCCCAGTTCCTAAATTAAAGAAGGCATTTTCATTAGTCTGTCCTGGAAGTCTAACAATAGCTGATGATGTTGCAGTGGCTCCCACTAAAACATCATCAGTGATATTGGTAGGAGCCAAAGATCCCAAAGCTCTCTGCCAGTAGTTAGTGCCAACCGTACTCGCGTCAATCCAGTCGGTGCCGGTTGCAGTAGTAGATAATATTTGTCCACTAGTACCTGCTTCATTATTAACATCATACAAAGCACCAGTTAATCGAGCATTACCCTGGATGTGGAGATTTTGAGAAGGGGAGGTGGTGCCGATACCGACATTGCCCACTTGTGTAATATATACTCTTGATTGTCCAGCCTGAGTGTCATAGAAATTCCAGCCATTGTATGCATTCAGAGTCATAACACTGCCAATTCTTTGTAAGCTGACTAGTGCGTTACCCATCTGGTAATATGAATTTGTTGGAATGCGAATGTCTCCACCAACAACTTCAATCTTGACTCCTGGCGTTGTTGTTCCAACTCCAATATTCCCATTCTCATCAATCACACCCAAAGCAGTTCCAGAGGAATTTTGCCACTGCATGATATCACCAGTAGCACTTGGACCAGCTTTTAAAACGAGAGCCGTGCCACCAGCGTAATTAGCGCTGAGTGTTGCCCCCGGAGCATGTAAGAAATCGTAGGCTTTAATTGCACCCGTGCCGCCCACGCCGCCAGCATCAAGGATTATATCGTCGCCGGCAGATAGAGTAATATCTGTGTTCGATCCGCTAGTTGTCTGAAGTGTCAACGACGCGCCTTCCAAAGTGAAAGAATCACCAGTTGCTTTAATTTTGGGGTTAGCATTGCCCAAAACGATCTCGCCGTTGTTATCCATGATGATGACAGTATTTTCTACGGCGCTGGCTGAGGCAGGATAGCCTTGCAGAGTTTCCGAGTTGGCTGCATAGGCAACAGTTCGGATGGGTTGACGGGGGGTAAGGGTTTCGCTAGCAATCTGAACTTCAAGCCAGACGTTAGCGTTTTCGCTAAAAACACTCTGGCTGATCTCGGCTCCACAGTCATCATCATCGGCGCCTGCACCTGCTCCAGCACCCAAGCTAACCGCGAAGATACCGTCTTGATCTGGATCAACTGCACAGGTATTGGAGTCCCAGAGTTGAGTACCGTCAGTAGCAGCGTCATAAAGCCTATAGCGCATATTTGTACTGGTAGTTATCGGGTTTTGTCCGGTATCTGTAAGGCGGCCTTGGAAGGAAAGAATGCGATTTGGTCTGGTAAGCGTGGTTGGGTAGGCCAAGGAACTCTTAGCTTGCTGGAATTGCTTATAGCCGAGATAACCCAGACCTGAGACAAATAACAATAGCGCCGCAAAATTTAACCAAGGCAGGAGACTATAGGTTTTATCAGCAATATCTGGTCTGGAAAAGACGCTAGCTGCTTCGTTTTGATTAAGCCGAAAGTTACTCCCCAAGATGTTCTTGTTTTCCATTAACCTGGGATTGGGGTAGATCACTCTAGACGGAGTAAATATTCTCTTGAGCAGTGAGCCTAATTTGTTTTGGTTGACTTGGTTATTAGTAACCGGTGGAATATTTGGCTTTGAAGTCAGACTGTCCAGCATCTTACTTTTCTCAAGAATGGAGCCAGAGTCATCAAATTCTTGCTTGAGCAGGTTGGTGGGCCAGTTCTGATCTACATCTGGAGCTAAGCCACGCTTTTTCGCCCAAAGGCCAAATTGAGTTATCGAAGAAAGCTTGCGTGCGATACTGGCACTCTTTAAGCCTTTTTCTTGCTGAAAGGCGATAAATGCCTTGAGCACTGGCTCTTGTAGGATCACTTCCAGATTGGTTTCGTCGGCAAATTCCTGAAGTTGTATGAAGTCGCTGCGATAATTGCGGATAGTACTTGCCGAGGCCCCCATGTGTTCAAGATCTTGAAGGTAAATATCTAGAGCATTTTTTGCCTGATTATTAGCTTGGGTTTGATAGTTCTCAGGGCTTCCTCCTAGTGAATCTGGATCTGATTTAATAATTTCTTGGTCAGGTGAGTTGTAGACAAGATTTTTATCAAGCTTTTTCCTTTGGAATGAGTTTGAGGAATCTGGACTTAATTTTTGAGCCAACATTTCTCTAGTGATTTGCCCCAGCCAATCTTGGCCAATGCCAGAAACATGACCCTTATCCTGGGCCCATAGGCCAAATTGGATGATTGAAGAAAGCTTGCGATATATGCTAGTGGATTTCAATCCCTTTTTAGCCTGGGAGAATGAAAATTCTTGTAGTTTGGGTTTTGTGATGAGGTTTTTTAGGCTTTTTTCTTTGGCAAAAGCGATAAATTGTTTGATATCACTGCGGTAGTTACGAGACGTGCTGGACGAGCAGCCGCTCTGTTCGAGTGCTAAAAGATAGTTTTCTAATAATGACTCAGCCTGGGAGAGTGTTGGTTGTTTGAGAGCAAAAAAATCACTAACTAATTTTCGAAGATTACTTATGAAAATGATTGGCCTGGGTTGATCTGCAAATTGATTAATATCTTTTTGGGTCCGATTAACGCTTTTTAAGCCTGGAGTACTTGAGAGGGTGGGTGAAGGATGGATCGTCTTATCGCCAGCGTCAGCACTAAATGCTGTGGAAAAGCCGTTTTTCGGACTGGTGGGCAAGCGCTTGTTGTTTGTCATTTTTTGCATGCATATTTTTGTGTCTAAACCAGGCTAATAGATCAATTTTTAGACACAATTAAATGACAGAAAAAGTTTAGAGAATACTCAAGAGCTAAGCAATGGTTGAACTTGATGAAAATTTGCTATTTTTTTGGGCACCAGGTGGTTAAAATTCTACGGGTACTATATATAGAAATTGTTTCACGAGTTTTCACTCTGATCAGAATAAATCAATATATGTCATCACAGCTAGTGACAGCTGAGAACAGATGTATTTTTTGGCAAGAGTGGTCACGATAGATAATCTGTTAATTTGTTTAGAAATAGTGTATTATCTGAAGAAAAAATAAAAAATTCGGGCAGAGTAAGCTAAGGTAGTTACAAATCATGGCAAGGAAAATCATCTCTCTCTAGAGGAAAATAGTGAAATCAGCTACAAATATTCATACAATCAATCAACAAAATATTGTTGGAAAAGCAAGATCTATTGTTTTCGGTAAGTAAAAATGTGGAAAACTTTGAAAACGATGAATTAAGATATATTTATATTTAAATAAAAAATGCGTTTATATTAGAATTGTCAAAAAAACTTACTTAATATGTGGATATGTGAATAAAACTTGTTGCAAATATGTTTATTTGTAGTCAAAAGGTGAACTAAACGAATTGGGATAAAGGTTGGTAGTATGAAAGAAAACTCAAAAAAAATCTTGCTATGGCTCTACCCAGTTGATGCCACCACGAGGTGGGTGAGGAAAACCGACTTCGAATGGCTGATACCAGATCTTTCAAGTTCGGGATTGCGCTCACTGCTTTTTTATTTGCAACATAACGAAATGATTAGTTATGAGAAAGTTGCTGGTGATGACCTTATCAGCCTAACTTCTTATGGTAAGAAGGCCATAAGCGACTCATTTCCGGTTTTTTCTGAAGAAAGACAAGCGTGGCACGGTGACTGGATTATGGTTGTCTTTCAACAGCCTCCAAAGATGGATGCAAGCTTTCGATATCTGAGGAAAATTCTACTGACTACTGGGTTTTTATCTCTGGCTAGGGGAGTTTTTATTTATCCTTCTGAACTACCAGATTCAATAAAAGAGTTACTGCACAAGTTATATCGTAACTCTGTTGCCGTGATTAGATTTAGGCAATGGGCTTTTGGCGATGAGCGAAAAATTATAGGTCAAAAATCCGGTTTAATCGATCAAATTGAGCTCTACTCAAGTATTAGCAAAGAACTCCAGCAACTGCTAAGAAAAAAAATGATCACCGGCGAATTGAACTATCAACAAAAATCTGCTCTGCTGTCGGTTTTTAATCGATTCTATACACTTCTAACTCAAGACATTGGTGTTAGTCACCACTATTTCCCTCAAGTAATAACCGCCGGCGAATTGCTGTCAGAGTTTAAGAAACTGCTTTGATATGGGATAAATATGGGTTTGTTATAAACAAGTCAGATATTTTCTAGGTCAACCCAGGCTAAATTGTTCATGATATATTTTGAATTAGTAGCCCATCTCGAACCTATCCTTCGCATGAGATGCCCCGAAAAAGCATGCAATCTTGTTCGGGTATGGTGTTTTTTACCAACCATCCCTAATAATAAGTAATATTAAGTTGTATTTATAACCAGACCGACACGTTTGCGTTTATTCATCTACCAGGCTTTGCGTTAAAAAATCGTTAATAGTGCGTTGATAGAATTTGTCGTAATAGTCATGCGATTATTATGCGAAGATAATTATTGTCGCCCTATAATACCCAAAATAAACAAACTCCTCAATGAAAAATACTTAATGTTCAGTTTTTCCACATCATTTTCTAGAAAAAACCCAAAAAGTTATTGAATACATTTTTTTGGACTCTGTGTATCGTTATGGGATTAGGGTTTGGTTGACTCAGTTGAGAGTTGGGCACTACAGCAAATTGGCTATTTTCTAGCTAGGAATCGGACTAATATTCGTGCATTTATAACTATGAGAGCAATGACAATTTAACAGAGCATTTTTTGTGTGATGGGTATAGCTATGCTTTATTTGCCTTGATGGTGCTTTTCTTGTTGGTGGCTGATTCTATCTTAAAGGGATTAGAAGCAATTGACTATATTTTTTCCTTCTGATTAATGAACTACGAATGCTGAATGGAGAATAATGTGTCAATTTGGCAAACTATTTGTTTTGTACTGATTGCACCACTTATCAATCTTAATAGCATGTGCCGCAGTCCATGGAGCTGTGAGGTAGATTTTTATTGGCAAGCTTTTCATTGTCAAGAGTTTGAACAGGACGTATTGTGACTAGGTGATCCCGAGTGGCAACTTCTCCACACAGCTTTTGAGCAATCCGTTGACGGTTTAATTCAACCCAGCAGTATCTAGTACGCTCAACAAATAGTATTTGTGGATCTTGAGTTATCCGATGCGTGGTTGTTCCTAGCTCATCTGTTATAGCAATCTGACCGAAAAATGGATTTTGATGATTATCATCGATCTGGCCAATCGGCATCAGTCTCACTATTGCGTCTGGCACAAATAACTTATCCTGGTCGGTCACAATAATCCGTACTGACAAATTTTGTTTTCTCCTATTAATCATCCACATCAGAGAGCGGATTAGGAGAAGAGAAAGATAAATGAGAACGACGAACCAATTCCAGAAAGAAGGGAATAGTAGTGAGGTAACGCTGCAAATAATCATCAAAGCGATGGTCAACGTAAAGGGATGTCTTGCTTGTCGGGTGAAGATGGCTCTGAGTTGCTCAAAAATGGCTTGCAATCGACCAATCTTGACTCTGTCCATGGCAATAAGCAATGGAGGCATTTTGCTGGTTTTGTCGACTTTCAAAAAGCAATTTGAGAAATGTACGGTTTTTTGTAAGGAATCGGCGCTATTATTCGAACAGGGAAAGCGATAGTAGGATTGGTAGACCGAGAGGCGATAAGTTGATGCCGGGATTTTTAATCCAGCGAAAAATCCCTGCTCATCGGAGACAACTGAGTCGCTATATTGTGAGTTTGGGCTCTGACTGGAGATCGAGACTTCAGCAAAAGGGACTCCTCGGTTTGTCTGGCTATCAAAGACCATGCCCTGTATCCTTTCTCGAGGGATATAGCCAAATATTTGCCAAATCTGCTTGAGCTTTCTCGGTGAGATACTCCAACCGAACCTTGAGCTAACGAGGAGTGTCGATAATATAGGCACGATCAGCGCAATCAAGAGATTGATGAGGGGGAAAGAAATTCGTTTGCCTGGAGTTAGTCTGGGAAATACGATTTCTGGAATCAAAGTAGCCAGTTTCTTGATAGGCTTGATTGTTACAGTTAATTCAGGTTTGGGGGCAGGACTAATCTTTGGGGTAACAGCTGGAGTTACCCCAGGGGTTGTTATGACCTCGATAGTTGGAGTTACTGCTGGGGTTGGGCTAGCTTTTGGCGGGCGAACAATCTCGATAATTTCTTCGATGATTTCGACGATTGTTTGCTCCGCCTTAACCTTGAACGGCACATCTTGTAGAACGCTAGTGTGTCCGACCAGATCGGTGATAAGGAAGTCAAGATACATTACCGTGTTTCTGGGTAGATTGTTGAGTTGCATACTCCATTTGCCATCAGAGCCAATTTGAGCCTTGTAGACTTGGGCATCTCTACCGGGAATGGAGAGGGTCATCTCAACTTGGCTGTTTGCCTCGCCTGTGGCAACGATAGTTGGCGAGACAGTTTCGATCTCTATGGGTGAAGTTGGAATAGTATTTGTATCCTGTGCCGAGATTGATACATTTTGTTCACCGATATCAGTTACTACAAAGTTCGGTGACTGTGTGTCGAGTGTGAAAGACCAGGTGACCGAGTCAGCATAGTTACCAGCGGCGTCAACAGCTCTGATTTTCCAGGTGTGGGTACCATCACTGATTGTAGTGGTGCTTACTAAGCTATACCTGCCAGTTGATGACTCATATGTCAAGTTGTATGAGCTGTTGCTAGAGTTAACTAGGGGTATGTTGTCGAATAAGAGGCTGCCGTCTAAATAAAACTCATAGTGACCCATTGCATAGTTGTCTGTGACTCCCTGCCAGATAAAAGTTGGCTTATTATTTGAGATAAGAGCAGAGTTTTCCGGGGAGATCAGGATGGGCGTGGACGGAGCAACAATATCTGGCACAAACGCGGTGACGCTTGAACCAGTCGCCACCGGGTCTCGGGAGACCGTTTGGGCTTGTGCTTGCACTACAACCGAGAAAAAGATAATCGTGTGGAAAAAAGCAAGGTAGCTAAGTATTTGTATTTGATGGCAGAACCAACTGAAAAGAGAAGTTTTTTGATTGAGATTCGACATTTAACATCGCAAAAAGTTTTACTTCTTTATTAGAATTCCTGCTAAGAAACATTTTTATTAAGTAATATGATCTTCACGTTTTTCTTGTTCTAGTTCTTTGACTTTTTCTTCAAGATCAGCAATTCTCTTCTTTTCCATCTCTTTTCGGTGTTGTAAATGTCTTCTCACTGCCAGACCGATTGCGACAATGCTTAGAAGAATCACTAGGAATGCCAAAATGAGTCGGATTGGTATTAACCAAAAGGTTGAAGTAGAGGTTGCTATTTGACCTTGTGTGCCAAAACTCATGACTAATTTTGCTTTGTACCAACCCCAACCCCAGATTCTATCCCAGGTTCCTTCAAAGGAACGATTCGTAAATGGAAAAATGTTTTTTGGTTCTACGATAATCGTTTCGATTTTTTTGCCAAACAAGTTGTAGATCTCGAGACTTGCCTTTGGTCTGATATGGATGTCGGAACGGTTTTCAACTTCGTATGAATAGGGAACTGGCCCATATTCAGAAAACTTGGGTAATTTAAAATCCCTGATGAAAGCTTCTTCATTGATTGGTCCGTCAACAACAATGTATACCAGCGTACCAGTTCTTTGGGTCACTCCGGCCGAGGCTTGTTCGGTTGCTTTTTCTGGTTTGATGGTTTGTGGTTGATGCAGAACCATAGCGTAATGACCACCGGGTAAAGCATCACTGGGAACTTCAATCAGTACGTTAAGCTGAGCAATTTCTCTGGGGTTAAGTAGATGCTGGGAAGGGGTGATGGTCATCCAAGAGGCTAGGCTCCACCGATTAGAGATATTCTCTTCAACTGTATACGGAGTTATTCCGTCATCATCCACCAGCATGTCTTTTGCCATGCTTGTTAGCTCGATTTTGTTTCTGGTGCCATTACGAACTCGAAGGGTGATCTGGGTTTTCTCTCCAGGTTTAAGTTTGATTTCACCATTTTCTCCGACCCTGGGAGGTATGGCAACAACTTCCACAGATTCGGTGGTGTTGGTGGTTGATAAATCTTGAGCAACGGTGTTGTTTTGACCTGTTAATTGACCCGTTTGTGCTAAGACAAGATTGCTATGAGCCAGGCTCACACCTCCACACAGTAGAGAGACGAAAACGGCTGAAACAGCGACTTGTCTGACTTTGAAACTAAACAATTTTTTCTTTTTGGTGGTTGCTGGCAGGCTAGTCATTGTTCATTCCTTAAAAGGTCGCTGTGGCAGTGTATGTAATATAGTTTTCGTAGAAACCTGCCGCTTGGGTGGCAGAAATAATTGATTTGTAACAGACATAGAGATGGTGATTATCAGCCACAGAAGTGTTACTAAAGATTGTCACTGGCGATTGGGAGTTTTCGGCATCTGCGAATTGTCTAAAGCAGTCACCGGTACCGTCGCAGCTACCAGAACTGCTATCGTACTCAAAGGCAGCTGTTAAACCGCTTGTATCAGAATCGTGCAAAGAGTAAGCAAAGCCTTTGACTGAGGCAGAACTCCACTCATCACTGCTGCTGTGAGTCATTGTTGAGTTGTCACCTACGGCATCGGGGATACAGTTTGCACCAGTGTTGTCTCCAGTACAGGTGGCACCGTCCAACCCAAGTTGATCATTCTCAACAGCCGTAACCGCATAGCCATTAGCGGCATTTGTTGAGACTGTTAATATCTGGGAGGCGGTTGTGAAGTCGCTGATCGATAAAGTACCAAAAGGAACATTATATGCAGTTGTGGGTACATCTGTACCGCCAGAGAAACCGCAGGCAGCTGTGCCAGCGTCGTTGCCAATTATTCTAAAGGAGATTTGAGGGGCAACTTCGGCTGTTACTTTTACGGCTTCAATGACACCAATGCGAACTGTCGACTTGTCAATGACATTGAATGAGGAGTCAAGGTGTTGAACAATTATAGGATAAGTATCTGCTGTACCAACAGTGTGGTCTGATTTAGGAGCGGGGTTGATAAGGCTATCTATAAGGAAGTAATCGTTGGTGGTGCCATCAAATGCAGTACTGATACCACCCGCACCGGAATATGCACATTCAAAGGCATGGTAGTCTGTTCCATCGACTGTTATGGCCGAAGCGGAAGCAGTTCCGGCCACAAAGTCATATCCTGTAATGTCATCAGGGCAAGTAACCGTTGGCGCCGTGGTACCAAAATCGAAATATGTGGAGTCTGGAATGCCATCTGCAGAGGCTGTGTCGCTGGCTAGTGCTGGCACAAGAATACGAATCCGACCATTCGCGATTGCTGTGGCGGTTGTTAAGCGCACGGTGTGTGAAGCTGACTGAGAGGAAATTACATCATCTCCGGCATCAGTATCTCCAGCTGCCAGAACCGAGGTTAGGCTAATTGTTGATAGTGAACTAGTGCTGGCCACGGTGTAAGAACCAAGGCTGCCAGATTCGCCAATACGCAGAACGTCTCCCTCAACTAATTGGGCGGAGGAGGTGGATGGGTATGAACCCTGGGTGCTATTGATTGTAATGATTGATGATCCCTCGGTATTGCCAGTAGTCAAGGCCCCTCTAAAGGAGGGACGCGGATTTGAAACTGTGACGGAAATGTTGTTGAGGTTGGCAGAGTAGCCGACTTTTACAAAGCTACCACCTACACCAAGGGCAACGATGCAAAACAGAAAAACTAACAAAGCTCGACGAGCCCTTTTTGTCATGATACTAGGGTAAAGTATTCCGAGTAATCGTGTCAATAGAGTAAATTTTGTCAATTTTTTGTTTGTTGGATGTTCTTGAGTAAATGTGTAATTGTTTTGTATAAGGTAAAATGAAAAAAATCCAATCTTTTGTTTGTTGAAGGTTTAATCCCACACTTTGTCAGATTTTTGTTACGTTTTAACCTTTTTGTGCTTCGCTAAAAAATTTCTTAGACTATCAGGTCCGCGCACCTTACTTCCCGCGAAATTTTTCTGCTCGACAGCAATGTTATTTTGAAGAAAGTTTTATTTCATGTGAGGAATTTGTCGTTTTTTGAGGTATTGATAGAGAAGTAATATCACTGGAATAGCTAGCAGTCCCATTATTATCGAGAAAGGAAAGGCGAAAATTTCAACAACTCTAGTTTCATTCCCTAAATTGATTGTAATGTTGTAGAAACCAAACAGGAAAGGCCGCTTGAAAGTGAATTCTGAAGTAAGATTTGCCAATAATTCCTGATCTTGGTTTTCGATTAGGCTGTTTGTATCGTTAAGTAGCCCTTTCTTGATGCCGCGAGCTAATCTGGAGTTTTCAGACAGAACCATATCTGGGTAAAAAATATACTCATCAGTTTGAGGTTGCTGACCCTGGGTATTACTAAAAACTGCATTTCCAGAAATTGGGGTGGAGTTTATCCCTTGGTTTTCTGCCAACACCTTAACACTAACAGACTTTAGGCTATCTACGATCCTGGGATGCCAAACTTGCTTTATTTTTAGCTGACTTTGATTGTCTTCTTTTGATGAGACTAGAATAACCAGGTTGCTGCCAATAGCACCGGCAATTTGCGTGTTTGAGTTTGTCAAAGTGCTTTCCAGGGCTTGGATTCCTTGGAACAGAACTGTGAGATGATACTCTTTTTCTTTTGAGCCCAGGGGGGGGTTTATAGTGAAGAGTAGCTCTTTTGTCTCTCCGGGTTTAATAAGAAAAGTTCGGCCCCAGTCGTATTGCGGATCTGTGAAGCGCAAATAATGAAAATCAGATTCCTGCGTTATGTAGGCTTGTCCACTAATACCGTTGCTCTTAAAGCCGACTAATTGGGGAGAAAGTACGATTGAAAAGTTACCAGTGTTTGTGAGATTGATGCGATGTTGTAACTTTTCTCCTGGTTTTACGTGCCAATATGCTACTTCAGGTGTAATTACTAGATCGAAAGCTGGGATTTGAGACTGAGCTTTAAGTTGTCCAGCAAAAATAGTGGCGAAAGAGATAAAGGCAAATACGATTAAGGTAACTAGTTGCCATTTCAGTGTGCTATTTGTCATACATGCGTAATTTTTTGTAATAAATTTTTTGCACAATATCATTTTGCCTAGTACTGTTCAATTTTATTTTTCGATAAATCCAGTGCATATCAGCTAGCAACTAGTATCCAGGGACAGCAATGTATACAACCCCAGTTTGGTATTTACCTGAGGGAGTGTTTCCGGATGCTCCTGCCTTGTAAGTAATTGTTGCTTGGTCATTGATGGCGATGTTGTTTGAGTCCATGATTGTTTGCATGGTTTCGCTATTGTTTAGATCAGCAAACTGCCTAAAGTAATTTGTACTAATGAAATCGTTGGAAACGGTTGGTCCATCGGCGTTAAAACCAAATCCAGGAACGCTTTCATCAATCCAGGGTTGAGCAGTTGTCTCGGAACATGTTCCAGAGTCACAGGTTGTGTCAGCTATATAATCAGTCCCGTTTGAGTGGCGAAGAGGGAACAGTTCCGCCGCATAGACAGTATATCCTCCTGCTCCTCGAGTGTTGATTGTTAAGATGTTACTTGCTGAGTTGTGAACGTTACTACTTAATACGCCAAGATCAATATTGAGGTTATCGATGGTAAAGCGAAATTGCCGTATCTGATAAATATATTGGAAACCACTTCCAACAAAGTAACTCGAGCTACCCCATTGCCCAAACGGACCAGCGGCCGTCTGTCCCACAGTGTCTGTGAGGTGATAGCTGCTGCTTTCCTTTTCTCCGGCTGTCATGTTGAAGTTTCCGAATTGAATCACATATGAATCTGATTCTAAACGCTCGGCAGTGATCTGTTGGGTAAAAGTTAGAAAAACAACTAAGATTGGAATAAGAACGATGGTCGATTTTATAATGCCTTTTAAAAAGCATGAGTTACAGGTTTGTAAGGTAGCTGTAAGCTTTTTTATCTCTGAATTATTTGAGATCATTATCGATTTTTGCCAGCATTTCATCTAGACCTTTTTGCACGTCTTTAAGTTGTTTTTGAATTATTTGTTTGTTGGCTAGGGGATAGTCAGAGAGTTTCTGCATGTATTTGATTCTTTGGTTTATGAAGATTTCTAAAAATCGTTCAATTTCGTGGTTTTCGTTTTTGAGAACAGCAATCTCTCGTTCTTCTTGACGGATTATGAGTTTATTTTTCCATGTTTGATTGTATTGCTCCTTAGCGAAAAGGAAAAAGATCGAGATAATTGGTATTGAAACCAGATTTGAAAGCTCGATGTTGTTCAACACGGGAGTCAAAGCATAATGGAAGAGAGTTATTGCCAATGTCCCGACTACGGCAGTGGTATTTTCAGAGGTTAAGACTAAGAAAAACAGGTGAACAAAGGTTAGGGGATAGAGAAATGAGTGCAAGTTGCCGGTGTGACCGATAATAAGCAAGAAGCTGAAAGTGATTATTGCCATTTCACTCGACATTTTATCTGGCAGAATGTGCCAAATCTTACTTTTTTTGAAGTGCTTAATCAGGAAGTAACCAAGAACTGAGAGGGCAAAAGCCTGAACTGCATACTGGTTTAATGCTGAATAACTTACCCAGATATAGGCTAGGGCCACACTCCCAACCAAGAGAAGCGTGTGGACAAATCGTGATAAATTCATAATCTCATTGTAGATGAAAAATTAACGCAGGGGAAGAAATCACCAAAAATTGAAGTCCTTATGGTCTGCATAGAGAGCTAGGATTAAGCTGGGCGGGTTGAAGAATTAAATGATGATGTGCTGTGAATTTTTTCCAAACAAGTTTTTCGAATGAGTGGGGAGTAAACAGACCCGGAAAAAAAATTTCAACTCTGGTATACTTGCTCGAGTCGGGTGGTCGCTATGGTTTACGGTAACCCGAAGGTATTAATTATTCAAGGAAGAAATGTCGGTTCCCAACTACAACCACCTCACTATAGAGGAAAAATGGCAAAAAATTTGGGAGGACCAGGACTTGTTCCAGAACACACCGGAAAACGTCGGAACTCCTGATCCCGCAAAGAAATCCTTGTTGTTATTTGCTTTTGCCTATCCGTCGGGATCAGGCTTACATGTTGGGCATGTTGAGTCAAAGACCGCTCTAGATATTTTGGCGAGAATGCAGCGCATGCAAGGCAAACAAGTCTATTTTCCTGTTGGATGGGATGCTTTTGGTCTGCCAGCGGAAAACTACGCAGTTAAAACCGGTATTCATCCAGCTATTACAACAAAAAATGCCATCGATACTTTTAGACGCCAGATCAGGCGCCTTGGTATTTCCTACGATTGGGCAAACGAAATTGCTACAAATCATCCACAGTACTATCGTTGGACGCAGTGGTTATTTTTACAACTTTACAAAAAAGGATTGGCATATCAGGGACTCGGTATGGTTAATTGGTGTCCTTCGTGTATGACAGTTTTAGCTAATGAACAGGTAGTGAATGGTCTTTGTGAGCGCTGTGATGCCGAGGTCGTTCAGAAGAAACTCAAGCAATGGTATTTCAAGATTACTCAGTATCAGGACGAGTTGATCACTGGTTTGGAAGAAGTTGACTGGCCTGTACCGACAAAGCAGCAGCAGCTCAACTGGATTGGTCGAAAACAGGGAATAAACATTACTTATCAAGTGGAGGGAAGCTCCGAACAAATTACTTGTTTTACTACTAGACCAGACACCAACTTTGGTGCGACTTTCATTGTTTTGGCTCCTGAACATAACTTTGTACACATGGTTGCATCTGGAAAACTGGCTAAAAGTTTAAATGATCAAAAAATAGCCTCTGAAGTTAAAAAATACATTGATGATTCAATGAAAAAGACTGAGCTTGAACGTCAGCAAGAGGGGCGTAAAAAAACTGGAGTATTTACTGGTTTTTACGCAACTAATAATTTAAACGGCCGTCGGCTGCCAGTATATGTTTCTGACTTTGTCTTAGCCGGATTCGGCACTGGCGCAGTTGTTGGTGTGCCAGGTCATGATAAGCGTGATTTTGAGTTTGCTCAGGCTTTTGGGCTCGAGGTGATAAGGGTGGTGCAGGGTCCTGATGGCCAGAGATCTCAGATTGTTGATATAGATCAAGTTCAAGAAGACGAAGGCCTGATGATGAATTCTCAGTTCCTCGATGGTTTGGAGATTCATCAGGCCACAGAAAAGATTATGGATTATCTTGAGGAACATGGTTGGGGCAAGAGAGTAACAACTTATAAGCTTAGAGATTGGTTGATTTCTCGTCAGAGGTATTGGGGTGCTCCTATTCCAATAGTCTATGACCCGGAAGGTAATCCTCATCCTGTTAAAGACGAGCATCTCCCTTGGTTATTGCCAACAGATGTTGATTTTAAACCAACTGGGGAATCACCCCTTAAATCCTCTCGAGAGTTTATTGAAAGAACAGAAAAACTCTACGGGGAGGGTTGGCGCCCAGAGTTCGATACCATGGACACATTTGTTGACTCGAGTTGGTACTATTTGAGGTACTGTGATGCTAGAAATAGTGAAGTTTTTGCTAGCCAGAAACGGATGTCAGATTGGTTGCCGGTTGATCTCTATCTAATTGGTCCCGAGCACATAGTATTGCATTTGTTGTATTCCAGGTTTTTCACCAAGTTCCTCAGGGACGAGGGGCATTTAAATTTTGATGAACCCTTCAGTAAAATGAGACACCAAGGCATGATTCTTGGTCCAGACAACAAGAAAATGAGTAAAAGCAAAGGCAATGTTATCAATCCCGATGAGATTATCGAAAAGTATGGTGCAGATACCCTGAGGGTTTACGAGATGTTTATGGGTCCACTTGAAGCTGATAAGCCTTGGAGTACAACGGCAGTGGCAGGAGTCAATCGATTCCTCAAGAAAGTTTTCCGCTTAGTTGTTGATGAATTAGCTCTGCTCAGTCAGTCGAGACTTTTAGCCGACGATAACCACCAGAACGGAGAGCCGACTTCCCCCAAGCAGCATATAGAGACAAATGACGAATTGCGGAGAAAGCTTCATCAAACAATAAAAAAGGTGACAGAGGACGTTCCGGCTTTGAAGTACAACACTTCAATTGCGGCCATGATGGAGTTCGCCAATCTCTGGCAGTCGCTTGCCGAGTCCAGGCGTAAGTCAAAGCAACTGGTTAGTGCTGTAATTTCTTTGGCTGATCTGCGCTCATTTTTAATGATCTTGGCACCCTTTGCTCCATTTTTGGCTGAAGATCTCTGGTCATCAAGTTTTATAGAACCTGGTCAGGCTGAAGAAGCGCGGGCAAGCATTCATCTGGAAAAATGGCCAGAATATCTGGAGAGTCTAACGGTAGATGATCAGATAAAAATTGCTGTTCAGGTCAACGGCAAGATAAGAGGTGAGATTTTGATTGATTCCAAGCTTGTTGCTGATCAAGAGTATGTTCTTGAGAAAGCCAAATCGGCCGAGTCGGTAGCGAGATGGTTGCTTGGTCAGGCTATCAAAAAAGAGCTGTATGTCAAAGGCAAAATTGTCAGTATTGTAGTTTGAGGCCGAGAAATGCCTATTTCTTGTCGCTCATGACAATCAGTTTTCACTAGGAATTCTTCTTTTGCGTGAGGTCTATTGATCTTCTCTGGACACTACAAGGCCGTTTCAAAAAGCAATTGGTGAAATGTAAGCTTATTGTAAGCGTTATCCATTATTCTAAGTTAATGGGTGGAACTTTCAACACATTACTAAGCTTTTTCACGGTCAATAGCGCCAAAAGAATCGGCTTATCCTTGATTATTATCTTGGGAGCAGCTCAGTCTATTTGGGGTGTTGGTCAACTTCTCTCTATAGGAAATGTTGCCGCAGAGGTTTGTATTGGTTCTGGGGGTGCTGTCTTGGTTGACCAATCAGACCCAACAGTAGCAAGCCTGGAGGATAATAAGGGAGACTTGGTTAATTTTTCTGATCAGGATGAGAAAGGTGTGGCAGACGAGCTTAGTAATGGCACTGATTACTCTCAAATTGATACAGCCGGCAGTGTCGAAGTAGATAGCATCTATGTTGATGTTTCTGGAGCGGTCTTGAAACCAGGTATTTATCAACTTGGGTCAGAGAGTCGTTTGGCTGATGCTTTAAAAGAGGCCGGAGGTGTATCCCTCGAAGCCGATCCTGTTTATTTTGCACAAAAAGTAAATTTAGCCTTGACATTGCATGACGGTCAGAAACTGTATTTTCCTTTCAAAGAAGAGCAAAAGTGCCAGTCTGGAGATGGCGGCAATGATAACGAGACAATCCCAGAAAGCGTCGCAAATGAACCCCTGACAACAGCTGGTCAACCAGTATTCGCACAAATTTCTATAAATCACGCTACTGTGTCCGAACTAGATAAGTTAGATGGTATAGGTGAAAAGCGTGCTCAGCAGATTATTGATAATCGGCCATATTCCCTTATTGATGAGTTAGTTACCAAGAAGGTCATCTCTCAAACGATTTTTGACCAAATAAAAGATCAGATAATTCTGTGATTTTACAAATTATTGTAAATTAATATAGGACAAATTATTTATAGGCAATGGTAGAAAAAAATCTAAGTTATTAACATAAACCATTTTTTATGACAAACAGACGAAGCGTTTCGGCTTTCACGATATCCAATATGTATCATTTACTATCTAAAACAAGTATTGTTAATAACTTTTTATCTCTACTACAAGTAGCTATTTTGATATTTTTTGTTCTCTTAATATTTGTACGTGTTTTGCGTTATTTATTAAACGATCAGGTGATTATGCGAAATCCTAGCGATCATAACACGAAGCAGTCCTATAGTGATCGAGAGATGGTGCTTACTAACAGAACTACGCAATTATCAGAAAACAAGCAAAGAAAGTTTATTACTGCTAAAAATGACATTTGGAGAGAGTTTTTTAGTGATAATAGCTCATCAGGAAATAGCAAGAAATTATTACTATTTAGCAATCAACCGAGAGCAAGTGATAACAGAAAAAACATACAAAAAAGCTTAATAAACAAAGTAAAAATCGATTTTCTACAAATATGGTCTATTTCAATTTTTCGGTTTTCTCAATTAAGAGAGTTTTTTTTAAAAAACTTAGCATCAAAAATTGGTCAGCCAGGCTATGGATTAATAGCAGGCATGGTTTTTGGAGATAATGCTGAGTTAGACAAAGTTTTACGTCACAACTTGAGAATTATTGGGATGTTGCATTTAACCTCAGCTTCTGGCTACAACATTTCATTGGTAGTGATGTTGATTCAACCACTGCTCAAGAATGTCTACTCGAGTAGATGGCGTTTTTTTGTCTTGTTTTTGTTTGTGTGGTTATACGCACTTACCTCTGGAGGAAGCATTTCCATAGTTAGATCATCTATGGCTAGTTGCTTACTGCTGGGTTTACGCCATATCTTTTATCACCGTACGAGCCCTTTAGTGATCATTTTCTGGATTTTTTATCTCTTAGTTGTAATGAATCCAAGCTTCTTGACTAATATATCTTTTCAGCTGTCGTTTTTAGCCAGTTTTGGCTTGGTTTACACTTTTAGTTTCACAAATTTTAATTATTCCGCAGTCAACCCAACCTTTTCTGGCTTACCTTTCAAAAATGTTGTTGACGTTTTGATAGATTCATTTCGAACGACTTTGGTTGCGCAGCTCTTTGTTTTGCCTGTTGTTCTTGCGAATTTTAACGAGCTCAGTGTAGTGGCGCTGCTGTCTAACACCTTGCTGCTATGGCTTACTCCAATAATAACAATTTCTGGTGCATTGCTAATACTTATTGCTAATCTACCTTGGTTTGATGTGTTTTCACGACCATTAGCGTGGTGTATTTCATGGCCGGTCATGCTTTTTGAGAAATCTGCTCAGTTTTTTGCCAATTGGCCGTGGTCGATGATAGATTTTGATAGAGAAATAAGGGTTTTAGATATCTTCATATATTATTTACTACTATTAATAGCGATAAGATCGTTAACTAGGAGCGACGTAAATCACTCAGTTTTTGTTATATGTTGTTCAAAGGTAATTAAAAAATGGCGAAATTAACCCCTTTAAAAGCCTCGCTATTTTTTCTTGCTGTGGTTAGTATCATTACGCTATATCTGATATGTAATTGGCCTGGTAGATACGCTAAAATTACCATGTGCGATGTAGGACAGGGTGATTCAATATTGATACATCAAGGTTTTTTTCAAATGGTTGTGGATAGCGGACCCGACAGTAGACTGCTAAAGTGTTTTGAGAGAAACATGCCAGTTTTTGACAACACAATTGAGTGGGTTGTTTTAACCCACTACGACAAAGATCACGTTGGTGGCTTTGTTAACTTGTTTAATCGGTACCATGTTCTGCATGTTTTGCTCACACCTTATGTCGGTGAACAGACAGAAGAAGTAAAAGATTTCTTTAATGCGTTGGGTGAAGAAATAAAAGAGGGGGCGCATATTTGGCTGCCTTTTCCAAACATGGTTATTGAGATGCCAAATAGTCATCATGATCTAAAAGTAGAGGTTTTGTGGCCGACAGTTAGTAAAGAAATTCGGCATGAGTTTTATTCAAACAACTCATCCGAAACATACTTATCGGACGTAATATCACAACGCCCGGATAGCCAAAAACCAAAAAATGACGTATCGATCGTGCTTTTATTGACCATCGATAAGGTGAAAGTTTTACTAACGGGCGATTTAGAAGCAAAGGGCGAACAAGCATTAATTGAAGATGGCTTGATAGGCAAGGTTGATGTGCTAAAAATAGGGCACCATGGCTCTAAATTTAGTTCTACACCAGCTTTTTTGGAATCACTACAACCCGAACTTTTTTTAATTAGTGTTGGTAAGGGCAATCAATACGGACATCCAGATACCGAGTTAATAAAAAAGCTCACTAACTTGAGGAAGACCATCTTCAGAACAGACATCGATGGTGAAGTAACCCTTTTTACTAACGGTACTCGGATTTGGTCAAAACACTGAGTTGCGTGTAAACATCTCGTTTACCGCTATATTCCAGAATGACTATAGGTTGTTAACAAAGTTCACTTTTAAATGTGCGTGACAATAATTTGACATAGTGTCAAAAAAAATGCAAGGGGCAGTTTTGGGTAGGAAAAAACTTAGGTAGAAAAGCGCAATTTTATCAAGAAAAAAATTACTCAATTAGATAAATGCGCAGAAATCTGTTTATGATGGTTTTGGGTTGACAATCTGTACATATTTGAAGCACACGATGAGAGTTTTTCTTTTATTACCGACTGATGACAGTTGAGTTATGGTTATAGTAGTACTAGGCGATCGAATTTGATTATTTTTGATATATTACCGCAAGTGTCCACGGTTTTATATCCATCTGGTTTTGATGACTTCCAAATAAAAGGCGAATTAAACCTCGTTTATGAACACATTTTTTTTGTCATGAAAAGACGTTTTCTTAATTTGTGGCCATTTTGCTAATGAGTAAATTAATTGATCAAATTTCTTCGCCCTTTGTTCGGAAGTTATTTTGATTATCAGCTCAGTTGGGGCGCCGCCCAACCACCAGAGAATATGCCTATACCGATATCTTGAAGATTTTAGTGATACCATTCGATCTTGATGTCGGATTGAATAGATATTTAATATCGTCAGGACTTTCGCTTCAGCCACGATAATTTGATATAGTGAAGAGGTGAAAAAGAATCAGTACATTGAATTTTTGATTCATACGCCAGTCAATTACACAGGGACGGCACTGGCAGATCATGTTGAGG
>JBMORQ010000033.1:0-4146 GCA_049322575.1 Patescibacteria group bacterium
TCAAATGGTTTACTATTACAATCACGAGAGAATTCACACGGCATTAAAAATGCCTCCCGTCGCTTACAGGCAAGTATTAATTAACAAACAGAAAAGACAAATCGTTTAAAAATCGGGTACCTTGTCATCTCTTACTGTTTCATCAAACATTGTTAGCGCCTTAGCCTCATTGGTTACATTGGTGATAGCAGTTTTGCTTTACAGCAAATATGGAGTTGAAAAATCAGTTCTAGATAAGCAAACAGAAGCTGTTTTGCGCTTATTGTCAGAATTAAAAAAAACACGATTTATTTTTGAGTACAAAGATGGAATGTTGCAAATACGACTAGACAATCTTCGTGATAAATCTTGGAAAAACTTCAAATTCCGCCCCATAAAAGACCTTGAAAAGAAGAATTTACGGTTTGACATAGGCTATGTGGAAGGTCTGAAGAATATTTGGGATATTGCAGATGATATTTTTTTACCTGTGGAGATTGTAGAAAAGATTAATCCTTTATCAACTCAAATTTATGATCAAGAAACTCTATATCAAGTAATCAATGGAAATGCCAAAGAAGAGAATTTGGAAAATTTTGATCGTCACGGATTCATTATTGGTATTGCCAGAAAACTGGGAAAGTACAACAAAAGCACTAAAGATTTGGATGTGAGTAAGTGGATGCCTTCAATTTTTTCACCATTGTTTTTCGCCTTTCCTGGAACTGTGTCAGAAGAAAAAATTAAAGAGATTGCCAAAACCTCAATCGGTCGACTTCCTGATACTGATTTAGAAATACCCCTAAAAGATATTGATGCAATAGTGACTCACAATACAGCAATCCTGGGAATTCTTGGAATTGGAAAATCTTGCTTATCATATGAATTGATCCAAAGAATTACTGAAAAAGGCATAAAGATTGTTTGTATAGATATTACTAATGAGTATAAAAAAGAACTTCCTGATTATATTCAAGACTCAGCAATTGTATCTGATAGCGAAAATGCATTTAATTCAATTAACACAAAATACGAATATATACATACTGAAGGTAGTGGATCAACTCAAAAAGAACACCCTGATAAAAGTGGGAACCTGGTGGAGTATAAGTCTGCTATCAATAAAGACCTTTGTCAGTTTCTTTTTGGACAAGAGACTATTCCAGAATCTAAAGTCTTTGAGACCACTAAAAAAGTCAGAATTCTTAACTTAGATTACCATAAGGCTTCAAGAGGGGAAAAGATGGGTTTCAAGGTAATAACGACTGATTTAACCCAGGCAGAAAAGACAAGAGTTGTTGCGGAAGAACTGTTCAAAATTTTAATGAAAATCCCTCTAGCGGATGAAAAGAAAGCCAAGGTGTTACTTGTTTTTGAGGAGGCGCATTCTCTTATTCCAGAGTGGAATTCTGTAGCAAGCGAGGGAGATAAAAGTGCTACAAATGGCACAGCTAAAGTTATTTTACAGGGGAGAAAATATGGTCTTGGAAGTTTAGTAATCACTCAAAGAACGGCAAACGTTAGTAAAAGCATCTTGAATCAATGCAATACTATTTTTGCTTTACGTGTGTTTGATGATACCGGCAAAGGATTTTTGGAGAATTATATCGGTGAAGACTATGCCAATACTCTTGCAACGTTGGAAGAGCGTCACGCCATTGCGATAGGTAAAGGATTAAAGTTAAAACAATCGGTAATAGTTCAACTCAACGATCGAGAAAATATCATTATTGAAACACCTGACGAAAGTGCGTAAGTTCAATCATTTATGTCTCAATACTACAACTCACAACGCACCAAAGGTTTATACGATCCAAGCTCACCAGAGCCGTTTAAGCTTTCTCGTTCAAAGATTGATCTTTTTTTAAGCTGTCCACGCTGTTTCTACTTTGATCGTAGGCTTGGAGTCGCCAGACCGCCAGGATTCCCTTTTGCTCTTAATTCTGCCGTGGATCATCTGCTCAAGCTTGAATTCGATATTCACCGCGCAAATGGTACAAAACATCCTTTAATCGAGAAGTATGGCATTGATGCACGGCCAGCTGCTCATACAGATTTGGATAAGTGGAGACATAATTTTACTGGGGTTCAGTATCTGCATCATCCTACCAATTTGCTTATTTTTGGAGCTATTGACGACCTGTGGATTAATTCTAAGGAAGAGTTTATTGTAGTGGACTATAAATCAACATCAAAAAGTGAGGAAATTACTGAGCTGAACAAAGACTGGCAAGATGGTTACAAACGCCAGATGGAAGTGTATCAGTGGTTATTGAGACAAAACGGTTATAAAGTTTCCAGTACCGGCTACTTTGTGTACTGCAACGGGCAGACTGACCGCAAGGCATTTGACGGCAAGCTTGAATTCGATATTACCCTGATTGCTTACGAGGGAGATGACTCATGGGTTGAAGGAGCGGTTGTGGATGCCCACAAATGCCTTCAATCTAGTGAATATCCTGAATGTGGTGAGGATTGTGATTTCTGTGCGTACCACAAAGCAGTTAGTCAAATTGAAAGATAAATATGAATGCGACTACAGAATTGTTAATTCAAGGATTTAGTGCTTTTGCGGGAGCTTTTTTTGCCTTTTTATTTTTGAGATTAGCTGAGTTTTTTAGCAAGATTTATCAAAGGCAGGTTAAGCACTATAACGCGTTAGTTCTCCTTGAAACACAGCTAAATGAGCTAGGTGGGATTGTTCACGATAATATCTATCTAATCCCATTTTTTAGAAACGCCATTACCTCTGGTAATATTTATTTCAGTAAGCTTCGTCAACTTCCCATTGATAGGTCACACTATGTAGCACTGCACGACATTGAACTTATTAACGAACTATTCACTTTTAACTACCAACTTAGAAAGCTGAATGACGACATAGACAGTCTGGCTGACGGTTATGCTGATATCAAAAATGCTTACATCCAGCATCACATAGAAAAGCAGGATTACTTAGTAAATGCACAGATTTCTGCCGAGCATTTAACCGCACTTGAGGCATTTCTTGGAGATATGGAGGACAGAACTGTACAACTGATGGCCAAAATAAGACTAATGGCAAAAAAAGATGTCCCTTTAGGTACAAAACTCGCTAGATTCTTTATTCATACAAGTGGGATCAAGCTTACTAAGAAAGAGGTTGACGAGGAGGCAAGCAAGTTACAAAAAGAAATTGAAGAAACAAAAACTCAAAGCCAGAAGGAAATAGAGGAAGTTATAAAAAAGTTCAGGGAAAAGCAATCAAAAAAATAACATGTCAAAACATAGAGAGTTAGCCCAAAAAGCCTTGGAACTAATCGATACTGGTTTTGATCAGATGGATCGAAAAATTGAAAACGCCTCTCTGCTCGATAGGTATTTGGTTGCAGCTAGCACGAAGGCTGTCAGATTAGCTGATACGATTCTGTTTTTGGGTGATCACGGAGTGACTGATGAAGCATTCCCTGTATTGAGAAGCTTAGTTGAACACGCCATAAACATGAGGTGGATAGCAGAGGAAGATACTGAGCAGAGGCTTAAAATGTACATGGGTGATTTAGGTAAGGCTAAGTTTGGAACTTCTTGGGCAAACAAAAGTTTAGATAAGCGTATGGAAGATGTGGGTTTTGGAGATAGAAACTATTACGACTTCTGCGTCAAGTTAACCTATTCCTATGCTCATGTAAACGCATCTTCTTTAAGATGGGGAGAAGTCTTTAGTGACCCTCGCCTCAGCAAGAACCGATGGTCTCCAGATTCTCTATGCTCAGTTGTCACTCAAATGCTGGGACATGTAATGAAAGCATTAGAAAGTCGCTATAAAGGCCACTTTGATGGATATAACGGTCTCTGGCAGCAAATTAAAGTGGATAAGAACGTAGGAAAGAAAATCGAGGCTATCAGAAAGGAATTCGTAGAATCAAGCTAGAAGTTTAGGAATCTCCCCACCTCCTTCACCGTCCACTCCGGATATTCCAGCTCGCTAATCCAATCAATTCGTCCGAATTCATCCCATCGTTCGAGCACTTATCAACAGAAATAACCATAAAGATACACTAACAGGACTTTCGCTTCAGCCACGATAATTTGATATAGTGAAGAGGTGAAAAAGAATCAGTACATTGAATTTTTGATTCATACGCCAGTCAATTACACAGGGACGGCACTGGCAGATCATGTTGAGGG
>JBMORQ010000034.1:0-3800 GCA_049322575.1 Patescibacteria group bacterium
AATTATGTGTTGGCAACTTGCGTTATCGAGGGTACAAAACAAACAACAACTTAAACAACTATGGGATATGTGGAAACGTCGTTTATATTAGCATCTAGCAACCCATTTGTTTTACATTAGCTAAAAATTGGTAAATTTCTATAAATCAAGAGTAAGTTGGTTCGAATAGACACCGCAACGACCGCCCAAATATTCACAAACCCTAACGTAATACTTGCCGGCACCGTCAAATGCTTCTAATTGATCATTGCTTTTATTTGGGTCGGAGTAGTAGTGGAACTTATCTCCCGATCTAGTTGGATAAGTTGGATCACTGTTTTTTGACCAGACAACTTTGAATCCTTTTTCCGATCGGCCGTTGGCACTCCAACTAACACTACTTCCACTTCCAGACAGACTGATGCTGGTAACACTGCCTGTGCTGGTGTTTTTGTTTTCCGAAGTTGCAGCGGACGGGGCTGTAACAGTTATATCATTACTATAAACATCACATTTTTCACCGATATAGCGGCAAACTCTAAAGTGATAAGTTTTTCCGTCGCGGATGTCCCAAGTGTAACTCCTTTGGCTGGGTTCGCTTAGGTATTTGTAATCGCTGCCTGGATATGTTGGGTTTGACTCGGTGCTTTTTACAAGTTTAAAACCCAAATTCGAGTCAATTCCGTTGACTGTCCAGGAAAAAGAAATGCCGCTATCTGTTGCTTTTCCTGTCAAGGAAATTTTTGGTGCTGGCACAGGGGTATTTGTTGGCATGCTGGTGGGAACAGCGGTTGGCTCAAGTGTTGGAATTGGGCTAGCTGTTGGAGTAGCTTCGGCTGCACTTAGGTCAAGATCGGTGGCTTGTTCATTTTGCTCATCCTGCATGAGCAAATTTGTTTGTTTTTGGGAATCAAGCAGTGCTGTTTGTTGCTTTGTGCTTTGCATTTTGGCAAAAACCGCAACTCCAGAAACTAGGACCAAAAGCGATGTAGTGACTAAAATTTTAAATGTTTTAGGACTCAAGGGAATTTCGATTGTCATAATGCCTTTCTATAGTTTTGCTTGATTTATAAAGAAACGAATGTGTAATAAAAATCTTGCTTAACATCAATTCTAATTCAATCATAACACATGCTTTTTTATTCCGGACAGCTTGCTTTTTGGTGAACAAGTTTGATGAGAGACGAAAGCAACTTTTCGTCAATTGACTCAAGACTATGAATTTTAATATGCCTTGCTGTTTTGCCACCTCCCTCAAATTGCGAGGCTTCCGAGTTGCTAAGACCAACAATTGAGAAGCCCATGTTAACTTGATTTTTGAGCGATGCTAAATAAAATTTGCCGCCATCGTAAACTGGTACACCCCACGCCCAGTTTTCCTCTACTTGTGGAAGATTCTTAAAAATTAATTCACGGAGTTTGTGTAAAATCGCTTGCCTTTCTGGAGTCTGTTTTTGGAAATAACTGGCAACTTGGGGGTGAAGTGGTGTTTTCATGATTTTTGTTTTAGTTTAGCTTGTTTGAACTGTGAGGTGATGATTTAGGACAGCTGAATATAATCTTTAATTTTGATAGATAGCCACTTACCTGATGCTGGCTGGCTGTTGCTACCGTGAGTAGTCCCAGCTCGAACTAAATAAATAGTATGGTTCGTTGTTCTGGCTAATGGCTCTGGAAGTCCTGGATAGACAGAATCACCGATGGTAATGATAATTTCTGTGACGTTATCGTTTCCATGATCATGTTCGGCAACTGTTCCCTCAGAAGTGCAATCTGGATAACCAATTGCTTGTAGTCGAATTTCTATACCTGGGTGTGGTGAAGTGAGCTTGCTCGTCAGGTCGTCAGAGCTAAAAAGATTTTTGTGAATTTGGCTCTCCACCAGTTTTAAGACTGTCTCATCAATCAATTGTTTTATAGTCACTAGACCGTTAAGATCAACACCAAGTTTATCACGGATTAACTGGTATGGGTTTTCTAAATCTCTAATAATGTCTGGATTTTTTAGTGTGGCTTCTTTGTTCATGGGTTTTAGTTAAGTGATTTTTCTGTTTTGGTGATTTGTGAGGTGTTGTCACAGCAAAAACATAGAATATTAGTATATTAAATCTCAAATACATTAAATGCTTTTGTATTTTTGAAGTGAGTTTTATTTTTATTTTACAAAAAAACCTATTGATATTGCGGGCTTATTCTTGGGGCAAGGGAGGAGTTCGTAACCCACATGGTCATATGACTAGAGTCCCCATGTGCTATCCTGGAACTCAGGTAAAGCCATTATTCTCAATATTTCCTCTCTAATGTTGTGAATATCTTCTTGTGTGAGTGACTCATAGGTATCTTTATGGCCAGGAGTAATTGGATCTCCAAATTTCTGTTGGGTTGCATCCACAGCACGACCATATAAATGAATATGCAATTCGGGTTTCCAATTGCCATTGTCTTGGTAATTAACTCTGCCAATATTTATTCCTTGTTTCTTCATGCCATCAACCAAAGCCTTGCCTGCCACAATTGTTAAACGCATGAGTTCAATTGCTAATTGAGGGGTTAGACAAGTTCTATCAACTACTGAGGTTTTTGGATTTATTTTAATATGACCACCATCAAGCCTATCTAACTCTGGTTTCTCATGTGACTCAATTGTAAAGTTTTTTGACTCGAAGATAAGTGCCATAGCGATATTTTATCATTTTTATATCAGCAAAAATGACATAGCTCAAGTTCTCTTGAAGAAAAGTTAAGACAAAAAAGAGATTTTTCAGGTTATGGCCTGGAAATTTTTTGTTAGCGATACTGCGCCAAAAAAACAAAAAGATTTGTACTGCTATTAATTTAATTAATGGTTTTTTAAGTTTAGGCTAGTTGAGACTATGATTGTTTATACTCAATAATTACTCATACTCAACAATTACACATAAATAATCTAAAATACGCCTTCTTATGAATATTGAGGCGTTTACTCAGGCAAACTATTTAACTCTGGAAAAAGAGATAATCCTATCTGAAAAATTACTTAGTGTTTTTCGTTTTTTTAAAGAACGCAGTCTTGACGTGAGACTAGTTGGCTCGCTTGGGTAGAGCCGTAGCTGCCAAGTTGCCTACACCCTTTGGGGTAAATGGTGAGTTTAAGGATATTGATGTAGTAGTTTTGACAGATGCAGAACCAAATTTTTTAAATAAAATTATGGATGAGGCAAAAATCTTAGCTCGTCCCTTGAGTTTGGATGAACACTTTCGAGGACAAATCAAGTTGTATGGGAAGGGGAGTGGGAGTTTGGCTGCTATTTCATATAAAAATATATGTTTACCAATCTCTAGAGAAGTATTTAATATGGAGACTGCTAGGTTGGCAGGAGTTGAGGTACCGACTTTTAGCGCGGCCACTCTTTTTTACATTTGGTTAATTTCTGGATACCCTCGTCCTAAAGACTGGCGACAGCTAAAGGCGTATCGTAGAGTCATTCGCGATAAATCTCTTGCAACTAGTGATGAAATTTATAAGCCTTTCCTCACTCTGTATCGGGCGCAAAAAAAGTTGTATCCAAAGGATCAATTCTTAGGAGATTTGAGGTGGGCATATCATACAAAAATTCCCGAGCAGATTAGAAGGGTGTTCTCAAGTTTAACTGAGCCTATTTGGAAGACGCTGAGTCATAAATAAATTGATGTTTCAAAGCGAATGTGACACGGATAGTGAGCTTGCTCGCTCCGACAATATAATTTCCGCTATCGCTACAATTATATATTATGTCTCCGCTTGCGCTTCCTCACGCTATCGAGCGTAGTGATCCTCGCTGTTTTTTTCATATCTATAAACC
>JBMORQ010000035.1:0-31715 GCA_049322575.1 Patescibacteria group bacterium
AGTGGCTGCTCACCAGATGAAACAAACCATCTATGCCAGAAAAACTACCCTCATTGATGAGTATTTAACATCTGTGTTGCGTCAACCTATCATCCATATTTACTGTGGCTGAAGCGAAAGTCCTGATAAGTATAGGTTGGTACAAAAGCAACAACACCAAGATAAGGCACAAGGTGTGGCAGAGTATGCAAACGCCATGTATCTTTAATTGTTAAAGTCGACATAAAATCTTGGGCTGTTTGAGGTTCATATTTTATTTTTAAATCTAAGAAGCTTTCGATACTTTTAAAATGAAGGGTAAAACCTATCATGAAAAAAACTGGGAACATGATCATCGAAATACCAATGAGTGTTTTGAGAATGATTTTTGGGATGAGCTTTATCCATTCACCTCCTTGGACTTTTCTAACAATTGATTTGTAAACTGGATGATTTCACTTTTATGCTCTGTAACGGCATGAAACAAATGTCTTTCAACCTCATCCAAGAAGTTAAACACTTCGGTTTTTTGGTCATCAGTATATTTTTCATATAGCTGACTTAGCGCTAATTGATAAATACTTTCAATTAGTTTTAGTTTTTTCAATCCATTTTCTGTGAGAGCGAAATACCATATTCTCTTATCATCTAAATCAAATGATCTTTGCAGATAATCATTTTCTTCCAAAGCTTTAGTGATATGAGTGATTGCACTCGGACTAGCGTCTGTTTGCAGAGATAAATCTGTGGTTGTTTTACAGCCTTGCTGAATCAACTTTAGGATTTCATAACCAGTGATGGTAATTCCGAATCGGGAAAATATTATGTTGCTGGTTTTTTCTAAAGTTTTTGATAACTTGAGTAGTCGATTTGTTATTTCGAGATTGATTGACATATTTTTATCAATTATTTTTTCGTTAGATATTATTTTAGTTAACTAAATAGTTTATATTAATAAAGTAATTTGTCAACGTATAAAAATCTAAAAAAAGTTATACCGGCTGCATTCGAAATAGCTAAAAAACTTAATAGCTGTTGATAGCAAGAAGGTTGTAAGTGTAAAATGCACCTTTGATGCATGAAATAAGCGCAAAGACCTTAACAACAAACAGAAACAACCAACAAAAACGTCCCCATGAGTTTGAATCAAACTATCAAATGATAAATTTGATTAGAGAATTATTTAAGTGCCTCAGATCAGGATCTGTTTTTGTGGATGATGAAAATATGCTAAGTGAAGTCGCTAATAGAATCTTCAACAACTTGTTTCAAATTCATTTAGATAGTCGCCAGCGGATTGGTATTATCAATTTTTTAAAGGAGATGGTTATTCTTAGAGAAAGCTTACTTGCCAGCTCTGATGAAGAGTTAAAGCAGCCAAGTAACACTAATAGTTATTCTCCAGAAGAAACATTAAAAATCAACCTTGAACTCGACGCTATAATAAAAAAACATCAAGAGGTCACGGCTTTTTTAGGTAGCAATGGACTTGATAAGAATAGCTATTTGAATTTGCTTGCTTCTTGTTAATTATTAGACTTGTCGCAAAAGCACATTGCAAAATCGCGTTTCACCACATGTCTACTATCTTCTCTCTAGTTTTTCTTGCTGCCAAAGGTTAAAATTCTCTATAATTTTATTTTTGTTGGATATGTTTTAAAGGCCAAAGGCTTTAAGTCTATGAACTGGTTAAAACTTTGTTTATGACACAAATCGGTTGCTGAGACTTGTGAGAAAAGAGAAATAGCCAAGATAGCTCAGCTGGTAGAGCAGCGGTATCGTAAACCGCAGGTCGAGGGTTCGATCCCCTCTCTTGGCTCATAACAAAAATTATGTTATCCTGGCTAGGATCTCAAAAATGCCGCTATCTCAAAACCCGTATTCCAGCCCAATTTCTAACAAGCCACAAATGGTTAGCTCGCGTTTAACCAGGAAACAGCAAAAAGATATGACTAAACAGACCCTGATCTTATCAGGGCTGGCGATTGTGATTCTTTTGTTATTCATTTTTGTGATCCTACCCGGAGCTATAAATTTATTCTTTAAGATGATTGATTCCAATTCAGGAACAGTTGGCAATAAGGATGATGTTCCGCCCCAAACCCCTGTTTTGTTTGCTCCGCCAACCGCTACAAATAGCGCCAGTCTTAATCTGACAGGTTATGGTGAGCCAGACTCGAAAGTGGTTTTCGTTCTCGATAGCCAAGAGGTAGCTCAAGTTGATGTTGATGCGGCCGGGAACTTCCAGCATCTCTTGGATTTTTCTCAGGGTGACCACAACCTAACTGTTTATGGTGTTGACGAGGCAGGCAATGAATCAATCCAAACAAAAAACTACTCGATTTTCATCGATACCGAGAAACCAAGCTTGGAGTTAGAGAGTCCACAACCAGACTCGAGCATTGAATTAAAGAAAAATCAGCTAACGGTTGTTAAAGGCAAAACTGAGCCAGGGTCCAAGGTGTATGTAAACGGTCGGCTAACTATTGCAAACTCAGAGGGTGTTTTTTCCACAACGCATCTACTCAACGAAGGCGAAAACAAACTGGAAATAAAAATCGTCGACAAAGCCGGCAACGAAAACATGCAGGAAATCAAGGTGAATTTTCGATACTAGACTCTTTACCAGTTCCAGCTTCATAGAAATTTCTGTGTTAACCGGCTTTACCTCGTGAAGAGACAATTCCCATCATTAAAAAAATCAGTACGAATGGTTGTAGCAAAGAGTTGCTAAATTGACTGTGGGTTAAAACTGCATAGATGGTGGCTAGCAACCACTCATCTCCCGTGAGCAGATATGAGAATTTTTTTTGAGCATAAAGAGCGATGATAATTGCTAAAGGTAAACCAAATGTTGATATTAATAGAACCAACAAATTGTCGGGAAAAGCTGCGTGCTTGGCCATTGAAGCCGGTTGCGACTCGTTTGATGTTTGCTTTTGGCTGGTGTCGGATGATGTCTTTTGAAAACCAAAGATACCCTGACCAACAAACCATTGAAGAGGTGATATGTGCTGTAAGTATTGGCTAGTATTTTGCCAACGTGAAACGATGGTTGAAGTTCTGGCCAATTGCACACCTTCTCCCTGAGGCTTGGGCAAAAATGGCAGAGCTAGCAAAAACACCAAAAGATAGATGATGATTTTCAGATAATTACGATAATTAATAATCTTTGTTCCAATGTTTTTCATCATAGATATTAAAAAGTAAACAGAGAGTCCAACAGCGAACGCCAAATATGAAGCTCGTGAGTATGTTAGAAGTATCGCAATAATAAAAATTATTGGAGAAAATAAAAAGAACAATTGTCCGAATTTTTCAGTGATTACCTTTTCTAAAGATTGCCAGAAAAAAAAGCCCATGACAATGATGAGTCCGGTAAATGCGGGATCAAAAAACGTACCAATTAGGCGATTGTAATGATCATCCCATCCCAAAATAGCCAGTACTCTAGTGTCAGGTAGAAACCAATATTGAATTAGCCCAAAAAAAGTCACAACCATGGCCGAGACAACTAAAGCAATCCTAAGTCGTCTCCGATCTTGGCCTGTTTTGATAATAAAACTTAGTGAGATTGCTGAGGCCAAATAAGTTCCAAGACGAGCTAAGTACAAAAGATTGCTTATAGTGGCTATCCCAGAAAAAAGATTGACGATTAGTATTATGACGTGCCAAATAAAAATCACTAACACTAATGTTGTCCAAGTTCTTTTTTGCGATATAAAGTAGTAATACTTTTCTAGAACTAGATTTTTCCATTCATTCCTGAAAGCAGGAATCGACCAAATTAACCAAAGAAACAAGAAAACATCATGTAGATAGAAGGCGATTTGTTGGTTAAGTTGTATTCGCTGTAATTGACCTAAGCTGAAAAGTGATAAAAACAAAGTCAAAGAGAATAATTTTGGATTACAAATATTTTTCATACTCTCATTTTTTCTATAACTTTGATTCGAACGACTAAAGAATGTAGGCTCATGGCGGTGGCGTAGATGAGACCTCTCCAGCCGTCAAAAATTCCCAGTCTTATGAAGTAATTTTGTAAAAATTTAACTAATGGAAAAATTACCATCTGAAAATAATTACTTGCTAGGAAGAGCCGTTTATTTTTTTGGTGATTATTTTTCTGGAGCTTAATCTTGAATAATTGGCAGCGAAAGTCAGCCTCAATATCTGTGTAATGGTTAATTTTTGAGATGAAATCACTAAAGTTTTGATGTGAATTGTGCAAGAAGGTGATGTTTGTGTTTTTAATGACTCCATTAACCCTAACGAACTCATGAACTGGTCTTAGCCAGTGGCCACGATTTTTTTTAAAAAGTCTGAGCAGCTTGACGCGATTAGTTTCACCGTGCACAAGCACCTTTCCCAAAAAAAGGTCTAGTCGCTTAACAGTTGCCCCATCACAATCATTTTTTTCGATAATTTCCTTGATAAGCTTGAATGATTTTGGCAGAATTACTTCATCACTATCCAGGAATAAGACCCAGCTGTGTTTGGCTTTTTCCAATGCTTGATTTCTTTCATCAGCAAAATTTCTAATTGTATGACAGTTTCTTTGCCAAAGCTCAAAGTGATATAGTTCTTTTAGACTTTGCCAATCGTTTTGACTTTCATAATCAATAACCACCACTTGATCTGCAAATTGAGCCGATTCCAATGATTTAATAAATCTCGATCCCTTCAGATTTGTTAAAATTACCACCGATAATTGTAGTTTTTCTATCTTCATTGGAAGTAATACACATCTATACTAGGAAAAGTTTTCCTTGCAATCTTTTCCTCAAAAGACCATATAAAGATCGGTCTGTTGCCACGCTTTTCTACATAAAAAACTTTACCATTTTCGTTTTCAAATAGATTTTTTTGTTTCATTAAATATCGGTAGCCGTCAAAATATGAAGGAAAAACTCCATAATCATCGTTTGTTTTGAGTTTGAATGGCCCGTTTGAAGTTGAGCTGATGAACTCAATAATTTCCTTTTGTTCCCCAACAGATGGACCATAGGAGAAAGAATTATTGTTGCTGACAAAAAAATTAAACTGATTAATTTCTGCAAAATTCACAAACGAGACGATGACCAAACTTGTAATTAGAATGGCTTGATATCTCAGTCTCATTAGCACTATTCCTATCGATATGATAATTGGCAAGAATATGAAATATGCTGGAAAGTATGCTTCCGATGGTGTGCCGTGAATCACATAGCCAATCGTAAGAATGATAAAAGCCAATAACTCGATCCGTGTTTTGGCTCTCAAGATGGACCTCTTTTTCCACAGCCAAAAAACTGAACAAATGAAGATCAAAAACATTAATATTGATATAAAAATGTTGTCAGTACTCCATATCCTGCAGAAATATCGTCCGTAACTAACCAGAGTCTCAACAATTTTCCCCTGATTAAATTGATGTTCAGTTGGTGCAAAAGCCGCGATCACACGATATCCCAGCCAAAGTGAAAAGCCACCTAGATGGGCAAAGCGATGAGTTAGATCGTGTATGATTTGAGGTGTAAGTCCAACCGCAACTCCTGAGATAAAACTGACAACAATCTGTTTTTTTATGATTTTTTTGATGAACATTATTATCAGTGGTATGAGGACAAGAGGAAACAAACTTAGTTCAGTTTGAAAGACTAAAGAAGCCATCAGTCCGGCCAGAAAAAATGATTTCCGTGATCCTTTCCATGCTTTTTGTAGTGACCACAGAAATAAAACAACCAATAATGGGGTGGGAGTGATGTGATAGATCATTCGACTGTGAGCAACGGCCAATGGAGAGAAGGCTAGCATCAAGCTGGCGAGTACGGCAGCTTTTTTCCCATGAAAATTTAACATGTACTCGTAGAGCGCTATTACAGCTAGGGTCCCGATGAAAGCAAAAACCAACGAATAAATTAGGAAATTATCTCCAAAGACGATATTTAAGAGCATTACCAACCAAATTGAGAGCGGACCCTGCCTGAATCTGGGCACACTAGAAGGAATTCCAAGTAGGGGTATGCTTCCCTCCTCTACTGCTGAAGTTGCAGCTAAAATATCGCGACCACTATCTCCAAAGAGAATAGCCAGTTCATTCAATTTATAGAAGCGTAAGTAGCTACCAATAATGATTATGATAATAATCATCCAATGGCTTTTGATGTTATTGATTATTTGAGACATTTTTCCAAACTCCCCAACCAACAATGGGTAAAGTTATCAGTCTAGACAAGGTAATACCCACAACTGCGCCAAACAATCCTTGCCACTTTCCTAAAATAATTATTGCGATTGCCATTAAAATCAAAGTTGCCACCAGGTGTAGATTGACGATTCTGTACATTTTTCGAGCAATGAAGTAGCCATAAGTGCACAAACTGAGACTTTGGATTAGACCAGCGATTGTCAAAGGGACAACCAAATGTGTTGCTTCAAGCCACTGTTCTCCAAGAAGAATTTTTACCACTAAACCGGGAAAAAGTATAACCGGAAGTGATCCAAGGACACCGATTATCAAAGTTACCAGAAAGGATTTTTTAAAGGCTTGATTAATGCGTTCAGTTTTGTGTGCTATCTTTGTTAAGATCGGAAAAGTTCCATGGTAAATTGACTTTGCAACATCATAATTGACCTTGTGACTTAAGGCATAGGCATTATGATAAATACCCAGACTATGCAATCCAACAATTTTCCCCAAAATGAAATCATCTGCATTTTCGTTTAGGTAATTTAGCAAAGCAGCTGGGCTGAGCCATTTGGCATTATTAATAATTTCTTTTCCCCTCGAATCGGTGTAAGCCAAGCGTGGACGACTTTTAAAAAATATAAAAGAGATTGCTACTTCAAAGATTGCGCTGCCGATTACCGCTAAGATTAGTGCAAAAACAGAGTGCAGAAAGAAGGCAATAATAATTGCTAAGACCGATTCAACCAAGACGAGTGATAAACGGTATAAACTGTCATGAAAAAATTTCAGATCTTTATAAAGACTGACGATAGCAGGATTAATAAACCCCTTGATGATTGGAACCAGTGAGGCAACAGCAACCAAAAAGACGAGTTGGGGCTCTGAGTAATATCGACCCATTAAGAACCCAAGTAGCGTCATTAAAATTCCGATGACCAAACCACGAATGATCGAAACAACCCACGCAGTATCAAGGAAATAATCAATGCTTTGACGACTTTGAATAATTGTTACATTCACCCCGGTTTGGGTTAGGCTCTCGGTTAGGCCTAATGCAATCAGGGTAAGAGAAAATAAACCAAAGTCTGCTGGACTAAGCAAACGCGCTAGAAAAAAAATCTTGGCGACCGTGACCACCGAGCTGATAATCTTTAAAACTGACTGCCAACCAAACCCAGAAATAGCATTTTTTGTGTAACCCATGCTCCCATTATAATTTCAGGCTTGCATCAACACAAGCAATGGCGTTAACATATTCGCAGCCAATAGACTTGGTTGACTATTGCATTTAACTATATATGCCAACAATTATTCGTAAAATTGGAGAGTTTTTCCTGGATATCTTCGAGACCGTTGTGATTGCATTATCGATTTTTTTGGTGGTATATCTGTTCTTTTTGCAACCTCATCAAGTTAATGGTCAGTCGATGGTGCCAAATTTTCAAAGTGGTGAATATGTTTTGACGGATAAAATTTCATACAAAATGGGCAATCCTCAAAGAGGTGAGGTAGTTGTTTTTCATGCTCCAGAAGCTGCTCGCTGCCCCAAGGGAACTGGTTGTGATTTTATTAAGCGAGTTATTGCATTACCGGGGGAAACTGTTGAGGTCAAGGATAACACAATTTTTGTTAACGGTGTTGCCTTGAACGAAAGTTACATTCCAGATGATTTTGAGATTCCAGCGGGTGCTTTTACTAAGGGAGTGTCCGTTACGATGGGACCAGACGAGTATTTTGTGTGTGGAGACAACCGACCCTACTCGAGCGACTCCAGAGCTTGGGGGCCAATTAACAAATCGCACATCGTTGGTCGGGCTTTTTTTAGATACTGGCCACCTAGTGTAGTTGGTCAGATCAAAACAGCGACCTATTAGCATCTATCCAGTTATTGATTAGACTTCTTGTGTCTCTAAAAAATCAATTCACCATTTAGGTGGAAATAAAAGTCAATTCCTTGCCTTTAATTAGGTCTTGTGCTTGGTCTACTGAGAAAGGACCGATTTTCGTTCTTTTCAGGCTAGTTAATGTTGCGCCACATCCTAGTCTTTGACCAATGTCGTGGACCAACGATCGAATGTATGTCCCACTTGAGCAATGACAGACGAAAGAGAACTCAATTATCTGGCGTGTATTATCTCGGTTAAAACTTAGTAAGTTGAGACAAAAAATTTCAATTTGTCTACTGGGGAGCTCTGATAAATCGAGTGTGCCTTCCCTGGCCTTCTCATATAGCTTCTTTCCTGATGAGCGAACTGCTGAGTAGGCCGGCACAGTTTGGTTAGTCTTGCCAATAAAATCATTCAAGGTTTTCTTAAGCTCTTCTGATGTAATATTTTGGTAACTCTTCCAATCGGTCTTGGTAATAACCTGTCCTTCGATATCATAAGTGTCAGTAGTTTGACCCAGAACGGCGTTGCAGATGTATTCTTTATCACTTTTGAGAAATTGGGCTTGTTTTCTTGTGGCATCTCGTCCTACCAAGATGATCAGCAGACCAGTTGCTAATGGATCAAGTGTTCCACAGTGACCAACCTTTTTCAGGCCAGTTTTGTGGCGAACAATATTGACTACATCATGGCTTGTCATACCGCTGGGTTTGTTGATGAGTGCTATGCCTGGCATTAGATGGATAAAACTGGACTAGTAGTTTACAATTTACACCTAGTGGGTAACTAGTCCACTACTATTATAGTATGAACCCTTCAAACAACCTGGCTCAAGCTGATCTGCAGTTAAGATTTGCAGACTTATCATTTAAGAAAAACTTCCAGCTAAAAGATCTGACATATTTTAAAGTTGGCGGGCCAGCCGAGTGTTATGTTGAAGTGAGTGAAAAAAACCGGCTTGCCGACTTGTTGGCGTATTGTTCACGAGTAGGTGTTAAAACGACCATTCTTGGTGGTGCAAGCAACGTAGTTGTTTCTGAAGCAGGTATTAGGGGATTAGTTATCAAGTATCTATGTGACGATTTTAAAGTTTTGTATACAAAAAGTGACCAGTCAACCGGACTGGTTACTGTTTATGCAGCTTCTGGTTTGAAGACTTCACTCTTAGTACGAAAGACCATTGATCTTGAGCTGGGTGGTCTTGAATACTTTTTGGGCGTACCCGGTAGTTTGGGAGGAGCTATTTATAACAACGCTCATTACCTTACACATTTGATAAGTGAATACATTGATCAGGTTGAGATCATTGATGAAGATTTCAAAATTGTCTGGATAGACAAGGCAGACGCGAAGTTCGCTTACGACTCTTCTCGCTTTCATCACACAAAAGAGGTGATTTTGGGAGCCAACTTTGTTTTACCAAAAACAGATCCGGAGAAATCGAGGGAACTTTTGTCCAAAGCTACTAGATACCGTGCACAGACTCAGCCACTTGGATTACCAAGCTCTGGATGTATTTTTCGTAATGTTGCCAATGATGAACATCTTAGGAAGATGTTTCCGCAATTTGCTGAGGCTGATTTTGTTCCAGGTGGCTTTTTGATTGATAAAGCTGGTTTGAAGGGTGTGAGGGAGGGAGATATTGAAGTAAGTCAAAAACATGCTGCATTTTTTGTCAATCATGGTTCGGGCACGGCAGAAGACATCAAAAGATTAATTGAAAAAGTCAAAAGTGTAGTCAAGGAAAAGTTCGCTGTCGAGCTCCAAGAAGAAGTCTTTTGGTTAGAGTAAGCTCCAAGTTTTCAAGATCTTCTCAACACAAGATCTTGAAAAGCTTACTGATCAATTATTTAATTAAAGTTGAATTAAAATAACATCTGTAAATACAAACATTTTTTGCTTTATGCTAAAAGCAAAATCGTTATAAATAACTAATAGTGGCAAAACAAAGCCATGAAAGAGAGACTCTTATGGGTGGTACAACTCTAAAAGTGATTGGTGGTACTCCCTTGCACGGTTCCGTTAGGGCCGGTGGTGCCAAGAATGCTTCCTACAAATTAATGATTGCTTCGATGCTGGGTTATGAAGAATCCAGATTACTTAATCTCCCCGGAATTTCTGACGTAAAGATGGTCGGTCAAGTGATCCGCGATCTTGGAGGTAAGGTCTGGACAGCTGGTGATCATACTCTTTTTATAAACTCGAGCAATCTTGCTCAAAGTAGTATTGGAAATCAATATGGCGAAGTTTCACGTGCCTCGACAATGTTTATTCCCCCACTGCTAGCCAGGTTTGGTCATGCAGAGGTCCCAATGCCCGGTGGTGACAAAATTGGCAGAAGGCCACTTGAAAGGCATTTTGATGGTCTAAAAAAAATGGGTGCAAAATTTGTACAACGCGATGACATTTTGGAGATTTCTACTGATACAGGTCTCAGTGGAACCAATTATCGTTTCGAGAAAAACACTCATACTGGTACTGAGACACTTATCATGGCGGCTGTTTTAGCCAAAGGTAAAACCGTTTTAGAGAATGCTGCTTTAGAGCCTGAAATCGATGATTTGATTAAATTCCTAAACAACATGGGAGCAAAAGTTCGGCGACGAGCTTTCCGAGTGATCGAGATTGAAGGTGTTGAGCGGCTTGGTGGAGCTATCCACCGAGTTATGCCAGATCGTAACGAGGTTGTGAGTTACGCTTGTGCCGCCATTGCCTCTGAGGGTGATGTCATCATTGAAAATGCTCGACATCAAGATCTTGAAGCATTTTTGGAAAAATTAGACGAAGCTGGTGCTGGTTTTGAAATTGGTGACTACGGCATTCGCTTCTTCTACAAGGGTTCATTGCGTTCTACCGATCTCACAACTGAAATTCATCCCGGTTTCATGACCGATTGGCAACCTCTTTGGGCGACTTTGATTTGTAAGGCAGGTGGCCAGAGCATAATTCATGAAACTGTTAGCCAGAATCGTTTTCAGTACGTTGAAACCTTACGACAAATGGGCGCCAAGATCGAGACCTTTGATCCGGAGGTCTCTGACCCTGAGAAGGCATATAACTTTAACTGGAGGGACAACAAACCTAGTGATGTGCACGCGGTGAAGATTTTTGGTCCGACAAATTTCATCGGTGGTGAATTCATTATTCACGACCTGCGTGCTGGGGCTACCACTTTGTTGGCAGCAATTAGTGCAAAGGGTCAGACGATTTTGCACAACGTTGAGCAGATAGATCGTGGTTACGAACAGATCGATGATAAGTTAAAATTAATGGGTGCCAATATTGAACGTCTAGAAGAATAGAAAGATAAGCATGTCATCACTCGCGTTAGTTTTAGGTTTGTTAATTTTTTCCTTTATTGTGACAAGTGTGGCAATTGTGCCATTCATTAATACGCTGTATCAGTTAAAATTTCAGCGCGCCAAACAAGAAACTCGAGATGCCTTCGGCAAAAGAACGCCAATTTTTGACAAATTTCATCAGCAGAAGGCGGGAAAGCCAGTTGGTGGAGGTTTATTGGTGATCATGGTCGTTGCTATATTGTTTGCTATTGTTCTGCCGCTTATGAGCATCTTCGGTATCAACGTTACCAGCGTTTATACCAATTACTATGCTGAAATGAATGTCTTGTTTTTCACATTCTTGTCATTTGGTTTACTAGGTTTGTACGATGACATTAAGAAATTTTTTGGTTTTGAGAAGGAAAACTTTTTCGGGTTGAGGATGAAGCATAAGTTGTTATTGCAAGTGGTGTTGGCTTTTATTATTGCAATGATTCTATATTTTCAGCTGGGAATTTCGATTTTGTATATTCCTTTTGTCGGAACCTTTCATTTGGGCATTTTTTATATTCCCTTTGCCATGTTTGTGATTGTGGCATTCGCTAACGCCGTTAACATCACCGACGGTTTGGATGGATTGGCATCAGGCTCATTGCTTTTCTCTTTGTTTGGTTTGTGGTTTTTGTCTGCTTCGATTTTAGATGTACCTTTGTCAGTCTTTTTAGCACTTTGGATCGGTTCCTTGGTTTCGTTTTTATACTTTAACGTTTTCCCTGCAAGAATGTTTATGGGAGATGTGGGAGCTTTATCCTTTGGAGCGACTCTTGCGGTAGTCGGTCTTTTGTTAGGCAAGGTTGTGGCTCTAGTTGTGATCGGATTTATTTTTGTTTTCGAGATCGGTTCTACTTTTGTCCAGCTACTCTCCAAAAAATTCAGAAAGAAAAAAATCATTCCTGCCGCTCCTTTTCACCTAACTTTGCAACAAATTGGTTGGGAGGAGCCCAAGATTGTCCAACGGGCCTGGTTAGTGCAAATTATGTTGACGCTTTTTGGTTTGTGGTTGGCAATGATCTAGGGATTTATTGGATGTTATTAAAAATTCTGGATGATTAGGTCACTAATACACTTATAGTAAAAAGTTGTAGCAAAAATGGCATCACTATTACCCAACTGTTTTTTTGTGTTGCTTGGTTGTTTTCTCATACCAACTAGCCATATAATAGACTTCCTGTCTAAAACAGCACCTTTCGCTCAAATAAATCAACTTTTCACTACAAAATTTTATTTGGCAGGAAGTCAAATTTCACTCAGGAACACCTTTCTTGCTCATAAAAACCAGTTTTCCACAATAAATTTTTATTTTGCTAGAAGTTTGAAAAGTCACGATGGTTAGGCATTTTTTAAATCCAGGAAATAAAAAAAAGCAGAACTCAGCTGGAGCTCTTTTCCCTTGGCTTTTGTTGCTAACTTTCGTGATAACAGCTTTGGGGATATTTTTTGTCTTTGAAGCTTCAGTGGATGAAAGCTTCGTACTTTTTGGCCACCAATATCATTTCGTCAAAAGACAGCTTGGCTGGTTGCTAATAGGTATGATGGGCATGGTAGTAGGATACATCGTTCCTTACCTCTTTTGGCAAAAAACAGGTCTAATTTGGTTTCTTTTAGGGTTAGTACTTCTGATTATGGTTTTCATTCCTGGTTTGGGCTTGGAGTTGAATGGTGCGCATCGTTGGATCTCGGTTGGTCCGATATTTTTACAACCGATCGAGTTTTTCAAATTCGCCACAGTTGCGTATTTTGCTTCATGGCTGGCAAAAAAGCAAAATGTTGGGCCGTTTTTATTGCTAATTGGTATTCCGGCATTGTTAGTGATTCTTCAACCAGATCTTGGTTCCTTACTGATCCTGTTGTGGATTGCTTTTGGTATGTACTTTTTGTCAGGTGGCGAGATCAAAACTTTTGCGGCGGTTGGAGCAATTGGTATTTTGCTGATCGCGTTAGCAATCGTAACTTCACCATATCGTATGAAGCGCCTAACCACTTTCCTTAATCCAGAGTCCGATCCGCTTGGCGCAAGTTTTCACATTCGTCAAATTACTTTGGCTCTTGGGAACGGAGGGTGGATAGGTCAAGGTTTGGGTAACTCACGACAAAAGTATTCCTATATCCCAGAGGCTAGTAGTGACTCAATTTTTGCGATCGTTGCCGAGGAAATCGGATTCTTTGGTTCGACATTGGTTATTGGATTATATTTGCTCACCTTTTTAGTAATGTTTCGCATCGCCAGTTCATTTTATGTGCTAGATAAATTTAAGTATCTATTTCTCTATGGGATTTTGATTTGGATCAGCGTCCAAACGCTGCTTAATTTGGCTTCGGTGGTGGCGCTTGTACCATTAACGGGTTTGCCTCTACCCTTATTTTCGTATGGAGGTTCATCTTTAGCCATGATATTGTTTGTAATGGGCGTTTTTTTACGTGCCAAAAAAGAACAGTAAGTAATTGTTTGGTGGGTGTTACTACCCAACTATTATGAAAATACTGATTACTGGCGGACATATTACTCCAGCGTTAGCAGTTATTGATTACGTTAAAAAAAATCATCCAGATGATGAAATAGTTTTTTTAGGTCGTACCTATAGTCAGGACAGCAACCGGCAGTTGGCCATTGAGAAATCGGAAATAAACAAACGAGGTCTTAAGTTTATTCCCTACTCTGCTCTGAGGGTTGTTAACGCGGGGATTTTGTTGAGCTGGCCCAAGTTAGCGGGGTTTTTATCGAGTCTTAAGCGGGCCAAGAGTGTCATCAATCAAGAAAAGCCCGATATTTTTTTATCTTTTGGCGGTTACTTGGCTGTGCCGGTTGCTTTGGCTGCTTGGTTGAGTCGAGTGCCAATAGTTACCCATGAACAGACCAAGGCTGCTGGTATGGCTAATCGTTTGATCTCTTTTTTTGCCAGTAAAGTTGCCATTTCTTTTGATTCAAGTCGTCGATTTTTTAACTCAAAGAAAACTGTGATGACTGGTAATCCTATGCGTGCAGCGCTTTTTAATGACAAAAACCGTCCAGACGGGTGTGTCGAGACGTCTCGTCCACTACTATTGGTCTTGGGAGGTAACCAGGGTTCGAAAGTGATTAACCAAACAGTTGCTCAGTCACTTCCAACCTTGCTCGATCATTGGCATGTGGTACATCAATGCGGAAAACCGACTTTGACAGATAATTATCAGCAACAACTACAAGCTGCTGCTGCAGATCTAGATAAGGAAAAACAAGATAATTATGTTGTGAAAGAATGGATAGAAGAACTTGAGCTAGCTTGGCTCTACGATCATGCCACAGCTGTTTTATCAAGAGCCGGAGCAAATACGGTCATGGAAATTGCTGCATTTGGAGTGCCTGCAATCCTGGTGCCGCTGCCAAATTCCTATAACCAGGAACAGCTAAAAAATGCTCAATGGCTTGCAGAGGCAGGATGTGCTGAAATTTTACCTCAGGATGAGCTAAGTCCTTCGGCCCTCGGTCGCCTGTTGAGAAAAATTGAATCTAATCAGCAACAAATGAAACTGGCTTTCCACAAGCTTGACCTAGAATTCGATGCCGATAAGAAAATTTATCAGTTGTTGGCAGAACAGTTACAGAAATGACCAATAGAAATTTTGTAGCCCGCTTGTTGCTGGCAGTATTTTTTTTGTTGGTAATCTTGATGTTGGGTAGTTGGCTTTTTCTTCACCTGCTACTTATCAAGAATGTAAAATGCCAACTCAAAGACGCAAGTGAGATAGAGTGCCATGGGACAGACTCATTATTGGGAAAACCATTATTCTTAATTGATCCGGACAAGATTTTGCTCAAGGAGCGTCTAAAAGTTGACCAACAAAGCAGTTTTTTTGTTGTAGATTATCGCAAAATTCTCCCATCTACTTTGGTACTTGTCGTTGAAAAGAAACAAGTGATTTTTAGATTGCTACATCAAGATCAAAGATATTTGATTGATGAACAAGGCTCGGTTTTGCCGGATGACTCTAATGTTAATTCCGGCCCCAGCCAAGACCTCCCAAGAGTTTATCTCAGAGAGAGTTGGTTAACTGATCAGATGGCAAATTCTGTCGAAGAGGCATCGTTTCAGGAAATTGCTTCTCTCCTAAAGGAACTAGATGACAAAAAAATTAATTTTGATGATGTAACCTTGTATGATAGTACCTCAGTGGCTTTGCAAATTGAGCAATGGCAAGTATTAATTGATAGCAAAGCTGATCATAGACAGAAAGCCGAGCAGCTCTATCAACTGCTTCATCAATATGACTTAGACAGCCTCTCGCAAACAGTGGTGGAGATTGATCTGCGCTATAATCTGCCGGTTTTGCGTACCACCAGAACAAGTTTTGATTAGACTTTCCCCTGACAGAATAGTATTTTTTTTGTTATATTAGATTTGCTCGAAATAAAAGTTTTAGTTTTAGAGATTGTCTAAAACAACTGATATTTCACCATCAGCCAAATAAGCGCTACAATTAAAAGATTATGTCGCGAGAAAAAAATATAACTGCCATCGATCTCGGCACTGATAAATGTGTCACTCTCATTGCTACTCTCTCTCCTGAAGACAGAAAACCAAACGTCGTTGGAGTTTCGGTTGTTCCGTCAAAGGGTATGAGGAAAAGCGTGATAGTTGACCTTGAAAAAGTAGTTGCAACTATTAGCGAAAGTCTGGACGCGGCCGAGAGAATGGCAGGGTTTGATGTGAAAAGCGCTTACGTTTCGGTTTCTGGTAGTCATGTAAACTCGAGAAACTCAAAGGGAGTGGTGGCTGTGGCCGCCCCTGATCAGGAAATTACTCCCATGGATGTGGAGCGTGTGATTGAGGCGGCTCGAGCAATCTCTTTGCCCAATGACCAAGAAATTATCCACGTTATCCCTCGCGATTTTAAAGTTGATTCGCAAGAAGGTATCAAGGATCCAGTTGGCATGACAGGAGTGCGTCTTGAGTCAGAAGCGCATATTGTGACAGGTAGCACCACTTCACTCAAAAATTTAGAAAAATGCATTAATGACCTTGGTCTCCAGGTTGATTCTTTCGTTTTTTCAGGTTTGGCAGCGGCCGAGGTAGCTTTAACAGAGACCGAGAAAGAGCTTGGGGTGGTTTTGGTTGATCTTGGAGCAGGTTCCACTTCCATCTGTGCATTTGTGGATGGTTCACTGGAATATTCTGGTTCGATTCCCATCGGTGCCAGGCACATTACTCAGGATATTGCCTTGGGTTGTCGGATCAGCCTCGAAAGTGCAGAAAAGATAAAATTGGCTTTGTCAGAAGATTTTTATCAACCTGTCAAGCCTCATCCAGGAGAATCAAAAGAGGATTTACAAAAACGTCGCAAAAAAGCCGACGAGTTGAACTTAGCGAAGCTTGGTGTGCAGGAAACGGTGGAAATCATGTCTAAACGCACCTTGGTTGAGGGCATCATGACACCGCGCATGAAGGAAATTATCGAAATGGTTGCAGAGAAGTTAAGAGATAATAATCTGCTAGATAAAGTGCCAGCCGGAGTGGTTATCACTGGCGGTGGAGCCGAGACGGCGCGTTTAATCGAGACGGCACGTCGAGCTCTTAATTTGCCGGCTAGAATTGGTTCAGCAAACGATCTATCAGGTTTAGTTGGAGATATTTCCAAGCCATTGTTTGCCACCAGTGTCGGTTTGGTGATGTATGGCCAAAATGTCGGCGGTGGTCACACTAGCCAAAAAGAAAATCCTTTTCTTTCAGCATTAAAGCATATCAAAGTTGGAGGTGTTTTCGATAAAATCACAGATTTGTTTAAGTCAATTTTGCCGTAACTTTTTTGGAAAAGCGATTTGAGAGCTGGTTGTGGAGCGAATTACATTTGATTTATTACCAAGCAAAAAGTTGCAAAAAACTTTGACTTGCTTCTTATTTTTTTGATAACTTGTGGTAGACTTTGATTGCGAAAATTATAGATTTTGGAGGTTGTGGTCTCAATAAAGCACCTTAACCAATTAAGGGCACACCTTCAGATCTTTTAGGGTCAGAAATATGGGATTAGTTAAACCTTCAAACACTTCTTTTGCCAAGATAAAAGTTATTGGTGTGGGTGGTGGCGGTGGTAATGCCGTTAACACCATGGTCGATTCCAACCAAATCCAGGGCGTGGAGTTTATCGCTATCAATACCGATGCACAGGCTCTTTTAACCTCAAAAGCAGATACCAAGCTTCAAATCGGCAGCAATTTCACTCGAGGTTTAGGTGCGGGAGCCGATCCAGAGGTTGGTCGCACGTCAGCTGAGGAAACACGAGAAAAAATCAAGGATTTGCTTTTTGATACCGACATGGTTTTTATTACAGCTGGCATGGGTGGTGGTACCGGTACTGGTGCTTCGCCAATCATTGCTGAGGTTGCCAAAGAGGTCGGTGCCCTGACAGTGGCGGTGGTAACCAAGCCGTTTTCTTTTGAGGGTATTCGTCGTATGCAAACGGCCGAGGAAGGTGTGGAAAATTTGGCAGATGTAGTTGACACCTTGATCGTTATCCCTAACCAGCGCCTGATGGAAGTAGTTGATAAAAAAATGACCCTTTTGGATGCTTTCCGCCTGGCTGACAACGTTTTAGGCCAAGGTGTTAAAGGTATTTCCGACCTAATTACCGTAGCCGGTTTGATTAACGTCGACTTTGCCGACGTTAAAACTATCATGACCGATTCCGGAACTGCCTTAATGGGCATTGGTGAGGCCTCAGGCGAAAACCGCGCTGCCACTGCGGCTCGTATGGCCATTTCTTCGCCTTTGCTCGAGGTCTCGATCAATGGTGCCAAGGGCATTCTTTATAACATCATCGGTGGCCCCGACATGACCATGACCGAGGTCTCGGACGCATCAGCTATCATCGCTGAGGCAGCCGACCCGGATGCCAACATCATTTTTGGTGCCACGATCAATAACGAAATGGGTTCAAACATCAAGATAAGCGTGATTGCCACTGGCTTTGATGAGCGTGGCAGCTTAGAGAGACGCAATGTTTTTGGTGCCTATAGCCGTGAGTCGCAAAGACGGTTACGTCAGACACCCATGAATGTTGCAGCCGAACCTGACCAAGATAAAATTGATCGGGCCCCAATCGGATTCACTCAACCTCAGACCTATTCGCAAATTTCGTCGGTTCAGGAAGAGCAAGAAGAAGAGTCCCAACCATTTGTGAAATCTCTGTTCTTCGGACACAAAAAACCAGTTCAAACCCAGGAAGCTAAGCAAAATCCTGTTCCAGTTGCATCTCAACCAGCTCAAACTGTTAGTAACAGTAACGTGAGTGAAGACGATCAGTCAAAAAACGACTCAAGCTTTGATGATGAGTTCGAAATCCCAGCCTTCTTGAGGAAGAAATAGTTTTTTTCATTGTAAAGTATTTGACATCTTTCTTTATATCTTAAGAGGTATATTTAGATGCAGTTGTCAACAATGGTTAGTATGGATTATTTTCAGTGAAATTAATACATTTTGATATAGTTGTACCTTAATTTGGGGTTGAAAGCCAGAAAGGCTCTACTGCGGATTGCAATTAGACTCCAAAAGAGTATGGAAAGCACTACGATGAGGGAATGCCGCCCCTCCAGCTCCAAATTAGGGTGCAACTTTTTAGATAGTTAGCTTTTGTTAGAAAACACGTAACGACATAAAGCTCTTCATTTCCTTCTTGACCTTTTGATACTTCAATCGAGACCATAACGTCGGTTTTTAATTTTCTTTAAAAAATAAAACTTCCCCTTTAACGGTATGTGTTAAATTACGTAGATATACTGTTTTTTCTTGAACAATTTCTTGTTTTTCTGTACCCCTTATATAGTTTTTATAAAGGACTGAGAGTTGTGCAACTTGGATCAAAATTGTTTGGCATATTCTGTATTACTCACCTACTATTTAAAAAAATAGTCAGACATGAAAAAAATTGTGGGGCAGTTTTTTAAAGAGAAAAATGCTAATATTGCTAGCTTTTTTTCTAAACAAGATGATATTTAAGTTATCAGTATTTTTTTTATCAGAATTTCTGTAACATAATTTTTTTACAAATTTTGATTTGCGAGAAAATTAGTTTCGTTTCTTGGTAGTATCACGATTGCAATAAATACTGTCAATAAAACAAGGTGGCTCATTTGAAAAGATGTTCCCACAACTGCAAATTCGACTTCCTCCCCCCATTTGCTATAATACTCGCAGCTATCCAAGTTTTTTTGGAAGCTATCGCAACAAATAAAAAATCGCTTAAGTTTGGCTATCACCAAACGAGATGTCGGAAGAAAGTCTTCATTTGACCGTAGAACCGACCGGGTAAGCCCGTAAACGCAGGAATTAAGAAGATTTGTGGTGACTCTTCATATGAGTTAGGTAGTTTTTTCTCAATTAAGCCATTACAAATCGAAAAAGGTTGGTACCTTTTTTGCTTGCTGACTTGCCTTAATAACACTTGTTCAGCGCCAAAAAGCCTTGTAGTTTTCTGAAAAAAATTCGGAAAATTACCAGGCTTTTTTTGTATCAATTAAGCAGTCGAAACAATCAACTGCTAAAAACGAAAGATCTATGCCAAAGGTTAAAAACTTTAAACAACCACCAGAATTGCCCAAACTTGAAGAAGAAATCCAGAGTTTTTGGCAAGAAACTGACGCTTTTAAGAAATCAGTGACAATGCGTGCTGCTGATCACGCCTATGTTTTTTATGACGGTCCTCCTTTTGCTACTGGTATGCCTCACTATGGCCATTTGTTAGCTTCAACCACCAAGGATGTAGTACCACGTTATTGGACGATGAAAGGTTATCGGGTGGAGCGAGTTTGGGGTTGGGATTGTCATGGCTTGCCGATTGAGAACATGATCGAGAAAAACTTAGGAATCAAGGGTGGCAAAAAAGGTATCGAAGCCATGGGAATTGATAAGTTTAATCAGGCATGTAGTACCGAAGTATTACGATTAGACAAAGAGTGGGAAAAAATTATCGGTCGTTTGGGTCGTTGGGTTGATTTTAAAAACAATTACAAAACTATGGATGCTAGCTTCATGGAATCAGTTTGGTGGGGGTTCAAACAATTATTTGAAAAAGGCTTGGTCTATGAAGGTCGCAAGGTAATTCTTTATTGTCCCCGCTGTGCCACTCCCCTTTCCAACTTTGAGATAGCTATGGACAACAGTTACCAGCAGGTGACCGAGAACTCGACGACTTATAAATATAAACTGACAGACCAAGACAATACTTACTTGCTGGCTTGGTCAACAACTCCTTGGAATAAATTGGTTACTCCAGCTTTGGCGGTTAATCCAACTTTGAGTTACGTTAAGGTCCAGCAGGGCGAGGAATTCTACATTTTGGCCGAGAGCACACTCAAGATGTTGGTCGGTGAATATCAGCTTGTGGACAAGATGCTGGGTAGCGATTTGGAAAAACTGACTTTCGAACTGCACTATAACTTCTTCTCGGCCAAGCCGGGTGAGCGTGCTGGTGTTGTGGTTGCCGATGAATTTGTGACCGCTGAAGAAGGTACCGGTGTTGTAACTTTAGCTGTTTATGGTGAGGAAGATTATCAAGTCATGAAGGCTCACGGTATCATGATGGCAGAGCACGTGGATGAGGAAGGTCGGCTCAAGCCCGAGGTTAAACCCTGGGCGGGCATGGACATCTTGCAAGCAAATCCTCTAATTAATGAGGATTTAGCTAAGCGCGGCTTGGTTTATCAAGATATTCCTCACTCTCATAGTGTGGCGGTATGTTATCGCTGCAGTACTCGCTTGTACTATGCACCGGTTCCAGCCTGGTTTGTTGATGTGCAGAAACTCAAAGCTGAATTAATCAAGCAAAACGAAAAAATCAACTGGTTTCCCAAACATCTCAAGCACGGTCGTTTCTTAAAAGGTTTAGAAAACGCGCCTGATTGGAATATTTCAAGATCACGCTATTGGGGTACACCAATGCCGATCTGGCTGGGGAAAGACGTCCAGGGCAAATTGTTAGTGCGAGTAATTGGTTCGGTTGAGGAACTGAAGCATTGGGCTGTCGAGCCTTCAAAGGTCGAGCAACTTACCGATCTGCATCGAGAGTTTTTGGATGATTTTGAGGTTTGGCTTGATGAAGCACGTACGATTAAAGGTAAACGAACTCCAGAGGTTTTTGATTGTTGGGTGGAGTCTGGTTCAATGCCTTTTGCTGCTCTTCACTATCCTTTTGCAAATAAGGAAAAGTTCGAGGCAAACTATCCGGCTCAATTTGTCAGTGAGTATATCGCCCAAACTCGAGCTTGGTTTTATACCATGCACGTGATGTCTGTTGGAATTTTCGGTAAGCCGCCCTTTGAAAATGTTTTGACCACGGGCACTATCTTAGCTGAGGATGGTTCTAAGATGAGCAAGTCGAAGAAAAATTACCCTGACCCGATGTTGCTGATAGAGAAATATGGCGTCGATAGTCTGCGTCTGTATTTGATGCAATCAACGGTCATGAAGGGAGAGAACCTCAATTTTAGCGAAAAAGAAGTCGCTGATATTCGTCGAAAAGTTTTTGTAATTTGGTGGAATGTCCTGAGTTTTTATAAGCAGTTTGCAAATCAAGCGGTGGATTGGCAAAACCCTCCCAAGAATCCCAAGCATTTGATGGATCGTTGGTTGTTGAGCAGTTTGAATCACTTGGTGAACGATGTCAGTAAGTTTTTCGATAGTTATGATCTGGTAAATGCTAGCCGTGCTCTTATGGAATTCGTCAACACTCTTTCGACTTGGTACTTGCGTCAGAGCCGCGAACGTATCAAGAGCAGTGATAATCAAGAGGTTAGTCAGGTGTTTGGTTATGCGATTTACACCCTAGCCCAGTTATTTGCACCTCTAACACCGTTCTTTGCCGAGTTAGTGCATCACAACATGCTTGATGAAAAAACATCCATTCATCATAGCAATTGGCCAGTGGCACACTCCGAGCTGATCGATCAAACCCTGGAAACAGAAATGGCTCGTCTAGCCAAGATTGTGGAAATGGCTCATGCCAGACGCAAGGATTCAGGCATTAAAGTTCGTCAACCCCTAGCAGAGCTGATAATATCTCAAAACGAAAAGATGACTTTTGAGCATCAATTTGAGGAGTTGCTCAGAAACGAACTTAACGTCAAGCGAGTGATTTGGCAACAAAACTCAGAGGAGATGACTGTCGAGTTTGATCTCAGGCTCACTCCAGAACTTGAGGCTGAGGGTGAGGCTCGTGAAATCATGCGCACCATCCAAAACTTACGACGCAAGGCTGGTTTGGAAGTTGGTGAAACTGCAAAGGTTCAACTACCAAGTTGGCCATCTTCGTGGCAAGCTGAAATTGAACGTAAAACCAATTCAAGTTTGCATAAAGGTGAACAGGTTGTGTTGCTAGATTGACAGTGATAAATTGGAACTGATGCTTAGTTTTGCAGCAAAAGCCAGAGATTGAGACAGGAGACCGAGAAATGAGATTAAGGCGTTAATTGACGACCGTCAACCATTCGTTATACTGACTCAATGCGACGTTGGATCATTTTTAGTATTATCTCTGCTCTGGTGGCTATAGGTTTGGCGACTCTCAAAAGCGTTGCGGCAGATTTGTTTCCGCGCCAATTGCTTTTTTTTGGTTTTGGGGTGGGTGTTTTTTGGTTTGTTTCTCGTATTCCTTTTATTTTTTGGCTCAAGATGGCAAAGCCATTATATATAATAGTATCGGCTTTGTTGCTTATTTTGCTGATTTGGGGCAAGACCACCAAAGGTATAACTGCTTGGTTTGAGTTTGGTTATGGTTTGAAATTCCAGCCGTCACAGTTTGCCATTTTTATTTCAAGTTTGTTTTTGCTAAGTAAATTCGATTTGGCAAAAGAGTTGAATTTCAGGCAATTCATAGAGATTTTATTTTGGATAGCTATCCCCGGTTTACTCATTCTGGTTGAACCTGATTTGGGTACGGCAGTAATTTATTTTATGAGTTTGCTGGTTTTGCTAATCGTTTCACGGGCAAAAAAAAGCTGGTTGGTTTTGACGGGGTTGGCGGGATTGGTGGTGGCGCTGGTGGGTTGGCAACTGGTGCTCAAACCCTACCAAAAACTTCGCTTAACAAGTTTTCTGGCCGGTTATCAGGTAGCAACCGATGCCAACTACAATGTTCGGCAGTCGTTGATTGCAGTTGGGTCCGGGGGGTTGGCGGGCCGGGGTCTGGGACGCGGCATTCAGTCTCATCTGAGGTTTTTACCAGAGAGACAAACAGATTTTATTTTTGCATCTTTTGCCGAGGAATGGGGATTTTTAGGCTCGGCGATTTTGTTATCACTTTATGTCGCGCTAATTTTAGTTGTTTTTAATTACTCACTCAGTTTTTCAGAGACAAAACCAATGCTTTTTGGTTTGGTTTTAACCTTTATGCTTACGGTTCAGATTGGCATTAACATTGGCATGAATATCGGTGTTATGCCGATTACCGGTATTACCTTGCCCTTTTTGTCCTATGGCGGGTCATCGTTGTTGTCAAATTTGATTTTGTTGGGAGTTTTTCAGGGGTTGGTGGAAAATGCCGAGCAGGCTGGGAAGAGGTTGGTGAGGATTTTTTGATTTTGCGATAGGAGACCTGTCTTTTTCCTTGATATTTCTGAGTATTTATTGTTCAGCGAATAGTACTATAATAACTCTTGATATATCAGCATTTTAGAAAGGATATCCATGTCAGAAGGTGCACCAGTTTCTCATGATGAAGAAGCCGCAGAAGAAGCCGCCGCAGAAGAAGCCGCCGCAGAAGAAGCCGCCGCAGAAGAAGCCGCAGCAGAAGCCGCCGCAGCAGAAGCCGCCGCAGCAGAAGCCGCCGCAGCAGAAGCCGCCGCGATGGCAGCTGCTTTTCAAATTGCTCTTGAAGCTGGTGATTTGGAAGCATTATTAATATTGGCTGATCTCGGTGGCGATGGTCAGAATGGTGAATCTACAGATGCGGGTGAGCCGTACAATCCATATGAAGCTTTTTAGAATTGAGTAACTGCGAATAACATTTTTATTCTTTTGTAAATTTACCCCAATTTGTCTCAACAAATCTATGTTATAATTCCGCCTATGTCAAAATACGCAATCGTTCAATTAGCTGGTAAACAATTCAAAGTTTCAGAAGGAGACAAGATCGTGGTTGATCGTCTTGAACAAGAAGTCAATAAAGACTTCGAGACCACCGATGTCCTCTTGCTCGTCGAAGATGACAAACAAATGGTTGGTCAGCCTTTAGTCAAAGGTGCCAAAGTCAAGTTCAAAGTTTTGTCCCACGATTTAGGTGACAAGATCAGAGTGGCCAAATACAAAGCCAAATCCAAATATCGCAAAGTGCATGGTCATCGTCAGCATCAAACATTTCTTGAAGTGGCCGGCATTTCTGCCTAATGTCTAACTATTATTTCGTTCTGGGAAGTACGCCCAGTCTCTCGTTCTGCGAGCTTGAAGCAATTTTCAATAAAGACCAGGTTGTTTTTAGAAAACTTGGCTCAAGTGTGGTGGAAGCAGAGCTGGTCAGCGATGAAGTTGCCACCAGCTATTTAGGTATCTTGGGCGGCACGATTAAGGTTTTAAAAGGTTTGCAGCCAATTACCAAGGCCTCGCCAGAACTAATGCTTGAATCAGTGGTCGATTATTTAACTAATTCTTCTGCTAAAGTTGAGTTTGGTGTGGGATATTTTGACCAACAAATCCCGCGTTTGGAACTTAGTGACATTAAAAAAAGCCTCAGGGATCGCGGAGTAGCTTCTCGCTATTTTGAATCAAGCCAATTTGGTTTGTCGGCCGCTATCCAGCTTCATCAAGATCAAGTGATTGAGTTGGGCTTTGTCAGTGACGACCAACAATTGATCATGACTCGCACCTTGGCTGTCCAAGATATCGATGACTGGTCTAAGCGCGATCGCTCCAAGCCTTACGCTGATCGGAAGAAAGGCATGTTACCCCCAAAAGTGGCCCGCATCATGGTTAACCTAGCACTCGCTAAACTTGACAAGCCTAGTCCGGTGCTTTATGACCCATTTTGTGGATCAGGTACCATTCTGATGGAAGCGGTGTTGAGAGGTTGTCAAACAGTAGTTGGTACAGATATCGATTCCGTTGCTATTGATGGAACTGATCAAAATCTCCAGTGGTTGCAAACTGAGTACAAGCAAGACTTTATTAGTCTGCTTTCGGTAGCTGACGTTAGCCAGGTTAAGTTATCTGGCCAAGTTTCCGAGGTTGATTGTATTGTTACCGAGCCATTTTTGGGTAAACCTAAGCCAAACCTTAAGCAGGTTGATAACATTTTCCGTGGCCTAGAAAAGCTTTACTTGGGTGCATTCAACAATTGGTCGAGACTTTTATCTGATGGTGGTTTGGTAGTGGTTGTTTTGCCTTTGGTTAAAGATGGCAACCAGCATCATTCCTTCGAGAAGTTCATTGACAAGTTGGGGCTTAGAGGATATACTCGTGAGATCGGTCCGGTGCTTTATCACCGGCCTCAGGCGGTCGTGGAGCGTCAAATTTTTGTTCTGCGCTTCAACAAAACCAACAAGAAATCATAATACGGAGAATATATGGCACACGTTAAAGGTTCAGGTAGCGTTACACAGCATGCTCAAGGCAAGCGTCACGGCAAGCGTTTGGGTGTGAAAAAATATGGTGGTGAGAGCGTTATACCTGGCAACATCATTCTTAAACAAAAGGGCGCCAAATACAAATCTGGTAAGGGCGTTGGTATGGGTAGCGATCACACCATTTTTGCTATGACCGAGGGCAAGGTTGTCTTTGGTAAAAAACATGGCAAGGTTGTTGTTAACGTTGCTGCCTAATTATTTGCAACTTATTACACTTCCTGCGCAATAACATTTCTATTACAAAACTGTTTTATAGTGATGCAGGGTCTTTTTTCTCATTCGTTGTAGCTATGCTACTACTCCTTTTTGAAACAGCACCTTTGGCGCAAATAAATCAGTTTTTCACTACAAAATCTCATTTTGTAGTAAGCCTATTATTAATTTCAACGTCATGAGTAGATAAACCCTAGAGGAAGCAGTTGCTCGTTTTGTAATGTTGGGGTTGTTTGAGATCTCTCAAATTTCCTGCCAGTCCATCTTGTACCGTACAAGTTTTTCCAGGAGATTCTTTGCCTGATAAATTATAGGAACCAGAAATAATTCTGTTTATAGGAGATTTGTAACATTTTCACTTGGTTGGTTTATTATCTCGTGAAAATTCCTCGTGAAAAAGAAAAATAGATGTGGTATATCTGTTAGCATGCCTACTATCAAACAAACCTTGTTAGTTGCAGAATTGCAACCCAACCCTTTCCAACCAAGAGACAAAATTAAGAAAGAAGACCTAGTTGAGCTTGTTCAGTCCATTAAAACTTACGGTGTTCTTGAGCCTTTAGTTATTGCCCAGACTCCAGCTGGCTATCAAATTGTGGCTGGCGAGAGGCGTTGGAGAGCGGCTATCGAGGCAGGTTTAACCGAGGTGCCAGTCCACATTAAAAAAACCACTCCTCGTGGCATGCTGGAGATGGCTTTGGTAGAAAATGTCCAGCGTATCAATCTTAATCCCATTGAACGCGCTCAGGCTTTTCAGCAATTGATCCGTGATTTCAATTTTACCGTATCTCTGGTTGCTGAGAGGATTGGTAAATCAGCTCCATTTGTCAGTAATAGTCTTAAGCTGCTTGAATTGCCAGATGCCATCACTGATGGCTTGATGGGTCAACTAATTACTGAGGGTCATGCTCGTGCTTTAGCAAGCATTCATGATGAAAAGCAAATGATCGAATGCTACAAGAACGTTCTCAAGGAGAGCGCCTCGGTGCGACGGACTGAAGAACTAGTCAGACGCTATAAGGCTAATGAAAAACAGTCAGATCAGATGAGGGGCAGGCCTTTAGTTCAGCAAGACGATGAGGTTAAACATTGGCAGAGTCAAATCGAGAGTTTTTTCCGAGTGCCCTCGAAGATTAAATTGACACGTTCTCGTAATCAAACTCGTTTGGTTTTAACTTTCAAGGGCTCGCCTGAGCAAACCCAAGACGATTTGGAAAAGATTATTGGCAGACTTCAATAGACTTCTCTTTATAGATAGCTGAGGAAGCAGACTGTGGTTATTGAAACGTCATTAGACTTGTAGCGGTGAATCTGTTACAAAGCTGTTTTTTCAGGTGAGGTTGGCAAAACTGGAGCTTTATCAGGTGGAATATTCAATAATAGGCAGTATCTCTCGGCGATTTCGTACCACAAAGGGGCAGCTGTTTCGGCAGCCCAAGGACTTGAGCTTGGTTCAGTCAACTTAACTAGCATAACAAATCTAGGATTACTGGGCGGCAAGAAACCAATGAAACTGGCAATTGTCTTGTCCTCCTCGTACCCCCCTCCCTCGCTGGGAATTTGTGAGGTACCTGTCTTGCCGGCAATGGTGTAATTACGATTGAGCAAGCGTTGTGCCTCGCCTGAGTGGGCAGCATAGACCATCATTTCTGTAACCTGTCGGGCAGTTTCGGCTGAAACAACTTGCCTCTCAAATACCGGCTTTGTTTTGATTTCTTTTTCAGGAGAGTGTTCAACCACTTTGGAAATGATATTGGGGCGCATCATTTTCCCTTGGTTGGCGATAGCTCCGATAGCTCGAATCAGTTGCAGACTGGTTGTACTAATTCCTTGACCGAACGAGATGGTAGCAAGTTCTACTGGCCCGATACGGTTAGGAAAAAGGGTTGGGCTGTCGCCTTGTAGATCGATGTTGATTTTTTCGCCAATTCCAAATTTTTTGATGTACTCAACCAAACGTTTCTCTCCAAGTTTTTCGGCAATAAAAATCATGGCTATGTTATCGGATTTGGCGAGGGCATCTCGCATACTTATTCCGGGATTGTACTGATCGTTCCAGGTACGGATGGTGTATTTGTCAATTTTGCGTGGGCCGTCACATTGAGTACAGACTGTCTCAGGAGAGATGAGCTTCTCTTCGATACCAGCTGAGACCGTTAGGACTTTGAAAGTTGAACCCGGCTCATAGAGATTGCTCAAACTGGGGTTGCGGAAAAGCTTGTCGTCATATTCTCGATATTTGGATTGCTCATAGGTTGGCCAGGAAGCAAGGGCAAGAATGTTGCCAGTTGATGGCTCAAGCACGACTACTTCACCAGCGGCTGCTCCATAACGTTTTATACCCTTTTGTAAGTAAGTCTCTGCGATGTTTTGCATGTCGCGGCGGATGGTTAGGATTATGTCTCGGCCATTGGTTGCTTCAACGCTGAGGTCACTTTCGTTGACCAGTAAAAAACCGAGAGCATCAGTTTTAATCGTTTTCTTTTTTTCTTGACCGGCCAACTCGGTATTTAGAGCACCCTCAATTCCAAAGTAGCCGATTTCTTGTCCTTGGTTGTCTTTCCCGACAAAGCCAGTTAGGTGAGCCGCCATTGAGGCTTCAGGGTAGTATCTGGTTAGATATTCTTGAAAGTGAAGTCCCTCAAGATTCAGTTGCTCAATTTTGGCTTTAGTGGCGGGGGAGATTTTATTTTGTAGCAGCAACCATACCCCTGGTTTCGACATTCTCTGGTGAAGGGTAATTTTCAGATCAGACTCAATCTCTTTGAGCTGACTAGCAGATGAAGCCAGAGCATATTCTGGTTTGTCCTCAAGAAGAAGTGGTGTTAAGGTATTAATCAAGTCGTCGGTTGTATGTTGGCTGTTTTTCGGTTCAAAGTACAACTCATAAAACTCTTGATTGCCGACAAGTAAGTGTCCATCATTGGTCAGAATGTTACCTCTGGCACCGGTTAGCTTTATTGTGCGCTGTGATTGATTATCACTGGCGGCTCGCAAACTTGAGCCCTTGATAACTTGCCAATAAAAAAGCCGAGACAAAACCGCCAAAAACAATAATTGGATGGTTATCATTAATAAACCACCTCGCCAACTAGAGCTATTCTCTGGCCTTGCTTGTTGTACCATACTATCAGGTTATCATGAATGACAATGGATAGTAATAGAAATGTTACTTTACCGAAAGTCAAACAGGATATTGTTTAGCGGAAAATCCAATAAAGAATTTTATCGAGCAGCAACGGTTTGCTGAGTGTTGATAACAATTGGTTGGCTGATCACCACAAACTCGTCAGTAAATAATTGGTTAGCTGAAGTGATTGATTGCTTTTGCGCAAGCAACTGACTGGATTGACCGATTTCTTTTGATAAGACGCTTTTCTGTTTTTGAAGAGCGGCAATTTGCTTGCCATAGCCGATAGTTGCACTCATCTCAAAGACTGTAGTGATAGCTTGGACTGTGACAACAGTTGCAAGAACTAGATAGTAGCCGGTAATAATTGTTTTTTTCATTTATGTTTTTAGTTATCTTTTTCGAAGGCACGCAGCTTGGCACTGCGACTTCTTGGATTGTTAATAATTTCTTGTTCACTTGGTTTAACACTCTTTTTCTCAAGTTTTCTGCCAAGATTTTTGGCCTCCCAAGAGTTGAAGGTGGATTTAGCAATCCTGTCCTCTCCCTCATGAAAAGCAATGGTGACGATTTTGCCACCGGGTTTCACGATTTCTAAAGCCTGAGGTAAAGCTCGAGAAATATTGTTAAGCTCGTCGTTGACCGCGATTCTCAAAGCCTGGAACACTTTTGTTGCCGGGTGTAGGTGTGAATCATGACGCTGTTTAATCGACATAATGATTTGGAGCAGGCCTTGGGCGGTTTGCAGTTTAGCGGGATTGGTAGACCTAAGGCTGACAATTTTTTTGGCAATTGCCCAGGCTTTTTCTTCCCCGCCAAAGTCTCGAAACATTTGTTCCAATTCCTTGGCTGGCAAAACCATTAGCAAGTCTTTAGCCTTGACTCCCAGGCGTTCATCCATGCGCATATCCAACTCGCTGTTGGGGTTATTAGCTGATTCAAAACTAAAGCCTTTTTCTGTGTCTTTGAGTTGATCGAGGCTAGTTCCAAAATCAAACAGTATGCCAGCGATTGGTGAAAAGCTGCCTGTTTCTAACTGGATATTTTTGACAACCTTTGCCAGTTGGTCAAAATTTTCCCTAACGATTCTGAGTTGGTGAGTAGCTATTTCTGAGGCAAATCTTTCTTGGCCGTCTTTTACCGCTGACTCGTCAAAATCAAAGGCAATAACTTTTGCTCCTCTCTCCAGCATGGCTGAGGTGTGTCCACCAGCGCCGAAGGTAGCATCGACATAGGTTTGGCCCGCTTCGACGTTCAAATAGCTAAGTGCTTCATTTAATAAAACCGATTGGTGTTGTCTAGACATCGATGATGCTTTCTGCAATTGTTTCTGCCTGATTTTCGAGTTGATCGACATAGTGGTGATACTTGTCTTGATCCCAAATTTCGAGATATCTAAGACTTCCCACGATGACGATCTCCTTTGATATTCCGGCGTATTCAATCAAGTAATTGGGCAGTTTTACTCGACCTAGTTCGTCGGCTGAAATTTCCTCGGCCTCGTTGGTTAAAAGTCGCATTAGATCGCGATGAGCTTTTTTTGTGAAGGTGCGCTGGCTTAAGTCCTGGATCTGAGTTTGAAACTCTGTCTGCTTAAACATGAATAAGCAGCCGTCCAAACCTCGAGTTACAATCCAATCCTTAGCCTGCTCTCGGAATTTCTTTGGCAAGGAGACTCTGCCCTTCTCTTCTAATCTGTGATAAAACTTACCTACAAGCATGAGCTTATTATGAGTCTATTTACCATTTCTTTCCACTAGTAAATATGCGCCAAAAAACTTGAGGTGTAAAGACGAAAATAGATTCGGGTTTTTACAGAACCAAAACATTCACTAACAAAATATAGGACTTGCAAAATTATTTGATTAAAAATATGGGGGTCGGGAGAGACTATTATTGGAAATAACTTAGACTAACTTCGTTTAACATTACAAACAGCAACGACCACTCATATAATTAGATAGATTGTTTGAGATCAAAGAGTTAAGACTAACTCCTTCATTTTTTGCTTGATAAGCTAATTGGCGATGTAAATTTTTTAGGTATCCGAATGTTGAGTTTGCCACTATATTTATCTTTTTCTGGTTCAGGGATAGGCAAATTTCTCTCAAGTGCTATTTCTATTCAGGCCTTCTTTGCATCTTCTATCATTTTATAAGCTTCATCGATAGTGTTTGCTTCGGAAAAACATCCTGATAATTCTTCTATCTCAGCAAAAAATGTTCCATCGAGGTTTTCTTTGAGACGGATAGTGTAACGAAGATTTAAGTAATTGTTAAGGTTTTTGGCTTAAGTAACCAAAACAGTTGCTGAAAAGTGGTTTTTGTCCCTGTGAATCAATCTAAAGTCGTGGTATTTTCTCGGATGTGAAAAAAATCATATCCCTCGTCAGTATGTTATCGGCTGCCCCTTT
>JBMORQ010000036.1:0-3571 GCA_049322575.1 Patescibacteria group bacterium
CATCGCTTGTATATACAACTTTAACCTAGCCTACAGAAGCAACAAACTAAACCACTAGCTAACAGAAAAACAAAGACAAAAAAAGACAACATACTGGGAGATGAGGTGTTATTTCGCTACAAGTCTAATAAATGTTTTGAGATTCATTGCTTAGTCTTTTCAAGATTGGTGAGGCTAGTTCCTTGTTGTTGAGCCGGAATTTTGGTTGTAACTTTCGACAACGTGTTGTTCGTAGACCACACGTCCTTGCTCATCGACTGCTCTCGTGCAGTCGGAACAATATGAACTGGTGACAGGGTCCTCGAGAATCATCTTTTCTTGTAGAACTAACCCGTCGGTTGGCTCACCTTCCTTGGGAGGCAGCCCTGTTTCTGGCCTAATCCAGACTTGAACTTTTTTGTAGGTCGATTTAGAGGGCAGGCTTTTTTTCCAAAAAAGTTCAGTATAGCGGACTGAGCAGCTAGGGTCAGACTTATCTGGGGGGAAGCCGCTTGCGCAGACCCCCGAAGCGACTACATCATCGGGTTTTTCTTGCCAAATCGGTTCTTTTCCTTGCAAAACCAGGCTCATGATGTCATTCCAGATCGGAGCAGCTCCAGTAACGCCTGATGCAACGTTGCTCATAGGTGTGTTGTCATTATTGCCAACCCAGACAGCCACCAAATACTCAGGGGTGAAACCGATGGTCCAGTTGTCCTTAAGGTCATTGGTGGTGCCCGTTTTAACACTGACGATCTGATTAGGAATAACCAACTCAGACCTTGAGCCAAACGACTGTGTACGAGCATTGTTATCCTGCATGATGTGAGAGACCAAGTAAGCGGGTGCTCGATCCATGACCCTTTCCAAATCTCCTCGCTTGTTATAGTTGGCATAGAGCATAATCTCTTCTAGATCAGCCTTACGTTTGTCGATTTCTAGGTCGAAAAGTACTTTACCCTTGTAGTCCTCAATCTTGAGGAAGGGAGTTAGAGGCACTTTAACGCCTTGGTTAGCTAGGGTTGAAAAAGCTTGAGCTAGATCGACCATACGCACCTCCCCACCACCCAGGGCGATAGCTGGTCCGTAGTTGGAGGGATCAGACCAGGTTGTAATGCCCATTTTCGTTGCTTGGTCAATGAATTTTGTAACTCCAATCGTATAGATAGCTTTCACAGCTGGGATGTTGAGTGAGTTGCCCAGAGAGTGTCTAACGGTCACCGGCCCAGAAAAACCACCGTTATAGTTCTTAGGACAATAGGCTTTTTGGTTAGGGATCTTAAAACAAGTTGGTACATCGAGCAAAACAGTACCAGGATTCAGGGTTTTATTTTGGAAGGCTGTGGCGTAGACCAAGGGCTTGATCGAACTACCTGGCTGGCGATTGGCAATAGTAACATTGACTTGACCCTCGGCGGTAGCGTCAAAGTAATCTTTTGAACCAATCATTGCCAAGATTTCACCAGTATTTGGTTTGCTAACGATAGCTGCACCATTTGTAACACGAAGCCGCTTGAGATTAGCGATTTCCGCCGACAAGGAGGCTTGGGCCGACTCCTGCAGATTAAGATCAAGAGTAGTTGTGACACGTAGGCCGGCTTTTTTGACGGTGTCTTCACCATATTTTTCATAAAGTAGGTCACGGACGTAGAAGACAAAATGCGGAGCCTGGATGTCGGTTTTTGAGAGAGCAAAGTGCAAGGTATCGGATTTAGCTTTTTCTGCTTCTAGTTGTGTGATGTAGCCATCCTCGACCATGCGACGCAAGACCTCGGCTTGTCTTTCTTTGCTATGGACAGCGTTAGAACCAAAAGGAGAATAATAGCTGGGAGCCTGAGGCAGACCTGCCAAAAGGGCTGCTTCAGGCAGGGTTAATTGGGATGCCGGTTTTTCAAAATATTGCTGCGAAGCGGCCTCAATACCGACAGCAGTGCCGCCGTATGGGATGTAATTGAGGTACATCTCTAGAATTTCCTCTTTAGAGTAGATAATCTCGGTGAACATGGCCAGGATGACTTCCTTGATTTTCCTCTTAAAGGATTTTTCTGACGTTAACAAGGCATTTTTAACCAGTTGCTGAGTGATTGTCGAACCACCCTCAAGTCTTCCCCCCTGAATGTTTTTGCTGAAAGCACGGACGATTCCTTGAATGTCAAAGCCAAAATGGTGGTAAAAATTTTTGTCCTCGATGGCGATGGTGGCTTGGGTTACATGTTTGGGCAAGGTGTCAATTTTGATTGGTACACGATGTTCGTTGCCAAAGATTTCATAAAGCAGAACTCCGTTGCGGTCAAATAGCTGGGTGCTTACGGGATAATTCTCCGAGGCTGTCATACGTCTGGGTGAGGGTAGATCTCGTAGCGTGTAAATCACGCCAATAAAGATGACAAGGAAAAGAAAGATGGTGAAAAATCTGGCCAAAGGATTGAGAATTGGAAAGAGAATTATCCTAAAAAGCAATGGTAGGCGACGCTTTTTTTTGGGAGGGGGGGTTGTAGGTTGTTGTGCTGTTTTCTTTTGTTTGGCTGAACCGCCCACCCCCAAGAATTTCTTGATAAAGCCAAGACGATCAGTTTTTTTGCTGACTTCAGCGGGCAGTTCTCTCAAGGAGTTGCTGATTTTTTTTGGTTGTTCGACAGGCGTAATTTTGCTCACAACGGTCTCTTGTGTTATGGGCGCAGAGCTAATGGCTTTTTGTTTGCCTTTTAGGATGGCCCGGATCTGTTGTTTGGTTTTTTTATTTGAACTGTGTTGGGTTGACATGGGCAGATTTTGTTTTGTTGGCGACCAGCTAGATGCGCATTTACATTTTACAAGTCTACCTCGTAATGAGTCTAATATCGACCTACATGATACTCCAAAATCCAGGTAAAAACATCCTACAGCAAATGTGCTTTTTTCTGATGAGTTTGTATGTTATCTTGATATGATGATGTATGACTTCAGTTCTAGAACCTGGTTTAAATCTCTCGAGCCTGGACTTCAAGCTTTGATCAAAAGTGCTGAGGAGTTGATTAACTTCCATCTCGGTCAAGAGCAACAGTTTAGCGATTTTTCCTTCTTGGTTTTCCCGATGGCAAAGGCCTATGAGGGATTTCTTAAAATGTACTTGCTTGAGTTAGGTTTAATTACGCCTGAGACCTACCGAAGTCGACGTTTTCGGATCGGCAGAGCCATTAATCCAGATGTGCGCTATGACCAGCGCGATGAGTATTGGTTGTTTGATGATTTAGTTCATAAATGTGGTGAGGTGAAAGCTCGTTTATTCTGGGATACTTGGTTGGAGTGTCGTAATCAGGTTTTTCATTATTTTCCCAATGGTTTTACAACAATGAGTTATCAACAAGCAACAATGAAAATTAGAATGATTGATCAGGCTATTTCTAATGCGATGGCTTGTTTACAAGTTGGCAGGACAGGTTCTTCCAAAACTGGTTGATGAGCCTGTTTCCCAAGAGATTTATAAGTCAGGACTTTCGCTTCAGCCACAGTAAATATGGATGATAGGTTGACGCAACACAGATGTTAAATACTCATCAATGAGGGTAGTTTTTCTGGCATAGATGGTTTGTTTCATCTGGTGAGCAGCCAC
>JBMORQ010000037.1:0-29995 GCA_049322575.1 Patescibacteria group bacterium
GGTTTATAGATATGAAAAAAACAGCGAGGATCACTACGCTCGATAGCGTGAGGAAGCGCAAGCGGAGACATAATATATAATTGTAGCGATAGCGGAAATTATATTGTCGGAGCGAGCAAGCTCACTAGCCCTGTCACCTCCGCAACAGCTGCCTTGGAAGAGAAATTGGTTGGTAGTGGAATCAAATAATCTAAAAAAAATAATATGTCAAAACCAAAAGTCATTTCATCAGTTAAAGCATTACTTTCTCATAAAGGCAAATTTTTGATTCTCAAAGAAGAGCTACAAAAAGGTGATGTTTGGGATTTGCCAGGAGGAAAAATAGAGTACGGAGAATCTCCAGAAGAAGCTCTCTCAAGAGAAGTAAAAGAAGAGCTGGATTTGAGTATAAAAATTAAAACATCAGTGGGTGTATGGTATTTCTTTTCACAGGCAAATAAGCATCAAGTCATTTGCCACACATTTTTGTGTGAAACAGTTGATGATGAAATAAAAATTGACACTTCAAAGAATCCGGCTGATGAAAATTTTACAGAATTAAAGTGGATGACTGTATCAGAAATTTTAAATAACAGTGAAATTGTACTAACCGATAGCTTAAGGAAATTATTGAGTAATTTGCAACAAGTTAATCGCTAAAAAAGGATCATAATTGGTCGCGAAGTTGATTCAAACTTCATACCACCAGGACCGCTTTAAAAAAAGAGCCAAACCTGGCTCTTTTTTTAAAGCTAAGTTGGCATTGGAGACAAACCTTTGGTTCGTTCTATCGAGCAAGTAAACTATCTCTTGTTTAGCATTATCTTGGCAATCCCAATCGGCCAAAAAACTGATTCAGCTTGGTTTTTTCTTAATTTTTTTTCTAAAACTCGATTATAATTTATGAAATGAATGGATTTGAGTTTAAAGAAATAAGAGCGAAATCTATCCTCACGCCATCAAAACTTCCTGATGCCGATTACGTTATAAATCCTTACATAGGTTGCCGGTTCGGATGCATATATTGTTATGCTAGCTTTATGGGGCGTTTTGTTGACAAGTCAACTCATGATTGGGGAAACTATGTTTTTGCAAAAGTTAACGCTCCAGAGCTTTTATCCCAAGAAATCACAAAGTTGAAAGATCAAGGTGCGGGAAAGACAGTTTTCATCAGCTCTGTTACCGACCCTTATCAGGGGATGGAAGCTAAATATCAGTTAACAAGAAAGTGTTTACGAATATTAGCTGATCAAAATTTTGCTGGAAAAATCGGAGTTTTAACCAAGTCTGATTTAGTGATCAGAGACATAGACATTTTTTTAATGCTAAAAAACGTGGAGGTTGGATTGACGATTACCTCAACTGACGACCTTGTGTCGCGTTATTTTGAAAAACACGCTCCTTTTGTTTCAGCAAGGTTGGCTGCATTAGCTAAACTAAATCAAGCAGGAATCACCACTTACGCATTTCTTGGACCTTTGCTCCCGCATTACATTGCTGAGGAAGAAAAACTAGATGAGCTATTGGGTAAAATTGCCCTAACTGGAACTAAAGAGCTATATGTTGAGCATATTAATCTAAACAAATACATCAGAGAACGATTTGTGGCTGAGTTGGGCGAAGTCGATCGCAGTTTGGTACAAAAATTTTACTCCTCTCAAAGCAAACCATATCGTGAAGAGTTAAATAAACTGGTGACATCTTTAGTAAAGAAACATGGTTTGGCTTTACGTCTTGGAGAAGCAATTTTTCATGGAGATAACGGTAAGAAATAGCAAAGAGATCTAACCCACCTACAACGTCTCATAGCTCAAGATCACGCTGTACTCGTAAGTTTCTGAGCCTGGCTCAACTTGAGTGTCTTCAGCTACGCCGCTAGCCATAGGCAGGGCAGACTTTGCCATTTCCCTATATAGCGGACCATTATTGGGTTCAACCTCAATGATGTTTACAACTTTGCCAAGTTTCATGCCGGCCAAACTAGCCAATTTTTTAGCATTTTCTTGTGCGTCTTTGATGGCTTCGGCCCGGGCGGCGTTTTTCAACTCTTTGTTTTTTTCGTCAGAGATATTAAAGCTCACACCCCCAACAGTGTTGGCACCATTGGCAGTGGCAGTGTCGATGATTTGATTGACCTTTTCAAAATCACGGACTGTGATTGAGAGACTGACGTTGGCGTTGTATCCAGAAATTTTATTTAAGCCTCTCGGTTCGTAATCATAGTCAGGATAAATACTATAGTTTTGGGTTTTAATGTCTTTTTTATCGATCTCAAGCTTGCTTAATGACTCAGTAATGTCATTGATAACTTTGTTGACTTTCTGCTGAGCTTGCGCCACAGTTGTTTCCTGGGCGGTGATGCCTACGCTAATTTTGGCCTCATCCGGAACGACTACCATTTCGGCTTTACCTGTGGCATCAAAGGTGGCTTGTTTCATGGTGGATGTTTGTGTCACAGATAGTCCCAAAGGGCCAACAAAACGTGTTAACAAAGCAACGCAGACAACGCCGGCCGAGGTCACTAAAATTGTTTTAATCAGAAGTTCGAGAAGTTGTGACAGGTTTTTTTGCATGCAGTCAGCATAACAAAATATTGTATTATGGTAAAGATATGACAACTGCTGAGATAATTGCTAGAAAAATTCCCTATTTGAAAAGATTTCGGAAAGAATTATTCATTGTTATTATTTTTCTAATTGGTTTTGTTTGGCGGTTTTGGAACTTTCCAAACAACATCATGTGGTCTGGTGACGCGGGTAGAGACTTGTTGGCAGCATATTTGATCGCCGATGATGGACAGAGACCGGTTTTCGGTCATTGGAACTCAGGCTTGGGTGCTGTTTATCCGCCCATATACTACTATTTTCTAGCTGGTCTAACCTTCATTATTGATGATTATCGTTGGGTTGTTGGTCTGCTGATTTTTCTCCATTCTTTGTCAAGTTTGTTGGTATATAAGATTACCAGGCAATTTTTTTCTTGGGAGATTTCAACGATTGTCTGTTTTATGTTTGCTAGCTCTCGTTTAGCAATCATCGTAGCAGCAGCCCCTATCACTGCTCATTTTGCTTTTTTAGTTTTTCTGATTTCGCTATTTTTGATGACAAATTATTTAAAACATGCAAGGCTTTGGAGCCTAATGTTGGCCTCGTTTTTTTTAGTTTTGTCGATAGCTATTTTTTATGGTGGAGTGATTTTTATTCCGATCTACGCCCTGGTTGTGGCATTTGTTCAAAGAGAGAATGGAAAGAAGATGCTTATCTCATTGACCTATTTACTTTTGTTTATATCTTCATTGTTTATTATTTTTTATCAAGCAAGTTTCTTTTTAAATTGGAAACATTTTCTGTTTTTCAATAATCATCCAAGCAATATGTTGAGCAATTTGATCAGTAATTATTCAATAGTTGCTGAGTTAAAAAGATATTTTCTCTATCCCAGATTCTTTTTGATATTTTTCACATTTTTGTGGCTGATTGCAATTAAAAAGAAAAACTTTGTCTACGCTTTTTTTTCTTTCTCAATTTTTATTCTTGTCTCTTTGGCAGCAGCAGTTTTCCATGAACCACTTCCACATTTCAGTCTCTACGGTATGCCTTTTTTCTATCTATCGCTGGCGATTACTTTCAGAATTTTCCAGAAAAAATATGGTCGACTGCTTTTTACAATGGTTTTCATTGTCTATTTAGTGATATCGGGATCTTATTTCCCCGTAAAATCTATATATTTTGTGCCCACGCCAAATACATATCGTAAGTTAGACAAGTGGTTGCAGAGCAACTACCCAGAGCACAACGCACAAATATTTGGCTCAGATAGTTCTAATTGGGACAGTCGATCTCTTTGGTATTTTCAGAGGAAGCGTCTGGATTTTTCTGTCGAAGAGAATTCACAAATCAAGCAGATACCGTCAAATAAGGATCTGGAGGTGTGTATGCATCACCAGGATTCTTCTCATTGCCAAAAACTTTTTCGAAATAAAAATTTTCTCAGTCTAGAAAACTTAGAGATCGATGATCGCAATTTTTGGTTATTTGAAAAAATTAACTAATTATTTGTTACAATGGACTTGCTGTTAGAAAAATCGAATCAAGTTTGGTAAAAATATGCGCCACACCAATATTCCAGCTGTTTTTTTGGTTTATTTACGAAAGAATAAAATTCTCCTGGCACGAAGACAAAACACAGGTTATCACGACGGCGACTATAGTCTGGTGTCGGGACATGTTGAGGCCGGAGAGTCTTTTACAAAAGCCATGATTCGCGAGGCAGAGGAGGAGGCGGGTCTAATTCTTTTCTCAGAAGAAATTCACGTTGTTCATGTCCAGCATCGCAAATCTGCATGGGATGGGTCGGAAAGAACCGACGTCTATTTCTTACTCAAGGATTCTGCAAAAGATCCCTGCAATCTTGAACCCAAAAAATGCTCCGAACTTGCTTGGTTTGGTGTAAATAACTTGCCAGACAATGTGATCGGTGGTGTAAAGCGAGCAATTGGATCAATTTTAAAAGAGCAATGGTATTCAGAATATGGTTGGTAAAATTAGTCTACAAGTTCGTGATTTCAATATGACAAAAACGCCCCTGACAAAGCAAAAGTCTTCTGGAGTTTCAAGAAAACTAACTCCCTCGAAAGCCAAGCTAGTTATTAGTGGATCCGTAGCTATGGATCAAATCATGTCCTTTTCTGGTGCCTTTGCCGAACTCATTCAACCAGATAAACTTCATGTCCTTTCCGTTGCTCCCATGGTTCAAAAAATGATTCGCACTGACGGCGGTACGGCAGGCAATATGTGCTATTCTCTAGCGTTAATGGGTGATAGACCAATGCTTTTTGCCAGCGTAGGACAGGATGCAGCTATTTACTTGGAAAAGCTTCGCAAAATTGGTGTCGATGTAAGTCAGGTTAACATTTCCCATTTGCCGACCGCGACTTTCAGTGTTTTGACTGACAGAAATGATTGTCAGGTTGGTGGTTTTTATCCCGGAGCGATGACCGATTCAGCGTCGCTATCATTTGTGCGATTAATTAAAGAAAAACTAGCAACCAAAAAAACTCTCTTTGTGGTTTCGGTCCATGATCCGGCACAGATGATCAATCAGGTCGATGAGTGTCATAACAATCACTTGCGACTATTATTTGACGTGGGCCAGCAAATCCATGTTTTAAATAGCGACCAATTAATGTTGGCCGCTAGCAGTGCCGAATTACTGATCATGAATGACTATGAAATGGGTGTGTTTTCTAAAAAAACTGGTTTAAACAAACAGCAAATCGCTGCCCAAGCTAAGACTTGCATTGTAACGCTTGGGTCAGCTGGCGCCGAAATTTTTACTAAAACAAAAAAAGGCGATCAGCAGGTGCAAAGAATTTCCGCTGTTAAATTAGAACACCCAGCCGATCCCACTGGCGCCGGTGATGCTTTTCGTGCTGGATTCCTCTATGGTTATTTGCGCGATTGGTCGGTAAAATTGTCTGCTGAGTTGGGAGCGGTTGTCGCCTCTTTTGCTGTCGAAAAACACGGCACCCAGGAACACCGCTTAAGCTGGCCAGCAATTGAGGAAAGATATCAGCAGACATATGGCAAAAAATTGTCGCGCACGCACTAAAATATCCAAAGAGGTTAAAAGTAAAAGTTCGCTACAAAAAAATAGCTTCCTAAAAATTACTCATTAGCAATTCACAAAAAAGAAAGATCAATGATGAAAAAAAATACCAAGATTTTGGTTTCAGCTAATCAAGATTATAAAATCAAGGATCTGTCATTGGCAGAGTGGGGGCTTGAAGAAATCAAACTCGCGGAAAAAGAAATGCCAGGACTGATGGCCCTGCGTCAGGAGTTCGCTCAGCAAAAACCGCTGGCCGGGGCAAGGATCGCCGGCTCGTTGCACATGACCATTCAGACGGCCGTTTTAATCGAAACCTTGATTGAGTTGGGGGCAGAAGTCCGCTGGGCCTCATGCAATATTTTTTCCACTCAAGACCACGCGGCGGCAGCCATCGCCAAAAAAGGTGTGCCGGTCTTTGCTTGGAAAGGTGAGACTGAACAAGACTATTGGTGGTGCACCGAGCAAACACTTAACTTCCGCGATAAAAAGGGCAAATTGATCGGCCCGAACATGCTCCTCGACGACGGTGGCGACCTCACACATTGGGTGCATAACAAGCATCCCGAACTTTTGCCTCAAATAAAAGGTGTTTCGGAAGAGACTACCACCGGAGTTCATCACCTCTACAAGATGATGAAAGATAGCACACTTAAAATTCCGGCCATCAATGTTAATGACTCGGTTACCAAATCGAAGTTTGATAATCTCTACGGTTGTCGCGAGTCGCTGGTCGACGCCATACGTCGTGCAACCGATGTAATGCTAGCGGGCAAAGTGGCATTGGTTGCAGGTTTTGGGGATGTGGGCAAGGGTAGTGCTCAGTCATTACGCAACAATGGTGCTCGAGTTATTGTCACCGAGGTCGATCCGATTTGCGCTCTGCAAGCAGCGATGGAAGGCTTTGAAGTCAAACGAATCGAAGAGGTCTTGGATGAAGTTGATATTTTTGTGACCGCCACTGGGTGCAAAGATGTAGTGCGTATTGAACACATGGCAAAAATGAAAGATAACGCCATTGTTTGCAATATTGGCCATTTCGATGTCGAGATTCAAGTAGCGGAACTAAACAAATTCACCGGCATTAAGAAAAAACAAATCAAGCCACAAGTTGACCTTTACACTTTTCCTGATGGGCATTCCATAATTCTGTTGGCCGAAGGACGCTTGGTGAATTTGGGTTGTGCCATGGGTCATCCTTCTTTTGTCATGTCTAATTCATTCACCAATCAGGTTCTAGCTCAGATCGAGCTCTTCACTAAAAAATATCAAGTTGGTGTATATTGCTTACCCAAACAGCTTGATGAAAAAGTGGCAAGATTGCATTTGGAACATGTTGGTGTTCACCTCACCGACTTAACAGAGGAACAGGCAGATTATATTGGAGTAAATAAAAACGGTCCGTATAAAAGCGAGATATATCGGTATTAAATTGAAAATTCTCATCTAAATAAACTCAACCAAACTCTTTTTCAAATCAATCGAAGTGGCTGCTTGTTCAACTAAAGTTTTTTCTTCCAACTGACTCAAATGAGCATGATATGGGACTGAGTTTTTATTTTGATAAACGATTCCCAAACCAAACCTATCAGTGTCGCGGGCAATTTTCCAAGCATCATCAAAGTTCTCAGCATTATGTCCGACCTGTGCTAAATCATAAATTCGTTGGCTGTACCAAGGATGGTTTTCTTGCTTGTTAAAAGAAGGACAAAGTTGCAGAGTATCAACCAAAGCAAACCCGGGATGAGTAATTGCTGCTTTGATCAACTCGACAAGTTGTTGTGGTTTAGTGCTGTAACCGCGTGCCACGAAACCAGCGTTAGCTGCTAGCATTGAGGCCAAAGGATTAAAGGGTGACTCGACCGAGCCATATGGAGTAGTTTTGGTTTGCGTCCCAGTGCGTGAAGTAGGTGATGTTTGTCCTGTGGTCAAACTATAACGACTGTTATTGTGGACCAAGACAGTCAGGTCGTGGTTGCCGCGGGCCCCAGCGATTAGATGGGAAAGCCCCTCGCCGTAAATATCACCATCGCCACCCACTACGATAACTTTGAGTTGGTGATTGGCTAATTTTATGCCGATAGCATTAGCAATGCCGCGCCCATGCAGTCCATGAAAACCATAAACATGATTGAAGTCTGCCATGTTGCCACTACAGCCAATCCCATAAACAATTACCAACTGTTCTTCTGGGATGTCCAACTCAATAATAGCCTTTTGCAGCGAGTTAAGAATCAAAAAGTCACCGCAACCAGGACACCAAGTTGGGGCTACGCGCGATTTGATAGTGTTGGCGTCAAAACACGGCATTTATTTTTTCTCTTTCAGCCAAGTTATTAGATCTTCTATGTAGAATGGTCGGCCATCGTAACGATTAATTGATTGCTCAATTTCAATACCTGTCTGTTGACGAATTAATCTTCGCCCTTGTCCCGATTGGTTGGCCTCTACCATAACCAGTTGTTTGGCAGAATTGGCTAACTTGGAAAAACTCTCGCTGGGGAAAGGCCAGAGGCAAGGCAGGTGGATGGCATTGAGGGTCTGTTCTAGCTCAAGTTTCTGTTGCTCGGCAACTAAATCCTGCAAGACGTTGACAGTTGAACCCCAGCTAACAAAAGTGACATCCGCCTGGTTTGGACCAACTAGGTAAGGTTGGGGGATCTCTTGAGCAGCAGCCAGGAGTTTCCGAGCTCGTTTGTCAACCTGCTCCTTGGTTGTCTGGGCGTCCTCCACGGCAAATCCATCGCTTGCATGTTCATAGGAGTTGGCCAAAAACGCACCCCCAGTCTGTCCGGGAATGGTACGGGGCGAAATTCCTAATTCACTCAATTGATATCTCTGGTAATTTGCATCAACTTCGCTTACCAGGCTTTGACGTTCAAGCGTTTGAACTTCATCTGGTTTGAGCATGGTTTGATGAGACTCCAAAATATATTTGTCGCTCAAAATTATGACAGGTAACTGATACTTTTCTGCCAAGTGAAAGGCTAATTTGGTAAGCCCGAAATGCTCGGCGACGGTTCCTGGAGTTAAGACAATCTTGGGGAAATCGCCGTGTCCAGCATTAATTACAAAATGGAGGTCAGCCTGCTCGGTCCAGGTTGGTAGACCCGTTGCCGGCCCCTTGCGTTGTGCCTCGAGGATAACCAGTGGTGTTTCGCTCACTCCTGCTAAAGAAATTGACTCAACCATCAGCGCAAAACCACCGCCAGACGAACCTGTCATACTGCGCACTCCAGCAAAAGAGGCACCTAAAGCGTGATTAATCGCACCAATTTCATCTTCGGCGTGCTTAACAACCAGTGGGTATCTATCTTGCTGACTTGCTAAAAATTGCAACACACCGGTTGAAGGAGTCATGGGATAGCCGCTGTAAAACTGGACACCGGCTGCCAATGCTCCCAGGCCGATTGCCTCCGAAGCAGTAACCAAAATGGAGTTATCTGGAGTGACTTCAACTTGTTGAATAATGCCGCAGCAACTCTGCACAGCGTTAAAACCATGGTCGAGTGCGGCAATGTCTTTAGCTACGACCTCGGGACCTTTTTCTTGGAATTCCTCGGTTACTACTTGCTTGGCGATGTCCAGATTTAGCCCCAATAAATAGGCCGATGAACCCAGGGCAATCATGTTGGCAGCCAAAATACCGCCGGTGCTTTCTTTGGAGAGATTAAGAAGTGGTAATTCAATAATTTTGGCCGGGCAACTCAACCTAATTTCATCGGTAACTTTTCCCGAATTGCTGTCGGAAATTATCACAGTCTCGCTGCTAATTTCATCGGCATGCTCGGTGAAACCCTTCAAGTCAAGATTGATTAACATGTCAAGTTGACGACGTTGACAACTTGCCTGGGCTTTTGCAGCGTAAACTTGGCCTGTCTGATGTCCACCCTTGATGAGTGAGGGGTATTCCAGATAATTGAAAGCTTGGAGTCCATGGCGTTTGCAGATCTTGGCCATGATCTTGGCAGCCACCATCACTCCCTCACCAGCTTGTCCAGCGATTTTCCAATTAAGGGCGTATCGAGTGTGGTTGTTCTCAGCCATGACAACTTAATCATTGCTGATTTTAGTCATTTCGTCAAATGCGGTTTGTTCAAACGTTTGGAATTGTACGATGAAAATCGACCGTAGATTAAAATTGATAGTAAAAACACTTTGGTGGTTTCGCAAAAAATGCCTTGCTGATAAAAGAGCCAGGATGGTTAATATCTGGCACTGGTATAATCAACTTATTGATTAGCAATTGAGAATCTGCATGACATTCTTTAATTCTTTACCAAAACTGACCAAACAGCAGCTATTCTTATTCTTTATATTGCCCTGTGCACTCATCATTTCTATTGCGGTAACTATTGTCTTGGCTGGTCCCAAACGCTATTCGTTAACTGCACTTGGGGAGCTTAACACCCAAAATCTACCTCAGGCAGAAGCTCAGGTGGTGGCCCTCGACAACTCAAAACCACCGGAAGATTTGAAGAACTTAAGTGTCTTGCTTTTGGGTTATGGTGGAGCTGGACACCAAGGGGGTTATTTAACAGATGTGATTCAGTTGGTTTATGTTGATTTTCAATCTGCCAAGATTTATTTGATTTCCATTCCAAGAGACCTCTGGGTTAAGTTGCCCAATGGTAAAAGTGCCAAAGTAAACTCAGCTTTCACTCTGGGTGATGAGTCAGGCTCGGAATTTGTTCAGAGCGGTGGCCGCACCGCCAAAGAAATGGTTTCAATTATTACTGGTTTGCCAATTAATAATTTTGTTGCTGTGGATTTTGTCGGATTTCAGCGTCTCATTGGTGAGCAGTTGGGTGGGATAGATGTTAATGTTGCCGAAACTCTCGAAGACGAGTGGTATCCGGTTAAAGGTTTGGAGCTGGAAACCTGCGGTATGACCGCTGAAGAAGTTGCCGAGGTGAGCAATAAATTTTCTGGTTTCGAACTAGAAAAACAGTTTCCTTGCCGTTACGAGCATTTGCTTTTCAAACAGGGCCTTAACCACATGGAAGGCGGAGATGCGCTTAAATATGTTCGTTCACGACACGGCTCGGGAGCGGGTGACTTTTCCCGGAGTCGTCGACAACAAGAAGTCATGGCCGCCATGGCTAAAAAGTTGCTTTCAAAAAATGCTTTGACCCAACCAAAAAAGATTTTTGAAAACCTGTCACATACGATTAGTACAGATTTTGATATCTCAATATTGGAGTATCTAGCGCCAGCTTTTGCCTCGATTCAATCAAACTATCAACAAGTTAACGTCAATCTCAGCACCGAAAATGTTTTGCAAAGTAGTAAGTCAGCCAATGGCCAATACATTATCATTCCCAAAGCCGGGGAAAATAATTGGCAAGAGGTACATAACTATATTAAAAAACAAATTGAAACATGAGGAACAAACAACCACTTACCAGTAAAATTATTGATTTGTTGTCCAATTTCCATTTGCTCTCGGCGGGCGAAATCATGGCCTTGCTGAAAAGGGACGGCTTACGCTACAACAAAACCAGTGTTTATCGTGCTTTGGATACCCTAGTTAGTGAAGAAAGACTTTGTAAACAACTGCTTGAGGAAGCTGAAGCCAAGTATGAGTTGCATGACAAAGACCACGCCCATTTTATTTGCCGCAAATGTGGTCAGGTGCAGTCATTTTCTCAACATATTGATTTTAGTCAGCCTCAGCTATTCATCGATCACTTTCATCTTACTGTTTTTGGACTTTGCCAAGAGTGCCACTAGATATCTAGTCTAGAGTTTTTGCTTTAACCGTTGGTCTTTGCTAAACTCAAAGTCATGGATAATTCTCAAACCAACTTAACTTCCGATTCAAATATGATGAGTGATCAAAATTCGCCACCAGTTCCGGCTGATAGCGGATCCAGTTCTATCGGCTCAATTCCGGCCGCCTCTCAGATTGAGGCTCTGCCAGATAATCCAATTGAGACCCCAGCTGTGATGCCTGATCAAACCCCAGCAGATCAACCCACTATCGACATGACGCCAAAAATTGTTAGCCAACCCTTCACTGAAAGTTACGTCAAAAAAGCTTCACCTGACAAAAAGCCGCTGGTCCTGTTGATTATGGATGGCTGGGGCATTGGTCCAGACTATGAAGGCAATGCCATTCTCAAGGCAAGTACCCCAAACATGGATCGCTACTGGATTCAATACCCGCACACCCAGCTTGAGGCAAGTGGCGAAGCGGTTGGTTTGCCTCATGATGTAGATGGAAACTCTGAAACCGGTCACATGAGTATTGGGGCCGGTACGATCGTTTTCCAAGATCTGCCACGTATCGATGACGCAATTGCAGATGGTTCCTTCCAAGAAAACAAGGCCTTCCTGGAGGCAATAGCGCACGTTAAAGCCAATAACTCAACACTTCATCTGATGGGCTTGATTGGTTCCGGTTTTGTACACTCCAACGTGAACCATCTCTATGCTTTGTTACGTTTAGCAAAAAAACATGATTTGCAGAAAGTTTATATTCACGGTTTCACAGACGGTCGTGATTCACCACCAACAGTTGGAGTGAGCTATGTGCAACAAGTGCAACAAAAATGTCAGGAAATTGGAGTGGGTGAGATAGTAAGCTTGATGGGACGTTTTTATGCCATGGATCGTGATAAAAAATGGGATAGGATCGAGAAGGCATATCACTCCTTGGTCCTGGGTGCTGGCGTCTGTGTAAAAGACCCAATTTCTGGGTTGCAAGACCAGTACTCCCGCAATGTGACCGATGAGTTTATCGAGCCGATCAACATTTGCGATGAGTCTGGCAACCCCAAAACCATCAATGACAACGATTCGGTGATATTTTTTAATTTTCGTGTGGACCGACCTCGTGAGTTAACAAGGGCCTTCGTCATGCCTGATTTCGAAGCTGGCATTCTCAAAGAAGAATACGATCCCTTTTACGAAAAATACCACAAGACAAGCATCATGGAAGAGGCCACTCCAGCTCCCACCTTCCACCGAGAGAAAGTTCCGCAAAATCTCTATTTCGTGACCATGACGACCTACGATAAAGCCATCCCGACGCCCGCAGCCTTTCCAACCATGGTGATTCGTGACAATGTTGGGCGGGTGATAGCTGAACAAGGTCTGCGCCAACTTAAGATTACTGAAACAGAAAAAGAAAAAATGGTGACCTATTACATGAACGGTTTACGTGAAGAGCCGTATCCAGGGGAAGATTGGATAATTTTTCCCTCCAAAGGTGCAAAATCCTACGCTGAAGTGCCAGAGATGTCTGCGTTTGAGATCGGCCAGAAGATTGTCGAGATGGTTGAGATGGATCGTTATGAGGTTATTATTGCCAATATCGCCAACCCCGACATGTGTGGTCACACTGGTATCTTGGAGGCCGGTGTCAAAGGTTGTGAGTACGCTGACCAAGTGGCCGGCAAAATTGTCGATGCGGTTTTGGCAAAAAATGGGGTAGTGTTGATCACCGCAGATCACGGCAACGTCGAAGAAATGGTCAACATGGAAACGATGGATCCCGACACTGAGCACTCAATTTACCCCGTGCCATTTATCGTTATTGACAACGAGTTTGCGGGGCGCCCGCAAATGTTGCCAACTGGAGTTTTAGCAGATATTGTACCCACCATGTTGCACATCCTTGGTTTGCCAAAACCAGAGGGCATGACAGGAAATAATTTGTTTGTTCTTAAGTGGACTAGTAGCGAAATAGACTTGTAGCGAAACAACATTTTTATTACAAACAACTGCTTTTAAGTACTGCAAAGGTTTTTTTCTCGCTCGAAGTAGCCATGCATACTACTCTATGCTACTACTTCGTTCAAAAAACCCTTTTCGTTCAAAAAAATCAGTTTTCACCACAAAATTTATTTTGCGGTAAGTCTAGTAAATGGTCGAGAAAGATGGATGAAGCTGATTTTTTTAAGTTTGTCCTTAAGATCAAGCTTTTTAAAATCCAGCCAGGCTCTTTTTTTAGCACCTTTGTGGAAAGGCATAGCAGGGATTCTGTCACCTATGCCTTCGGTTATGCCATCGATTCTCATCACCATTCCTGACCCCCTTTCATATGACATCTAGCCAAGCGTTGCGCCTGTTTGCGGTGTGCAATGATTAGTTTTCGAGGAGTCTACCAACTTACTAAGCCGTTAGCAATGAATCACGGTGACGGTTTGACGTCTTTCCAGGCTTGCCGAAGCGGTTGCCTAGGATTTGACGTTTAGGTCCTTAAACCAGCCCCGTCGTAGAAGGATGGCGATGACTGCGTAAACTGCGATATCAATCCAGTTGTCATCGACACTTTCATTTTCCGGCTGGTTCTGAGAATTTTGCAGATTTTTTAAACGATTGATTTTATCATTAATGCGGAAAATGATACCTAGTTCCCCCGTATCCAAGATATTGCCTTTGCCGTAGTCTCTATGCTTTTTAAGAAACACCGTCAGCATATGCTTGGTTACTTGGGCAAATGCTTCGTCAAGGAACTTTGGTTGGATGTTCATCTTTCCTTTTCATGATTTCCGGTGCTTGTTAACAATTAAGCACCAGTTTTCTATATAGATGACTTTAGCCACAAATGACTCAAAGTTTCAAGATGTTTTTTGGTATCCAGAACCAAAATGCCCCGCTTTCGCGGGGCATTTCAAATTCTTTTAAAAAACCTTATCTATTGGTTTTGTATTTATAAACGGTCACAGCCAAGCCGACAGCCAGAACACCGATGACTCCCATGAGTTGCTTGGAGTCCATGGCTGTATCAACGATTTGATGGGCGGGAATGATTCGACCATCTCGGTATACAACCAAGCGACCGTCTTCAAGAACGACTTTTTGTGATTGATTCTGAGTACCCTCGGCCCAACAGTTAACGTTTTGACCGTATGAACCAGTTTCACAATGAATTTTAAGGTTTTGACCCTGAGATTGCTCTTGGGTTGTTTGTGCGCCAGCCTTGGAGGCAAAGCCAGTAAGCAGGAGGCTTGCCAAGACTGAAGCGACTAGGATTTTTTGAATTTTCATTTTTTCCTCCAGTTTTACTCTTAAGTGTTAGTTTGTTGGATTTTTCGATTTTTCCTCAAGAACCAATACTTAAGGCATCATAATATATCAAAATAGTGAATTTGTCAACAGTTATAGGTCTCGTCTTTTTAGCAAGAGAAAAACATCTTCCAGGCTACCAAGCTGACTCCGGTTAACATCAGCAGGACACAAGTGATATAAAAAAAACGGCTTATAAAAACTAGTGGATTGATTGCTCGGGTGTTTTAGTAATTCACATGTAGATAATAGGTGTTAATCCCATCTTCCTTGTGCTCAACCCTCACGTACCTAAGTAAACCACCCCCGCAACTGATACTTCCTCTGTAGAGCTTGCCGTCCCGAACTGCCTTGACTGCCAGATTACCGTTTTTGCTTAGGATGTCTATGCCGGTATGCGGGGCACCACCATAAGCCCGACGAACTCGAGCAAAGTAGGTCATACCATAACCCTGGGTGACAATTGCTGGATCATTCAATGGCCAAGGCCAGCCCCCGTTGAAACCAAAAGGACTATCTGGACTATTACTCCAAGTGATGCTGGCGGCTTGGAGATAACTGCTGGGGTCGCGGGTTACTCCGTCTTTGGTAATTTCAAAATGTAGATGAGTACCAGTTGAACAGGCCGATACACCAGGGATTACTGAGGCAATGACTTCACCTTCTTTCACATCTCTCACCTCTCCCTCGTTGCTATTTCCGGCGATGATGTTTTGGATAGCTTGCAGCTCAGCTAAAGTTTTGGCTAGTTCTTGTTGATAGCGTGCTTCATTGTTTTTTGTTTCGTTGAGTAGGAACTGTTGTTCTGATTTTTGTTTGTTGAGTTGGGCCCGTTGCGTTTCGAGCAGTTTTTGTTTGGATTCCAATTCAGCCTGCTTTTTCTCTTTGAGGAGACGTTGATCGTTAAAGACCAACCGTTGAGACTCAGCGCGCTTCATGGCAGAGGCCGTTTGTAATTGGGCGGCGTCAAGATACTTGAGTTGTTGAGTAAAGTCGCCAAAACTGTCGGAGCTAAACAGAGCGAAAACTTTGGGTTGCCTGCCAAATTTGTAGTTGGAACGGATTCTCTCGATGAGAATATTGGTAAGTTTGTCTAGTGAGAGACTTAGGCCGTTAATTCGTTGTACTAGCTCATTGATCTCGTTGGTAAGTTTGGTAATTTCTGCCAAAGTTTGGTCAATCTGAAGCTCTTGGAGCGAAATTTGGCCGTTGAGGATATTGATGGTGTTCTTTAAGCTATTCGAGGCATTTTTTGACTCGGTAATTTTGGCTTCCCAACAACCCTGCTTGCGTTTGTTGCAATCAAGGTATTCATCGGCTGATTGACCTTCAAGGCTGCACTTGATGTCGTTACACTCCTCGGCTTGGGCTGAAGTTACCCAGCTCAGATTTGTAGCAAGAATAATCAGACAGATAGCAAGTTTTTTTGCCAGGCTGATCAGCTTGTTGCAGGAAGAAGAGTTGTTCATTTGTTGGATTAGGTCAGCTTACCATTGGTCAGCTAGCGACGTAAGATACGATTGACCGCCACGATGCTAGCCATGCTACCAGAGAGTATGCCCAAAAGCGTGCCAGTAGCAATTTGCCAGATGAATATTTCTGGATTGAGTGGGAAGGTGATGATACCTTTGAAAAAGCTCTGGATCCAAGGACTGAGATAGAGGTAGGCAGCAAACATCAATCCCCATCCTATGGAAGATCCGAGAAAGCCATAGAGGGCTCCTTCGGTGATGAAGGGCACTGATATGTACCAGTCACTGGCGCCGATGATTTTCATGACTTTAATGGCGTTTTTCTTGGCGGTTACTTTCCAGCTAATCATAATTATCATCGTCAAGAAAGAGGTCACTGCCAGGATGCTTACACTCACCAAGCCGACAATTCTGATTGCATTGGTCCAGGTTGTGAGTGAGTCAACGATATCTTGCTGGTAAATGACATCCTCAATTTCGGGAAATTTTTCTAGTTCGGTTTTGATATTGGCTAGTTGGCCGACTTCTTCAGAAGATACCTCGATGCTGGCCGGCAGAATATCTGCGGTTACCAGTTCAAGTAAGAGTGGATTTTCTTTGTTTTCTTCTCGGTAAATCTTAAGAGCTTCTTGCTTGCTGATCATTTTTACTCCACTAACAGCTGGGCGGAGTTTGATGGTGTCAACGACCTTTTTTACTTGTTCCTCGTCAGATTCTAGTTTGAAGAAGGCAATAACTTGAGGTCGTGTTTCAAAAAAGCGTAGAGTGAGCTCAGCTCCTCCAGCAGCTAGGGAAAAACCATAAGCAACGAAGAAGGTAATGGTTGTCATCAGGATTGCCAAAAAACTTTGGTATGGGGAGCGGCGGATATTGATCAGGGCGTCATTCAGACTTTTCATCGGTCGTTGATTCCTTATCTTCTTTTTTGGGCTGTTTTTTTCTTAATAATGAGTCAATTATCTGAGCAAATCGGCTTTTTTTCCTCGGCTTGTCATCATTTTTTTCATATGGTTTTTTGTCAATTTCCGATGCTGACTTTGTTGATTTGTCCTGTTTAACCTCGGGTTCATCGAGTTCCTGGTCAGTTGATTGTCTTTGATCTTCTCTATCTTTTTTATTGTCTTTGCAAATTGTTGCAGTTTGGTCGTCTTGACTCTTTTGATCAGCTTCTTTAGTTGTATTGGCGACATTTTTGTTTGTTTTCTCCGATTTGTTGGTTGATTTTTCTTGTTCTGGCTGGTTGGAGTTACCTGTTTCTTTGGACTGGTCATCTGATTTTTCACCGGAGGTTTTGTTGGGAGCCGACCGATTATTCTCTGGCTTGCTGGCTCCAGACTTGTTAACTTCAGGCCTGCTAGTGTCCAAGTTGATCTTGCCCTTCACTAGTTCTATTCTACGGTGCTGACTAAGCTCGTCTAATACCTGACTGTCGTGAGTAGCGAGGATGACGGTTGTTCCGAGCTCATTTATCTTTTTAAAGAGCTTGGTAATGTGAAGACTAGAGTCCTTATCAAGGTTACCGGTGGGTTCGTCGGCAAAAATTACGTTTGGCCCGGTAGCTAAAGCTCTGGCGATACTGACGCGTTGCGCCTCGCCCCCTGAAAGTTGTTGGGGAAAGACCCAGGCCTTATCTGTTAGGGAGATAAGTTTTAATAGATCCGTAACCCGAGATTCGATCTCATCTTGTTTTTTACCAACGATCTGCAAGGGTAAGGCGATGTTTTCCCAGACATTAAGTTCGGTGATGAGCCGGTAGTCCTGGAAGACCACGCCAATTTGGCGTCGGTGATAAGGAACTTTTGAACCACGAATTTCGGAGAGTAGGTAATTTTTAAACTGAATTTCACCCTCTGTTGGCAGGTGCTCTTTGAGGAGTAAGCGCATAATGGTTGTCTTACCGCTGCCCGATGGGCCAGTTATCAAGACTAGCTCACCACCCTCAACATCAAAGGACACCTGTCTTAGTGCTTGGGTACCATCACCGAAAATCTTGGTTACAGATTCGAATTTTATCATGGACAGTTTTTTGGCTTATTTCAAAACAAACTTATTTTAAGCGCTATTACGGCTGTTTTCTTGCTCAGTATGGTCAAGGTCAAGTTGCCACTTTGCTCAAAAACAACATCTTTGTTCACAAAAAATCAGTTCTCTTCAGCGTCGATTTTTTTACAAACCTGAACGTATTAAGTCAGATTGGGTAAGGATTTCTATTCCTCAACCGGTTTTGTACCTTGAGTCTCAATCACCTGCACGCGACCAACATCCATTAACCAGCCGACTTTCTGGCCATTAAAGGTTTCTCCCCAGACTTTCACGTTCATACCAACAAATTTATCTAGATCTGTGACCGAGGAAGTGAGATAGACAGTTTGACTTTCTCCGCCCATGCGCAAAAGGCTATGAGTTCCTTCACCGTTGGAGCCACCTAATTCCAGATAGCCCTCTGCGTCGTCTTTAAATGTGCTTTGGTCCTGAACGCCAAAGACATCGCCGACTTTGATTGAGCCACTCTTGGCTACCTGCTGAATTGGAGTGGGCGTATTTGAGGAAATTGGCGTTTTAACGCCGAGCTTGTTGACTCCAAACCCAGTGCCAACTCCAGCTACGATTGCTACTAACGCCAAAATAACTGCCGCTTTTGATCCAGATTTACTCATAGGTTTACTTTCAAGACTTATTTGACCATAGCCATTTTGTGGCTGAGGATTTAGATTTTGACCCATGTTGTCGTAATCGTCAACGGTCTGTGAATTTTGGTATTGGTTGGAGGCGAGATCATTTTCTAACATGTCTCTATCATACAATAGAGTTAGCAACTAATGGAACTGCAACTATTGCAACTTAAACGATGAGGTTGGTGATTCATTGGCTATGGTACTTTACGAAGAACGACGTAGCATCCTGATCTCTGCTTCGATGAAGATGTCGAGATCGCCGTCAAGTACGCTTTCTGTTTGGCTGGTTTCAATCTTAGTGCGTGTGTCTTTGACAAGCTGGTAAGGGTGTAATACGTAGTTACGGATTTGGGTCCCCCAACTTGCATTGCTGTGCTGGCCTTTTTCTTTAGCCAGTTCGTTGGCTTGTTGTTCTTCGGCGATGGTTGCTAACTTGGCACGTAGGATCTTAAGTGCTCTTTCCTTGTTTTGTGCTTGGCTTCTTTCTTCTCGGCAGCGAACAACCATGCCGCTTGGCAAATGAGTTAACTCTACCGCTGTGTTTACTTTGTTGACGTTTTGACCACCCGCTCCACCCGCTCTAGTAAAGTTCCAGGCAAGTTCTGATTCTTTTATTTCGATGTCTGCTTCATTCTCGATTAAAGGTAGTACTTCAACCAGACTAAAAGAAGTTTGTCGGAGGTTGTCGGCGTTAAAAGGACTGAGTCTGACTAGGCGATGGGTTCCTTGTTCGTTTTTGAGGAATCCATAGGCATTTGCTGCCTCTACTTCGAAACTGACTTCTTTGATACCTGCTTCTTCGCCTCTCGACTCGGAGATGAGTTTGAATTTCCAACCCCTGCGCTCGAAAAACCTGATGTACATACGTTTAAGCATCTCTGACCAATCCATGGCCTCCGTTCCGCCTTGCCCAGAATGGATAGAAAAAATTGCCCCGCAGGAATCATATTTGCCGTTGAGGTACTGCTCAAGTTCCAATTTATTGTAGAGGTTGAGCAATTTGTTAGTGGTGATTAAAACTTCCTGATTTAATGAGGCTATTTCCTCTTCATTTGTTGAGCCTTTTAATTCTTCTAGTAGCTCCTCAAGAGCAACCAGATCATCAACAAGATTTTTCAGCTTTTCAAATTTCTCTTTTTTTTCTTGCCAAAGAGAAATTTGTCTCATGACTGTTTGGGCTGTGTCTCTTTGCCAGAAGTCAGGTTCTTGGGAAACCAGTTGCAATGAAGCAAGTTCTTTGTTCACTTGATCAAGATGAGCATCGGCGAGTAATTGTCTAGCTTTACCAATTAGTTCCGCTGGGTTTTCCAAGTTTGTTTCACTCATATGGGTTGATCATACTATTTTAAGGAATATTAGTCTTCCAGCCAAATAACTTCAATTATTTAATTGTTTTTATGTGTTATAGCGGTTATTTTCTCACAAGTATCATTATGGTAGCTACAATTTAGCTCTGTCACGCCTCAATGGCTGAAAAAACCATCTTTATTTGGAATTTCTTGTATAGAACCACAGATTTTCTAAGGGATCGGCATTTCTGTCGTTTCAAACATAATCGTTGAGTCAGTTGTAATTTCTCGATTGATAACTTGTCGTCCTTTTCGAATAGTGTAATTAGTCGCTGGTAGGCCTGATTGTTTAGGAATGACCAGTTGAGATGGATTGATCTTATCGGAGCTGATATCGATCAAAATCTCTACGGTGTTTTTTTGTTGCTCTGGGATTGTCAACAAAAAGCCAACTTCCCGAAAAAACTGTCCATTTTGAATTTGAACGATTTTTTCTTCCCAGCTGGTAACCGACTGGTTATCGACGGTAATATAGCGAACTTTTGCATCTGGGTTTAGGAAAAAACGTTGATAATTGACATAACCTAGATGGTCGGCTTGCTTGAGATAAGGATTGGTATTCTTAGTCGTTGGCGGCATATTGTCGTTGGTAAACTGTATCCTGGCAGTTAACTGACTTTGTTCAATTGTAATCTCAACATCACGCCAAATTTTTTGATTAGCTTTGTTAATCCCCACATTAGATTCCACGGCGAAAAAGTAGATCGGTTCCGATGGTTTTATACTTGGGGCGATAGCATCACTATAAAGTGAAAAAACCGTTGGCCAGAACGTCATTTCACCCGATACCCTTCGTTTCTTAAATATTTCTTGAATTTTGGGATTTGAAGAATAGGCTTGGATGGACTTGTCTTTCAAGGCTTGGTTTAGTACCCCAACGATTTCAAGTTGTTGTTGAGAGTTGGTTTGCACCAATTTCTGCTTGATTGCGATGAAGGCCGCCGAAAGGAAATTTACTTTTTGATGGCTCCCTGGGAAAAAGTCCTCTCGCTGACTTCGTGCAATTTCAGCAAAGTTATGGCTATCAATCTTGGTTTGATAGTCTGGTAGATATACTTCACCAAGAACGGCTAGGACTTGTTCGACGACCTCAAGATTAATTGCAATGACAAGATCACTTGACGGCTGCTTGGCATCGGCAAGAAAGGCTTGTATTTGTTGAGCTGTACTAGGAAAGTCTGGGTTCCAATTGGCGTCCTGTAGCTTCCAATTATCACCATCTGATAAATATTTTTTTACTCCACTTGGAGGTTCGACAAAAGACGCTTGTAGACCCTCGGCTTGATAAATATCATGAAAATCGAGTTGAGTTAATTTGCCTTTTTGCAGGGAAAGATCCACATATGAACCCATAAATCCACCGGTTGCTCTAATTTCTTGACTATTTTGTAGGATGATTACGACGCGTAACCTTTCTGAGGTTAGATAATCAAACAACAAGCTTGCGTGTGTGATTAGATCTGGTGATATTGAATGTAGTGGAAATAGTCTTCCATACAGGATTGATTTGGGATAGGCTTCACTGATTTTTTTCAAGTCCAGATTGGTTTGATCGATTAGTCCTTTTTCATCAAGGTCGTTGACGGTGTCAGTTGAGATTGGATTAAGGTAGTTGATGATTTTTGGTAGCTTGTTCACCAAAGAAAAAGAAGTGCTAATTATTTCTAAGTCAGGTATTTTGCCAAAAGTCACTGTGTTGAGAAGCTGAGGAAAAATCTTTGCGCTTTGGGCATAATTGGCGGCCTGGTCAAAGCTTCTTGCTTTCAGAGCAATCAATGTAAGGCGTCCGAACCATAGGCTATGGAGTTGTGCCAACAACAGGGCCAAGGCCGCAAAAAAAATGATTGCTTTGATATTTCTTGAAGAACCATGTTTTTTATGGGGTGTGATGATTTTTATCAGGCTAAGTATGTTTTTCACGATGATGGCCGCAGCTCACTCCAAAATCATAATGTGGTAGCAAGTGTATATAGAAATGTCATTTTATAATAACTCTATTATAATGAAAACATGGCAACAAAACCCTTGGTTTATATTTTACATGGTTGGGCAGTTGATAAGACTAATCAACAAAAATGGCAGCCTTTCATCTCAGCGCTAGCACGAAGAGGAGTTACTGCCAAGTTTTTACCTATTCCTGGATTATCAACTGATCTTTCTGAGGTTTGGAATCTGCAAGATTTTGTTGATTGGTTTAAAAAACAACTAGAGAAGGATGGCGTAAGAGCTGAAGCCAATGTGCTGGGTCATTCTTTTGGTGGGCAAATGGCAATCCGAGCTGCTGCTCAATCGCCTCAGCTGTTTTCAAAAATTGTTCTCATTGATAGCTCAGGAATAAGAGATCACTCCCTATCAGCAAAAAGCAAAAGGGCTCTTTTTTTAATTTTGGCAAAAATAGGTAGAATTTTGATGCCTTTTTCCTTTGCCAGACAATTACTTCACAAACTAGCCAGAGAACGAGACTACTTAAATGCTCCGCCAGTGATGCGACGTGCTATGTCTCTGGTGGTTAATGATGAGGTGCGTCAGGATTTGCCAAAAATAACTTGTCCTACTCTAATAATTTGGGGAGAAAATGATAAAGTTACACCTCTCAAAAATGGTCGACTCAAGCGTCAGCAGATAAAAAACAGTCAGTTGGAAATTATTTCTGAAGCCAGGCACTCACCACAGTTTACTCACACTGAACAAACAGCAGATTTAGTTGCAAATTTTTTGTTAAAAGGAGAGCATGATTAATTACTTGATAATTCTGATCATTTTTCCTTTGAGCGCGATTAGAATTCTCCGCTGGGTGTCGATTTTGCAACAGAAAGAATATCGTTTTGATCGTCTTTGGCTATTTCTCAAAACGAAAGAAGGTAATAAAGAGTTATTAAAAGTCTTACCAAGAATCGATGAGATCACCAGGGTCGGTCTGAAAAGACCAGTAAAAACTTCACGAAGTATTTTCTTATCAGCTTTGGCATTCATGACAAGTACAATTTTTTATTTATTGGTTGGAAATCATGATTACGGTTGGGTTTTAAGCATGCTTTTCTATTTGTTTTTGCCCATTTTGATCGTTGTGATAAATGCCCCAAGCGAAATCATTAAGTTTCTTTTAATTCAAAGAAGCATTGCTGAAGCAAAAAGCATTTTGAAAGTTGGCAAACCATTGATCATCGGTATTACTGGTAGCTATGGGAAAACAACTTCAAAGCTTTTATTAACTCATGTTTTAAGCAACAAATACTCGGTTTTCTGTACGCCAAAATCGTACAACACCAAATATAGTTTGCCCCAAAGTATTATCAATCATTATAGAAATCAAGAAGTTGCCATATTGGAATATGCTGCTTACACACTGGGTGAAATCGAGTTTTTAGCAAAACACTTTCCTCCACAAATGGTGGCAATCACAGGATTCACTGTCCAACATCTCGGGCTGTTTGGTAGCGAAAAGAACATAATTAATGCCAAGGCAGAATTAGTTTTAGCTCTGCCCAAAGACGGCAAGCTGTTCTGTAATGCAGCTAACCCAGGAGTTGTTAAAATTTGCCAAGCTGGTGGGCGTCACGACTTTATTGCCTATACTGGGGAGAGAGCTGCGGTTTTTTTTGAAGATGTTAAGTTGATCAATGGCAGATTGCAGTTTAGATGGAACGGAAGTCAGATCAAAACCAATCTAATTGGTTTGCATTATCTCGATGCTGTCAAATTATCAATTGCTGTGGCCGAGTCCCTTGGCCTCAGTCAAAAAGAGATTGTGTCGGCCTTAGAAAGCTTTTTACCCGACAGTTCCTTTGTTAGGTTGCAATTAATGAAAGGCGGGGCGTTAGTGATTGATGACGGTTTCAGTTCAAATCCAGTAGGTTTTAAAGCAGCTCTTGAACTGCTAAGATCATTTGCCAACTCTGGCAAACGTCTCTATTTGTTAACTGGTGGGATTGTTGATCTTGGAGAAAGGTCATCAGCTATTCATAGTGAACTCGCCAAACAGGCAAGTGAGTTTGTTGATAGGGTTTTTTACACAGGATCAGTTGGCAAAGAAGAGTTCCAAAGTATCTTGGCCGAAAAATTAGTCACTGACCCAGTTCAAATTGACCAAGAAATCGATCTTTTGTCAAATAACCAAGTTATTTTATTAGAAGGTCGTGTTACAAAATCACTTGAAAAAAAATTAGGAAGATGAAATGTTAGTTTTTAATAGTCTCGGTTCGAACTACAGTGCCAATTTTTGTTGGTTAGCTTTTAGCAGTATTTTTCATGCAAAAGACTTGAGGCCGATGCTGACAAATAGACTAGCAACTCAATTTAATGGAGAGGTGGAGTTATTTTTGAAAGGTCGAGATGCAATCGAATACTCATTGATGGCGTTGGGGATTGGTCGAGGTGACGAAGTAATCACTCAGGCATTTTGCTGTTCTTCTATCGAGGAGGCCGTTAACAGAGTTGGTGCCAAAATCCAGTATGCTGATTTGCTCCCTGGAAAAACCTATCCATCGCTTGATTCGCTGGAGTTGGCCCGACAGAAATCAAGTAATCCTAAAGCAGTAATTTTGCAAAATCTATTCGGATATCGAGCTGATGATAAAGCTATTAGGGCATGGGTAAAAAAGAATAACTTACTACTAATTGATGATTTGGCGCAGTCATGGGCAGCAAAATCAGGATCGATATCTGAAGATAATGCAGATGCGTTGATTCTATCATTTGGTCGAGACAAAATTGTCGACGCTGTGAGCGGTGGGGCAGCGGTAGTTAAAAATAAAAAGCAGCAAGTTTCGCTATCAGCAAAAGCAGCCAATTTTGTAGTTGTCAGAGATCTTCTTTATCCAATACTAACTTGGATGATTCGACGCACATATTCACTTCAATTGGGTAAAGCGCTGCATTTTTTGGCTAAAAAGACAGGTTTGATGACTAATCCAATTATGAGTGTGGTAAAAAATATGTCACCGTTGCCGAAGCAATATTCTACCCTGGTTTTAAAAAGACTCGAAACACTGGAGGATGAAATTCTCCATCGACGTGAGATCGCTATGATTTATTATCATGGTCTCAAAGATTTATCAGCTGTCAGAGTTGTTCACGATCTTACAGAAATCGAGAATGGTGTTAACTTGCGTTTCATCATTACCTGTCATCAGCCTCAATCGTTAATCAGTTTTTTATCGAAAAAAAACATATACATTTCAGACCGATGGTATCGTAAAGCCATTGACTGCGGCTCGATCGATTGCCCAACTTCCTATTCCTCGGGATCCTGTCCCAATGCAGAGATGATGGCTCAGACAGTGATTAATTTACCAACTCATGGTGAGGTTAGTCACCAGCATGCAATTCGCATTGTTAACGAAATTATCAATTGGAGTGAAAACTATGGAAATTAGAATAATTGAGGATAAACAATTTTGGGAAATGGCAATTCAAAACTTTGAGGAAGCGAATTTCCTCCAATCTTTTAATTGGGGTCTTTTTCATCGAGCAATGGACAAAAAAGTTTTCCCTCTGGCTTTATTTGAGGGTGAGAAAATCTTGGCGCTTTTTCTAACTGTCAAAGAGATTGCAAAACGCGGTAATTATTTAACAATTGCTGGCGGCCCTTTGCTTGATTGGCACTCAAGTAATGCAAAGCAGTACTTAAAGGTAATTTTCGACCATCTCAAAAAGATAGCCAAAGATGAGAAGTGTTCGTTTATTCGTTTTCGTCCTCAAACTGTTTTGAGCAACCAAACAGTAGAGTTACTCAGAGCTGTTCAAGCTCAACCGGCGCCAATGCATCTAACAGCGGATTTGACTTTACAGCTTAATTTAAATTTAAGCGAAGACGAACTGCTCGCACAGATGAGAAAGAATACTCGTTACGAGATTAGAAGAGCACAAAAAATGGGGATTACTACTCATCTTTCTCAGGATGCTGCAGACTTAGAAAAGTTCAATGAGCTGCAGCAATATCTAGCAAAGAAGCACAACTTTATACCATTCTCCAACAAATTCATCTCAGAACAGTTTAAAGTTTTTGCTGCTGACGATCAGGTTGTTTTGGTGCACTCAGAGTATCAGGGTCAGCTACTAGCAAGTGCTTTTGTAATTTTTTATCACGGAGAAGCCGTTTATCATTATGGAGTTTCGACTCCTCAGAATGATAGACTCCCTGGCTCGTATGCATGTCAGTGGGCGGCCATCCTTGAAGCAAAAAGACGAGGATGTCAAAAATATAATTTTTGGGGGATTGCACCTAAGGATGAAGTAAGCCACCGTTTTTACGGGGTATCAATTTTTAAGCGCGGCTTTGGTGGAGAAGAGGTGCAATACATACCAGCGGAGGATGTTGCAGTTGATTTTAAGTATCAATTCACTCGTGCCTTTGAGTTAGTTCGTAAAAAAACGAGGCGACTATAGTTTGGTCTTCTTGATTGTCCACATGGAAATCCTTTTTTTTGGGGTTTAATGGCAAGGCCTAATAGACTTGTAGTGAAATAACAGTTTTATTACAAAACTGCTTTTAAGTACTGCAAAGGTTTTTTTTCTTGCTTGAAGTAGCTATGCTGCTACTTCACTCAAAAAAACCCTTTTCGTTCAAAAAAATCAGTTTTTTCACTACAAAGTTTTATTTTGCTACAAGTCCATTGAGAAAATGTGTCGCGCAAAAATCAGCTAATCAGCCACCACGGCGTTAGGTAGCTCAAGAATTTTGGCAAAACCTTGCTCATAGAGTTGCTTACTAAGCACAAAGTTATTGATTCCAGCCTTTTTTGCTTCCAAAAGAGGAATGCCAAGTCCTTCCGCTTGTGAGAGAAATAGAAAAATGTCGGAATCACGAAGGTATTGCCACTTTCTGATTTCAGAAATTTCTCCTAAAAAATCCACTTTATTAGCAATTCCCAATCTCCAAGTTTGCCATCGGTACTGGAAGCGTTCGCGCCAGTTTAGTTTACAAATAACTCTTAACAAATGATCCTTGGCAAGTTTTTTCGCGAAATACTCCAAAGTGCCATTAAGATTTTTACGCGGATCACCACCACTGATGGTGATGGCACGTTTGAGCTTTTTTTTTTGTTGAGTTTTTTGAACGGGAGTAAGCAGGTTGATTGAACCTGGTGTTGTGGAATTTTTTTTGGAAAATGGCGTTTGGGGAATCTCAAGCCAGTCTGTTTTCAACCCAAAAGAAATTAGTGTGACTTTTTGGTTTTTGGTGTTGAGTAGCTGTTCAACCGCTTTTTGGGTAAAGGGGGAGATACAGTACAGACAATCGATTTTTTTTAGTTTTTTTATGTTGTTTTTGTAGTTAATTTGTTGATACTTTGGCCAAGTGTTGAGAATATCTTTTGCCAATTGCAGTGGAATTAGATCAAAAATTATGGCACTTCTTTTTATCTTAAGTGTGTCAAAAAACTCAATTTCTTGCAGCAGTGACCAAGGTCTTTCAAAGGGAGAGGCTAAAAAAACTTCATTAATCGAAAAATGTGCCACAAGTTGTTTGTAGCGTTGCTCTTTATTTTTCAAAAGTTGATAAGTCTCAAACTCTATTACTTCTCCAGGGAATTTTGTTTTAAACTCATTGAGTTGATATTTAGAAAGTTTTTTTGGAAAAAGCCAGAAAAAATTATTGTTTTTGAGTAGTGTGTCTTTTAAAAACAAATACTCCAAGTATTTGCCAATTCCTCGGTTGCGATTTCCTCCAAGCCACCAACTGGCGTCAATTAAAATATTTCGGGGCGAATTTTCACTGGGTTGCAAACCAGATTGTTGCATTGACTGCGTCATGCTTTGATTATAATAAGGTAATATGTCAAATGTTAGTCGAGTTTCCGTGGTTCTCACCGTATTAAATGAGTCTAAGACGATAGCAGAAACATTAAAAAGATTGATTAAACAATCTAAAAAGCCTGATGAAATAATCGTGGCTGACGGTGGCTCAAGTGATGGCACTTGGGAATACTTGCTTACTTTGTCAAAAGATACTGCCAAAAATCGTCAAAAACCAAGAATTATTGTTAAACAAACCATTGGCAATCGCAGCAAAGGAAGAAACTTGGCAATAAAATTGGCAAGCTCTGAGTTAATTGCTATAACTGATGCTGGTTGCCTTGCCAATCAAGATTGGTTAGAGGAATTACTCAAGAAAAAGGATGCTGAGAAAGCTGAAGTTGTGGCAGGTTTTTATCATGGTCTGCCCAAAAACAATTTCGAAAAAGCCGTTGTACCCTATGTTTTAGTAATGAACGACAAAATAAATCATGAGAACTTTCTACCAGCTACTCGTTCAATGCTTCTGACAAAAAACGTTTGGCAGAAACTAGAAGGCTTTGACGAAAAATTGAGTGATAATGAGGATTATGCTTTTGCGCACCTAATCAAAAAATCTGGCTACAAGATTGCTTTTGCGGAAAAAGCGCAAGTTGGTTGGCAACCTCGCTCCAATTTATCTAGTTTTTGCTGGATGATTTATCGTTTTGCCAGAGGAGATGCTCGGGCTCAAATTTTTAGGCCAAAAGTTTTCTTAATATTTGTTCGCTATCTGTTCTTGTTATTGTTAGCCATGTCTGGATATTATTGGCTTATCCTTGCTTTTTTATGTGTGTATTTTTTTTGGGCTATTGCCAAAAATCAGCGATATGTAGATGGTGGTTGGTTCTATTTGCCGATCTTACAAGTTCTCTCTGATTGGGCAGTGATGCTAGGAACATTTGCAGGGGTGTTGAGTCGTGCCTGTAACAAAACAGTCGGAAATTGTTAAAATACACTATGAACGATCAGCCACAAATCCAAGAACTGCCGACAGATTTTTTGAAACGTTTACAACTGATGTATGGCAGTGATTCGGTTAAAATCACCAACTGTTTTGCCAAACCCCGAGCTACGACTTTCCGGGTTAACACCCTGAAAGCCGATGCTAGCCTGGTAGAAAAAGAGCTAAGCGATGGAGGATTTGTCACCGAGAAATATTTGCCGATAGCCAATTCCTATATTTTGCGCAATAAGGGCCTGAGAGATTTGACAGAGACCGCAACTTATCAGACCGGCAAAATCTATGTTCAAGGTTTATCCAGCATGATTCCACCACTGGTGTTGGGTCCAGCACCAGGTGACCAAGTTCTAGACATTGCTGCTGCCCCAGGCAGTAAGACAACTCAAATGGCTGCTTTGATGAATAATCAAGGATTGATTTTGGCTAATGATGCCAGTCGGGTCAGACTTTACAAACTGCGATCCAATCTGGAAACACAGGGCGCAACTAATGTTCAGGTTCGACAAGGTATGGGCCAATTGCTATGGCGAGATTTCTCAGGAGTTTTTGACAAAGCGCTGGTTGATGTTCCTTGCTCGATGGAGGGACGTTTCAATATGCTCAAGCCAAAAACAATTGCTGACTGGTCGGTTTTTAAAGTTAAGAGATTGGTGGATCGGCAGCGTTTGCTTTTGCGCACTGCCCTCAGTTGCCTACGTAGCGGGGGCGAGCTGGTCTACTCAACTTGTACCTTGAGCCCTGAGGAGAATGAGGGCGTGATTGATTGGTTGGTTAGGAGAGAGAAAAATCGAGTTGAAGTAGTTGAGATTGAGCAGTTCCAGGATGTTTTTAGTTCTCCAATTATGGAATGGCAGAACAAGCAATACTCCTCAGAAGTGGGAAAAACCCGTAGGATTTTACCTTCAGATGTTTTGGAGGGATTTTTTATTGCTAAGTTGCGCAAGTTGTAAACACAATTTTGCCCTTTAGACCTTAATGATAAAAAAACCAGCCCTCTTGCGAAGGCTGGTTGAATTTTACTGATGAAAAATTGGGGCTAATGTAAAACAAATGGGTTGCTAAAATTGGTATTTCTCTTGCTTGTATCAATCCTTTTTTATGATATTTTCCTCAGAATGAACAAAATCTAGTCTCTAGACCATACAATATAGGTTGTCCAAA
>JBMORQ010000038.1:0-3405 GCA_049322575.1 Patescibacteria group bacterium
TTTAACTAAATTTGAAGTATACTTTTTCATACAAAGAGAGTCTTGTTCGTTTGGTGTATCAACCTAATATTAAACAAGATTCTCTTTTTTTATGTCAAGATGAGAAGTTAGAACGCAGATGCCCTGAGCGGAATTGACTCAAGTGGCTCAAACAGCAAAAACTTGATATAATTCCTCGTTCTTTGAAAAGAATCGTAAAGATGCGCGGATTTGATTAGCTGTTGCTTTTTCGCAGCAGTCACCACAGGCGCAGAAATACAAACATGGGTCGGTAGCTCAGTTGGTTAGAGCGTCTGCCTCTTAAGCAGAATGTCGAGGGTTCGAGTCCCTCCCGACTCACAAATCTGAAACGGTCTCTTCTCTATCATCTCTATCTTCACAAATCGTGAGCATCACCATTGGAAAATTTTTTAGTTGACGCCGACTAGCTACTCCAAGATCCTCAACTTTAGGATTGTTGGAATAATTATTCCCAGCCATCTTCTCAACTGAATTACTTCAAAATCTGAGTATGAATACCGCACTCGCCACCGCATTTGCTGGTGCCGATCCAACGGCCCGCCCGCTCGGTTTCGGAATCGTCGACTAATTTTGTACAACAAGCGCAACCAAGGCTGCGGTAACCGAGTTTGTACCAAGGGTGGGTGGGAATTTGGTTAATGGCGATATATTTCCAGATATCAAGCTCTGTCCAATCAATAATTGGGTTGTATTTGATCAAGCTTCCATTGTGCTGAGTTTCTTCGTAATCGGTGCGGGTGCGACCCTCGGTGCGACGGAGACCAGCAAACCAGGCATCGTAGTTTTTGAGAGCTTGCTTAGTTGGCTCAACTTTTAGCATCTTGCAACAGAGGTCGGGATTGGTTATGTGCAAGTTGGGTTCAATTTCTGCGTCTGATTGGTAAACAGTGAGATTGAGATTCCAAAGCTTTTGAATCTGGTCTTTATATTCAAATGTTTCCTTGGGTTTGAATCTAGTTAAGACAGAAAAAACAGCAATGTCTGGTTTGACTTGACGAGCAAGATGTAACAACACAATGCTATCTTTTCCGAAACTGCACGAAACGGCGATTTTATCTCCATGTTTCTCTATTGCCTCGGCAATGAATTTTTTGGCTTGTTCAACTTTGGTAGCGATGTTGGTTATTTGTTGCATAAGACTCGTCCAAATAGACCTATATAGTAGTATAGGCTAATTATACATATTTGATATGTATAATCAAGCAGCGATCATCAACTTTTTCATTGCAGAGAACTGAGTTGGTATTGCTAGTAGCATATCCATTACTCAATAACAAAAACCAAAAGTGTCATATAATTGCACTATGGGACAAGACAACCAACCAGATTATTACCCTTTCATCAACAAGCTCATGACAACCCTGAGGCTAAGGGATATGAGTGGATCGTTGCGCCAGAGCTCTTATGGTTTTCCTCGGCCATTCATCACTGTTGCCCGAGACCCGGGAAGCGGTGGTAAGCCGATTGCCAAAAAAGTAGCCGAGAAATTGGGTTTTCTCTATGTCGATGAACAGATTGTTGACCAAATTGCCAGCTCCACCAAACAGCGCAAAAATATTATTCGACACGTTGATGAGAAAAGTCGCAACGCTATCGAAGACATCATTCATTCGATCCTCAACAAAGAATACGTGGATGAGAACGTCTATATTTCTGAGTTAATTAAAGTTATTTTGGCCTATGCCCACCAAGGCCATGTGGTGATTTTGGGCCGCGCTGCCAATTTTATTTGTCCTTTTGCCAAAGGTTTGCACGTCAATGTTACAGCTTCATACAATGAGCGTCTGCGTCGCGCCATGGACTATGAAGGATTTGATATGAAAAAGGCCAAGCAAGTCATTGCCAAAGTTGAGAAAGAGCGAGCCGATTTCGTTAATCAGTACTTCAAGAGAAATGTGCGCAATAACATGGCTTATGATTTAACAATCAACACAGCCTACTTTAGTATTGATGATTCAGCTCAAATAATCATCAATGCTTTCTACAAGAAATTTTCCGACTTTCACCGCCTCAAAGCGGTGCTGACCAGATAGAAACCGAGTGATACAATATTTGCTTGTCATGGTTTGTTTGACGAGTCTTGGCGATATGGCTGTTACCAGGGGTTTCTCGCCAGATGCCGAAGTGGCGGAATGGTAGACGCGCACGTTTCAGGAGCGTGTGGATTTATCCGTGGAGGTTCAAGTCCTCTCTTCGGCACCAATGTTTTGATGGATGCGAAATCGGCAACTAGTTTTGTCTTTTCGCTTGATCTGGTTTAGAATCTTATGGTTTGCTGTTTAACATAGGGTAATATGCCCAGGTGGCGGAATGGTAGACGCGCAGTCTTGAGGAGGCTGTGGATTTATCCGTGGAGGTTCAAGTCCTCTCCTGGGCACGTGCTTCCGTGTAGCGGGCAATTAGCTCAGTTGGTTAGAGCGCTTCGTTTACATCGAAGAGGTCACAGGTTCGAGCCCTGTATTGCCCACAGGAATCAAGCAGTTTATAATCTGCTGCACCCTTTGATATGGTTAGGAAATCGGGCGATGAATTTGTCAAAGGGCCGGAACATTAAAATGCCAAGCTAGCCAAGGTGGTCACGGCGCATGTCTGAAAAACATGACATTGAAGTTCGACTCTTCAGCTTGGCACTTGAGGTTTATACCAAAAGTGCGGTTTTATTTGTTATAATTGCGCTGAACTTTAAAACTTTGGTCTGTTCATGCTTTGAACGGCCATGAAATGCGAGAATAGCTCAGTTGGCTAGAGCGTCTCCTTGCCAAGGAGAAGGTCGCGGGTTCGAGTCCCGTTTCTCGCTCCTTTCTTTATTGAATTCAAATTCCCATTTACCTAATATGATAAAATTTATTTATGACTTATCGTGATCTTCTAAGCATTTTTCTTCGACTTTTGGGAGTCTATTTTCTCTGGCAATGTTTTCAGGCGATATTTTTTGCGGTGTTTGTTGGTGCTTTGATACCACAACAGACACAAACCTCCGGTTTGTTAGATATGTTTTCTGGAAGTTCAATGAGTTATCCATTTGTGTTCCAAAGCATGATAGTAAGTATTCTGACTCAAGGTATTGCTGGTTTTTTGTTGGTGACGCAACCAAAAAAGTTGGTTAAGCTTTTCACAAAAGATCTGCCTGATAACAAGAGTCCCCTGTTATCTGGAAGCAAGAATGAAAGTATTGGGTTGGTAATTCAAATTATTGGTTTAATTTATTTTGTTAACAATCAAATCTTTAATGGCCGCATTTCCAGCTATCCTCTATCAATAGACTTGTAGCGAAATAACGTTTGATAAAATGATGGGCAGTACCAATCTCTCTAGTAAAGGAACTGCCCATGAACTTTACATATCTTCTCAAACATCCTGAACTTTTTCCAGCTGCAGTTGGAG
>JBMORQ010000039.1:0-27661 GCA_049322575.1 Patescibacteria group bacterium
ATTCCAATTCTTAAGTTGGTATTTGACGTTTCAAAAAGTGGCTACACCTGCCGATTTGAGAAAGTTATGGGCTATCTGGCAGTCGCTCTAAATCGCCGTTTCAGCAACTGTTTTGGTTACTTAAGCTAGGTTTTTCATAGCTCTTCATCTAACTGAAAAGAGCGAGCTCAGGAAGTGGAGATAGAGTTCGCTATTGCTTAAAAAGTGACAGAATGTAATCCTGCCACTCTTTTGATTCCCACTGCCAGCCCAGTTGTTCGAGATTTATAGATAAAGATCTTAGCATTCTTGACGGATAATTGGGAAAGTGTGCAGTTAAGAGCGCATCAATTGCATAAGCTCGTTGTTCCTCGCACAGAGCTTTAAATTGTGTACTTTGATCAGTATTCTTTCCAATTAAATGTGTGTATTCGTGTGCAAATATGATGGCGGTTGCAATATTATCACCGTAGGCCAGTTCATTAGATCCAATAACAATTGTGGGATTATTTGGATCAGATAAATCAGTGTACATTGGTTGGCCATCCGCCCAGCCATCAACAAACATCATGGCAGGAGGGTTTTCTTCTATATATGAGGCTAAATCAATTAGAATTGGAGATCTGCTACTTCTCAACAAAGCTACTATGTTGTTAATTCTTGTTTGACCTGTCGAAAGATCTTGTTGTCTCCATGAGGGAAGGTTAGAAACAGGCTTTATATCGTTTGGTCTGTATATTTTGTCAAAAAGCTGGTTTGATGGCAGATTGCATTCAATAGGTGTGGCTTTTTTACAGCCCTCAGTTGCAGCGGCTAAAAATACAAGTGTGGCCAGTTGTAAAAATTGTTTTCTATCAATCGGTTTTCTTGCTGTTTCGTTGGGGTTTGGCATATATGTTTTAGTTGGTAGTTTTTAAGTGTGTAATTGTACCATAGCAATAAATGTTCATTTGTTGGAGGTTCTTTTCAACACTGAAAAAATAACAGCAATGAGTATTTTGCAGGAAATCAAACTGCGATTTATATCTGATTACTCCATGATTATCGAATCAAGTTTTATTTCAACAAGATGGCTTAGTTCTAAAATATCTTCAAGTTGGATCATTTTGTTGCCGTTACTCAGAGCAGTTGCATTGAAGTTCTCCAACTCGCTAAATCCAACTGCTTTGCTGATGGTCAAGGTGTCATCAGTCCAGGTATAGGTTGTCGTATCTGGGTCAACTTGATAGGAATCTAAAGGTAAATTGCAGAAAAGTGACTTTTCACAACGGATAGATACATAAACTCCATCCAGAGCGTCATCCGTATCTTCAATTAGCAGAAACTTTTCATCGGGAGAGACAGAAACAATTTTGCCATATTCTCCAACCTCATCTTGATCTACAAAAGATGGCTTTACAAGCCATTCATTTTTTTCATCCAAGTTTTCAATACTAAAAATCAACGAGGGTAACTCAAGATCATCATTCCATCTTTGGGTAGAATTCTCTTCAGCATCAAGACTTTCAAATCTAAGATAATACTTACCATTTTTAGATAAAAATCTTCCAGGAACTTCTGGGACCTTTTTACCATTGTAAGTTATCAGAAAATAATTTTGACCTTCTTTGACAATTCTAAATGTTATCTGAGAAAAATCTGACCAAGCTTTTTCTACGTCATTGTAGTCATAGTTTAAATTTAACGATTCAGATGTGTTGGACAGTAGCAATTTATCATCGGCATTTTGTTTAACACTACTTGGCTCAGAATTTTGTTTCAAGACACTGTTTTTAATAGTAATTGCAAAAATCATTACACCGATACCAATAGTGATGACGACAGCAATAGTTGCCCATTTGGGAATTAATTTAATTTTTATGTGCTCTGTTTTTTGATTTATCATCAAGACCCAATCCAACCGATCTTAACTATTTTTCATCAAATCATTTAACCACCACGTAACTCTCCATCAAATCGACCTCGGCAGTCACCATTTTGCCCTCGACTTTGCCCTCAAACTTTTTCCAGTCCTTGCCGTCGTAGCCCATGATTGAGAGACTGCCTTCTTCATTGGCTCGCATGGTTAAGTTGGCTTTGCCGGTCAAGGCGGTGGATGTTTCCAGAGTATAAACATCAGAAACTGGTGTGCCTTTTAGGCCCTCTGGGTATCCAGAGTTGTTGAAGATAATCAAGTATCTTGTCTTGGCCATCTCTTTAGAGCTGATTTGGAATTTGGCGTCCTTCGAGCTGAACTCGGTTTCCTTAGCTCTGTTATCGATGTATTTCCAATCAGATTTAAGGGCGTAGCGCTCGTCACCACCGTCATAACGGGTCACGAGTGAGCCACCTCGAACATCTTCATGGTAGGTGCAAGCACCACCAGCCGAACAGCTGCCAAGTAAGATGGTTTTTTTGGCTGGCAAACTACCCAGCTCAATCTGACCAAACGCACCTTGCAACAAAGAACCGGCTTGGTATTCAAGTTCGTACTCAACAGTGGTTGCATTCTTTTTCAAAGAAACTACCTCAATTTCAACATTGCGACCATCAGCAGCGGGATAAATGCGCAAGTAAGGTCGGTCACCCACCTCGATCACATTGGTGGGCTCCACAATTTTCTTTTTTTGCACTGGGGTTGGTTCAGTATTAGCATTTCCCGTTTTTTTCGACCTCAATGCCACCACTGTGCCGCCAATACCCAATAAAACAACTAATGCTACAACACCGATGATTAAGTTTTTTTTCATAATTTTGCCTTTGTTACAAGTTTTTTCGATTCAAAATGTTTGTGCCAAAAAACACCCATTTAGCCTAACATATTTTCTAGATATGACTCAAGCTCTTCAACCTTGAGGCGAATTTGTTGGGTTGTGTCGCGGTTGCGTAAAGTAACAGTACCATCTTCCAAGGTTTGGTAATCAACCGTAATACAGGCCGGTGTTCCAATCTCGTCTTGAGATAAGTAACGCTTGCCAATATTGCCTCGCACATCCCAGGCAACCGACATTTTTTTGCTAAGCGAGTTAAGAATTTCCTGAGCTTTGTTGACTAATTCTGGCTTGTTTTTGACCAGCGGAAAAACTGCCGCTTTATAAGGCGATAGTTTTGGAGAGAGGCGCAAAACCAAACGGTTGTTGGCTTCATCTTGCCAGAAAGCATCACAGAGGGTCATGAGAAAGATGCGATTTACACCCACTGCTGGTTCGATAACGTGAGGTATGATTTTTTCGCCGGTTTGAGGATCGGTGTAATCAAGCATTTCACCCGAGTGTTGGATGTGTTGCTTAAGGTCATAATCAGTACGATAAGCAATTCCCCAAAGTTCTTTCCAACCAAAAGGATAGTTGTAGTCAAGGTCGTAGGTATCCTTGCTATAAAAACTTCTCTCGCTATCAGAATGTCGACGCCAACGCAGGTTTTCAGCACGAATGCCAAGATCCTCACTAATAAACGACCACATGGCTGTTTTCCAGTCTTCAAAGAGTTTTACCCAATCAGTCTGATTGGGGTCAAAGAAATACTCGATCTCAGCTTGTTCAAATTCTAGAGTGCGAAAGACAAACTGCCCGGTGGTCACCTCGTTACGAAAGCTTTTTCCAATCTGTCCCACACCAAATGGCAATTGAACTCTGGTACTATCAAGAATCTGTTTGAAATTGGAAAAGATACCTTGGGCGGTTTCACCACGGAGGTAGACTTTGGATTTTTCTCCAGAGACTGCGCCGATAGCTGTCTCGAAAAGTAAGTTAAAAGCCCTTGGCTCAGAAACAGGATTTCCCTCAGGACTGGTTACTCGGTGGGTTTTAATAAAATCAGCCATGCCCTCAATTGATAAATCTTCAACAACAAATGTTTCAAAATCTTTCACACCCTTAACCTGTTGCTGCTCAATCCAAGCTTCGATCAGATGATCAGCACGATAGCGTTTATTTGTGACGGTATCCTCGACCAGTGGGTCATTAAAACCACCCACGTGGCCCGAGGCAACCCAAGTTTGGGGATGTAAAATAATCTGTGAGTCCAAACCTACCATATCATGTCTTTGATTGATAAAGCGTTTCCACCAGAGGTTGCGAATATTACGTAAAAGCTCTGCTCCCATTGGACCATAATCATAAGAATTTGCCACGCCGCCATAAATTTGGGAGGTAGGAAAAACAAAGCCGCGACGCTTGGCGAGCGCAACGATAGTATCGAGACTGGGCTTGTTGAATGTTTCTGGCATCTTTCCTTTTCTTTTTCAGAATTATTTGCCAAAGGCTACAAAAAAATCCCTCAGCATTAAGTAATGCTAGGGACCCTGCCGGGCGGTTCCACCCTAATTAGCGATAGTTCGCTCAACTTGATTGGTTGTTGTTTTGGATGATTTGTCCAAAGTTTCTTGCCAAGGGAAACACAACAACTTAGTTAGTATAACACGAGGCTCAGTTTACTCGCAAATATTCAAAACTTTTCATCTTACGCTCGGCAATTTCCGAGACAAAATCCAAGATTGAGGCATGATTTGATTGGTTGGGATCATCGAATCCCATGTTCATGAGCAATGTTCTTAGTTGATGTCGTACCTGACTGGCTGATTTTTCTTTTGTTTGGATTGTTTGGATGATTTTTTTTGCTTGATTGTATGAAACCAGATCTTCATCACCCTCCATAAACAGTTGGTCAAAGATTTCCAATACTTGAGAAAGCTGTCTAATTTTAGACAGAGAACTGCGGGCTTGGGAATTATTTTCTATCGGTCTCGATTGAGCCAAAATTGGTAGTGATTTTGTAATGGAGAGGAAAGCGGTAATCACATTACCTGGCTCTAAAATGGCTCGTTGTGATGATTTTATGTTGCGAACTCCCTTGGCGATGCAGACGACTTTACCCTGGTCAGCAGTTAGTAAAGTAACGACTCGATCCGCTTCTCCCAGGTTGCTTCTTTTGATGACAATAGCTTCGGTTGAGTATGACTTGATTTTCATCTAGGTATTGGACTTCTTGGGCAGGTTAATTCAGGCTTATCAGGTAAGCTACTCTAAGTTGCTAGTAAGCTGCTAGAAAGTGCTAGAAAGTCACCTGATAAAGTGTGTCTTTATCATAAGTGATTTCTTCCTGGCCACCGTTGACATCAATCACTGACTTGATCGGATCAATTCCACCTTGCTTCCAGATGTAAAGACGATATTCTTTGGTATCGGTATAGGGCACCTTATAGGTCAACTTAAGCTTGGCTACTCCCATAGGCTCCAGGTTGAAGAAGCCATCAACCACGGTGAAACCATTTTCTTCATAAGTAGTGGCTTGGTTCTTAAAACCTTGGGCCTCAATTAATTCGCTACCTTTTGGCAAGTAGAGTCTTGTCCAATCGTTGAGTGTCGAGTTAAGACACAGTTTGCCTGCCTCAAGGTTGCAGTTATCGGCTTGTCGGCTATTTTTGTAGGTAATCTCAACTGTTTTCTCAATAAAGCCGCTTTCTGGTGCCGAGACAGTTTGCTTAACATCATATGTAACGAAAAGATTAGACTTGGCGCCACCAAGGTTGGCGTTAACGATGGCCAAAAAGTCGCTATTTTCCTGAGGTCTAACCCTACCCGCGGCGTTAATTGTCTCGGCAGCTGTCTGGAACTTCTCGCTCAAGAAGTACATTTGAACGTGTTTCGCTTCCAGAGCCTCCCAACCAGCTTGGAATAGACTTGGCCACTGGGTTTTGTTAGCTGTGTATGTCTTTTGTAAAATTCCTTGCATCATTGGACCAAGAATACCTTTTCTGTCTTCACGAATGTAAGGAGTTGGTTTGGTGATGATCTCTGAAAGAGCATACACCACCTGAGGACAATCGCAACGCTTATCTATTTCAGCGGAAAAAGTGCCATATCCTGGTACCTCAACTGGTCCAAGGATCTCAAGCAGCTTGGTTAAAACATGAGTGTCAACAGCGATAATACCATCAATGTTGTCTGGTTCACCTTTGACTGTCTTATAGTTTTCAAAAAACTGATCCATGGAGAGTTTGAAGTCAGGAGAGGTGTTCATGTCGCGTAAGTTCCAGTACTTCTCGGTTGTCAGATATTTACCAAGCTTCTCAGGGATGGCAATTTTTTTATTAAACTTTTTATCTAGCTCATAAATATCGTCAGATTTCTCTGGGGAGACCTTACCATTTTCCACATAAATTACGGCATACGCGGTTAAAAAACCACCTGTAGGGCGTAATTCGTTGTCATTTTGGAAGAGGATGAGGTATTTGCGTCGTTCACCCTTTCCTCCAGCAATATCTGGTAACTGTTCTAAAACCGGCCTAAAATCAACCAGCGCTGTGACCGCTTGGTTAGCAGTGTCTTTGGCCATGACCAAATATTGACGGATTGGTTGGTCTTTGATTTTTTCTGGATAACGATTTGGATCTATTGCATGAATTTCTTTTTGGGCAGCTTCTAATTCGCCGGTGATAGAGTCAAATTCTGGCATTACTTTGTCGAGGGTTGTCAGCAATATTTTGATGCGATCCTCGGCCGTACCTCCGGTGAATGATCCTTCGCCTTGGAAACCTAGTACGTCTGCGTACGGGGTTAGGGTGGAAACGGCTTTAATTCCTGCGTTGAGACCGTGCTCGGCCGCATTTAGGCCATGTTGACCATCGCGGTAATAGAGATTTGCCACAGGTACCTTGTCGTAGAAAGCAAGTTTTTGGTAGCTTTGCTTGATTTCTTGAAGTTTATCTTGGGTCGCTTTGAGTTGGACCTCTGTTTCAGGTAGGTTTTGTGATTTAAACATCTGATAGGCTTGTGAGCCAAGGGTTTTTGCTTCTTGAGACTTAAACTGTATTTCCATGGCAACCTGATAGGTGTAGAAAGCTAAAACACCCAGGAATGAAGCGATAACAATCAAAATTGCCAGAACTATTAGCAAGATCTTATGCCATCCCTTTAATGAAATTTTTTTTGATTTTTGCTGCGTGGCAGGATCTGTGAAGATGTTGGTTTTCTTTGATGATTCTTGAGTTTCAGAGTGAACTTGTTCGGTTGTTGACTTATGTACTTCAGCACTCTCCTTCTTTGCTGCGTTTATCACGGTTTCACTCGGGTTGAAGATCTTATCGACCTCTGGAAGTTGATCATTTTGGGCTGTGGCTTTGTCTAACATAGCAAGTAGTATAGCAAAAAAGAAAAGCTGCTGACTAGTGTTGGCTTAATTCTACTTTGAAATCCGAAATCTTAGTTTCTTTTTAATGGCTGGGTCGTCGTCAAACTCATGCCTTCAAATCAATGACCTAGCTTATCTTTGCTTGAGCTATCTTTACATATGGTAGGTATTCACGAATTTGTGTTTCTTGCTCTGGTTTTGTAATGGCAATTTCCATCAAGTCATCTGGAGTTAATGTAAAGGTGTCGGGATAAAATCCACCCTCTGAGTTAGGTGTTCGTGATTCCATATGGCTTTGACTTCCTCCAGCGGTTTTCAAACACCAAAAAAACTTTGCATCGTCAATAAACATTTTGTCTTGGGTTGGTCTAATTCCTTGATATGTATCAGGACTATCAACATCCTTTGGATAATGTTCTAACCTGGCTGAAAGTTTGGGGTCAAAATGGAAAAAAACTGTTCCCCCATATTCTTCACCAAGATCAGGGTTAATGATTGCTGCATACAGATTACTTGCACCTTCTCCTGCAAACGCTTTTAGCTGTCCCCAGGTGTACTTACCAAGATTATCATCAACTGTGGCTCTAGAAACAATCAATTTATCAGCAATATCAGCAAATAAATCAACTGCTTTTGTGATCAATTCTGTAATGAAAGCTTTCTTTTCCTCAAAATTTGTTTGTGAATTCGAAAAACCATCAATCCGTCTTACGCACACGCCTATTAGGTTTTTTGCTGAGACCTGCATCAAATCCAATAATCTCATCTGTTCTTCAGCTGGAAAAGTTCTAATTAGATCACAACTTTTTCGTGTTTCATAATTTAGTAACTCTTCCAATCTGTCGATTTGTCCGCTTTCGACAAACCCATCAGCAACAGCTCTTTGATCGCTTTCCGTTACTTGTTGCCATACAGAACCAGCAATATTTTCTGGTATTGGAAAACCAAAAGTATCAGAACATGCTTTGTAAACGCCCCAACCACTCTCATCGTAAGTAAGCTCTCCTGCTTCTGTTCTAATATATGCGCCGTTGGCAGGAATAATCAGGCGACAAAACTGATCATCTTTTTTCAAAATAATATAATTTGCAATGACTTTATCCTTGAGCTTTTTTTCTTCAGTAGTTCCTTCATATCCATACTCTTGAGCCTTAGTCAAGAAATCTTGAATCTTGGAAGTCTCAATAGTACTCTGAGTATAAGCGATAAAATCAAAAAAAGATTTCCCCCCTGGTTTTATTACGAAACTAACAGCGTCTTTGTTCCCGCTTTTTACGCGACACTGCAAGCTATCTAATAATACTTTTTCCAAAGCTCTCACTAAACTGTCGAGGTTTGTTTCTTGGTCAAATTTTAATTTACAAAAATCCGATAAATTTCTAATTTCCTGGAAAGACATGCTGCGTATATCCACAATCTGTGATAACTCGAGTTGCTTATGTAATTCAATACCACCTTGTTCTGCAATTCTTGTTTGCATTTGAAATACCTCGTCGCTCATATCATTCTCTGGCAAAATTCATTATCGGCTTAATACTATTTATCATTTTTGATCAATCTTAATTTTTCCTGCTTCATAGTTTCCTGGAATTCTTTCTCCTCTACGTGCAGCATTCGCAATCTCTTGCAACACCAGTAAGGTCATTTTCCTAGTCAATTCGTGAGAGACACGAAGTAGTGCATTAATATCACCCGCTCCAGACTCAATTGCTGCCTTGCAATTTTGTAAATCCATTTGGAAATGAGGACTAGTGGTTGGTACACCGTGAAGAACACCATCTGATGTTAAGACAGGCGCTGTATACAAGTTTTCTGTACGTTTTGTCTCTGGATTAGATGCTGCCATCAAAGCGGATAAGTCAGTCCCCTGTTCAATCGGAGCACCTGATTGAGCTAGTTGTTCCACGTTTATCGCTTGGGCTGAAGGAGAAATATGAACCGCGTATTCTTCAGCCACATTGTTTGTACCTACATTTTCTGTATCTCTATTTAACACTCCTGTTAAAAGTTGATCAAAACCTAACCTTGCATTTTTCTGATCTTCAGTAATATGACCAGCAATCGCTTGTATTTTAACGAAATCAGCAGCTCCATATACCTTAAGAGCTACGTCGACAAAATATCGAAACAACGCCTTAATATTGGTTTTTCCTTCCTGTCTCCGCAAACTCTCTAAAATTATTTTTGTGTCCTGATCATTTCTTAATGTGTTGGCCAATACTTGAACAACTTTTCCAGCAAGATCTTTTTCTCGTATTAATTCGTAAACTACCTCTTCAACAACTGTTTCTAGTGTAACTGGTGTCTGTTCGCTCATTGTATTCCTTTCAGTTTTATTTGTTTTTTGCTAATTAATTTTTATGTCAGTTAGTGTATCAATTTTCTTTTTGCCCTCTGCCAAAAACCCAGATGTCGTAATCTGCTCAGTAATGAATTCTCGTATTGCTTGGTTTTCCAGTAATTGCTTCATGACTCCAGCAATTTGAACACATGCTTCAGCAGCTTGATTTAGTCTAGCTGCGTTTGAGCCTGCTCCATCGGAGCCAGCAGCATCTTTGGCTGATTGACCAATTATGTCCAGAGCAGTTGGCAACATCGCCATCAAGCCAGAAGCAGCTTGGTTTTCATCTTCTCCAGATAATACGCCTGCCAACTCACCGAGTTTGTTGGGGGTTGCTTCTTTTTTTATTTGCTCCGTAAGGGCTATTCGATTAACCTCACCATTGCCTTGAGCAGAGTTGCCGCTTTCATTTGACGCTGCACCAGCGTTATCCCTGTTCATTGCATCTTTAACTCCTTCCTTAGCTGTTTTTTTCAAAAACTCTGCAACCAGCTGTTTTGCCCCAACCTCACCAGCTGTGTTCCCTCCGGCCGAAACAATCAGAGCAATCACATCAAAACTAGCCTTATATTGCTCCAATAGTCCTTGAAAGCCAAGTTTCCATGATTCAACAATTTTTTCCGACATTGGTTGTTTATTTGCTGAACCATCAGCTAGATTTACACCCTGGATTGTTAAACTTGCTTCAATATGTGATTTAAAACTTTGCAACAAACTGGGCAAAACCGGCACATAATCAGGGCAAGACTGAGACCACTCCAGCACTTTCAGATAAAAAGCATATTCGAAAGCCCTGACTGTTTCCCAACTTTGTTGGAGTTGGTTTGCTGAAGACTCTTGAACAGCCCTGGTTGCTGAGCCAACTCCGTTCTCAGTATTTGAACCGCCTCCAACTTTCTGATTGTTACCTTGATTCTTTAAGACAACAAAGAGTGTGTGGTCACTAATTTTTTGTTCTGAATCTGGACTACTCATTTTTTACCTCGTGACAGTTTTTGAACCAAGTCTTAGCTCATGTTTACATATCGTGAGATGAAAAGCAAGGGTAGGTGTTATCAACTACAACAACCAACATCAGGCAGCTTTACAATTGTCATTACCACTTAGAGATCATTGCCTTGGGTGTTTTAAGAATAATTAATATGTCTCTCAACAAAGACTGGTTTCTCGCGTATTCGGCATCCATCTGGGCTCGTTTACTGAAAGGAATCTCATTACGACCACTGGTCTGCCAAACGCCGGTGATACCAGGTTTAACTGAGAGAATATCTTTAACATATTTTTTTGTATCTGGATATTTAACTGTCTGCTCATCAAGTTCTCTTTGTATGTATGCCCTGGGGCCAATCATACTCATGTCGCCTTTTAAGACGTTATAAAGTTGAGGAAATTCATCAATTGTTAAAGCACGCAAGACAGCTCCAAGTTTTGTGATCCTCGGATCGTCTTTGGCCTCTACTTTCCAATCACCATTTTTAAATTTTTCCAGTAATTCGTTGTTGTGTTTGTATAAGATGTCGTCAGCATTTTTAACCATCGAGCGGAATTTATAGAGGAAAAACTCTTTACCATCTTTGCCAACTCGCTTGTGACGGAAGAAAACAGGAAATCCTGAGTCGATGATGATAAGCAAGGGAACGATTACCCAGACAGGTAGAAAAAGAATGAACAAGATAAGAGCTAAACAAATATCGATAATTCGTTTTTGTTGTTGGTAGTGCATGTTTAATGATTGTAAAATGGCTATGACTTGGAATCCGAAGCCACCTTAGGTGTTATAAGTATTCTTCTTTTCCTTCTTCTTTTAATCGCTCAACCAGTTTTTTAACATCTTGGCTGCGGGATTTTGGAGCTATCATAACGATTTCGTCTGTGTCGACAATAATCATATCACTGACTCCTATCAAAGAAACAAGCCTACCGTTGCTGTGAATCAGATTGTTATGGGAACCGATTGTTAGAACATGAGCATGAAGATGGTCGCCCATGACAACGTTACCAGCCAGGTCTTTTTTGCTTAAGTCATATACAACCTTCCAATCACCTACATCGTTCCAGCCAAAATCACCAGGAATAAGAGTTAGATTATCAACCTTTTCACTAATAGCGTAGTCGATCGAAATACTTTCTGCTTTGGCGTAGATTTGTGGCAGCGCATGATGGAACTTACTGGCTGACAAAGTATCTAATTGTTCAGTTAATTTGTGCATAGCTGGCATATGTTTAGCAAAGGCTTTTTTGAGTTCTTCAGCGGACCAGACGTACATGTTGGCATTCCAAAAATACTTACCTGTTGAGATAAATGCCTGGGCAGTAGCAATGTTGGGTTTTTCAGTAAAACTCTTTACTTTGAAAAGCGACAAACCTCGATCAACTCGTTTCAGGTCTTCTCCGATTTTAATGTAGCCAAAGGCGCTTGTGGGAAAAGTAGGAGTGATTCCTACCGAGACGAGGTAAGGTTCGGTGGCGGCAGTGGTCACTGCGGCCTTCATAACTCGGGCAAATTCTTGCTCATCAATCAGCACGTGATCTGAAGCCGAGTTAATGACGACAGCCTGGGGGTCCTTGCTTTTGGCAAAAAGCGCACCGACCAACATGGCAAGAGCAGTATCACGCTTTTGTGGCTCGCAGATGATGTTGTCCTTGGGAACTTGTGGCAGTTGTAATCTCACCTCTTTCTCGTAGAGTTTGTTTGTGACAACGATGATCTTGTGCCAGTTGACTAGTTTTGCAATTCTTTCTGCTGCCAACTGCATCATGGTTTTTTGACCAGTGAGTTTCAGGAACTGTTTGGGGGTTTTTGTCCTAGATTTTGGCCATAATCTGGTGCCACCTCCACCGGCCAAGATAACGGCATAAGCGTGATCGTTGTTTAGCATAACTTTCCTTGATTGGACTTGCTAAAAAAAGACTTATTAGGGTCATTAGTCTAGATGTCCACTATGTTTTTCCCAAAGATCGCGAACAATATTTCTAAATTTATTGACGAAAATATTTGTATCATAGTTTGATGAGTTTTGTTGAAGGAGTTTTGCTTCAAAAGTACTGGTTTCAACGTCCTGCATTGCCTTCTTTACTTGCTCAACTGTTTGTGAGGTCAGGTGAATGGCATGGACGTGATTGCCTAGAATTTCGGCAATACCGCTTTTCTGGAAAATAATGGCCGGTTTGCCATGCGCATTTGCTTCTAAACCAGTGATGCCAAAATCTTCCTCTCCAGGCATTATTAAGGCCTGACAATGTTGGTAATAATTAGAGACTTCATTCTGATCAATATGATTGAGGAAATGAACGTACTGATTTTTTGAACTGCTAGCAATTTGTTTTAATTTCTTCTGATATGGACCCTGTCCAATAATTATGAGGTGTTTTTTAAGTTCGTTAGCTGCAGTGATTGCTAAGTCTAATCTTTTATAATGAAGCAAACGAGAAACACATAAAAAGTAAGGTTGGTCAAATGGTTGTGACCTGCTTTGTTCAACAATAGATGAACCTGGTAACTCGACAGGCGGATAGATAACTGGCAAAGTTGTTCTGTTGAAAAACTCTTGGCATCTAGTTGCAACAAAATGACTGATTGGAATAATATAGTCTGGACGTGCGGCTGCTACTTGGTACCAGGATTTGAGATAAGCAAGTAGCTGCTTTGCCGGATATTTTGTAAGGCTGTGGCTTAGCCCTGGCTCGTTTTGTAAGTAATAATCTTGGTGGCTAAATAAATACCTTGGTGGACTTAATAAATAACAAAGATGGAGTTGTTTTGGAGAGGTTATAACACCAATGGCTTCGGCGCTTGTTACGGAAATTACTACGTCGTATCCTTCCAAATTTAAGCTCTCAAAAGCTAAAGGCATCAAGGGTGCAAAATGACGGTGATGATTTTTTGCCCAGGGAATGTTTTGCAAAAAGGTTGTCTTGATCTCCAAGTGTTTTGCCCAAATGGCAACCTGAGGGTCATAGACTGATGTAAAAAAAGTTGCATCAACAAAAGCTTGATGCAGAGCCATCAAAACTTTTTCAGCTCCACCGTACTTGGTGTTGATACGATCATAAACAATTGCTATTTTTATCATTTGGCCCATTTATTTATTAAAGAGTCTGCACGATAGGCTTAGTATAATATTGGCCGTTTTGTTCCAGCTGTATTGTTGACTGATTTCTTTAGCTGTTTTTGTTAGTACCTGGAGATTAGTCTTTTCTAGTTTTTTAACGGCAGCGACGAATGATTGCACTGAACTAGGATCAAAATAAATTACACCTTGTTGATAAATTTCCCTAAAAACTGGAATGTCTGATGCTAAAACTGGCAATCCTACAGCCATCGCCTCAACACCAGGTAGTCCAAATCCTTCAGACAATGAGGGTACGACCAAGGCGAATGATTGGTTATAGACTTCTATCAATTGTTGATCACTTAGGTAACCGGCAAAAGTGACTTGTTTTCCAACAGCAAGTTGTTTAATTAGTTCTTTAGTTTTATCCTGAAAAATATTGCGCGAGCCGATAATTATGAGTTGATAACTAGGAAGTTGGGAAAGACTTTTAAGAACTAATTGTAGGTTTTTATGAGGGTAAAGAGAGCCAGTGTAGATCAAGCGCTTCTTTCTCTTTTTTGAAGAGACCGGTATTTTTTTGTTCAAGTAATGTTGGTCAACTCCCTCAAAAGTGACGACGGTTTTTTGTTTGGTCCATGGGTAAAATGAACCAAGATCATCTTTAACAAAATTACTCGGAACAAATATTAATTTGGCTCGTATTGACGCTACGGTTACCGTCAACAAATAGCCGAAATATTTAAGCCAATATACCCAGTTACTCAGTGTTGTAACTTCTGAACCACGTTGCTGGTGCCACAACAAGTCGTGAATGGTAATAACGATTTTTCCCGGATAAAAAACAGGAATGTTGAAATGTGGAACATAGAATAGATCAAGTCTTTCTCTTAGAACGATCAATGGGAAAAGGAACTGTTCTTTCAAAGAGTAGTGACGAATTGGAGCGAGAACGATCTTGATATTTTTATGTTTGATCAAATTGCCTAAGACTTCTTCTGCTTGAGCTGTAGAAAGGAAAAAAAATACCCAGAAGACATTTTGATCAATTTGGGGCAATCTTACTACTAGATTGCTAATATAACGACCAATACCGGCATTGTGCAGACCTGAAAGACGACAGTCTACGCCAATTTTCATTTATAATCCCCCTTTTTTTACAAAGAGAAACAAGCGCAAAATCCAACGGTAGATTCTCGGTGAACTTGCTGCGTAATGTTTGTCGAAATATTTCAACATGGCGTTATAAAACTGGATTTTGATAGTTGTCGATGTCCTGTCAGATGAGCTTTTTATCCCAGATTTGTACTTATGATGAATTAAAGTAATTTTTGGATAAAAAATAATTTTAAAACCAGAATCTCGGAAACGTTTGCACCAATCGAGATCCTCACCATACATAAAGAAGCGCTCATCCAGTAATCCAATTTTCTTTACCGCTGACCAACGAAGCATCATACCTGCCCCAGAACAAGCATCGATCTCGTGAATCGTGTTTAGGTTTTTATAAAGCTGGTGGTATTGGGCAAATCTCTTGCTGTTTGGAAACAGTTTTTCAAGTTTCAAGAAATAAGTGAGAGACGCCCAAGGGGTTGGTTCTCCCCGATGACAAGCAGGATCGATTTTTCCAGACGTTAAAGTTAGCTTTGGAGTTGCTATTCCAACTTGTGGATTTTTTTCCATGAATTGGTAAAGATCATCCAAGTTCGATTGGGGTAAAAATTCAATGTCACTATTGATCAACATGGCAAAGCGGCAATTTAGTGATCTGAGTGCGACGTTGTTACCCGCTGAGAAACCAATGTTTTTTTCTAGGACAATTAACTCAACCCAAGGAAAATGTTTCTTGACCAGTTTAACTGACTCATCGGTGCTAGCATTGTCAACTACGATTATTTGGACACTTTTTTTTGTTTGTTTGAGATAGTTTTTTTTTAAAGAATCCAGCAGTTTTTTCAGCCAATACTGAGCGTTGTAATTGACAATCACCAAAGATAGATCAAATTTCTTTTGTGGCATCTTAACTTTTTTTGAATGATCTTTTGCTAATAATTTTTTGTTTACCGATTTGTTGATAAATATGATCAAGTTTTTGTGAAATTAATTTCCAGTCAAAATTTGAAGCAACAAATTTTTGGCCATTGTTCGAGAGTTTTTGCCAGAGTTTTTCATCTTCAATAACTTGTTCGACTAAAGTTGCCATGCCAGAGGCACTATTATCGGTTAAAACGTGTTTACCATGCTCTACTCCAAGTCCTTCCACAGCAATGCTAGTTGCTACGATGGGAGTGCCGGCAGCCATCGCCTCAAGAATTTTATAACGGGTTCCTTTTCCGCTAAAGACTGGTGCTATGAGTACGTGACTTTGTTTAAAAGCATCGCGAATATCTGCGATTCGACCCACAACTTTAATATTGGGGTCGTTAGCTTGATAACTTAAGACTTTGGGAGTTGGGGCATTACCGACAATGTTAAGAGTTGCTGAGGGAATTTTTTGCTTGATTAACGGCCAAATTTTTTCTACTAAAAAACCTACTGCCTCTACATTAGGCAACCACTTAAAGGTACCAACCGAAAGAATTGTGGGAGTGATTGGTAACTGGCGTTTTTTCTCTGCAAACCATTCTGAGTCTACTCCATTGGCGACCACTTCAATTTTATTCTCGTTGCCGATTCTATGAGCGATATATTGACGGTCGTCATTGCTCATCACAATTAACTTGTCGCAGAGACGCCAATAAAATAGTTCCCATCTCTTAATTTTATTTATATCAATATTTAGTAGTGGTCTAAGGTAACTGGGTGCTTTTTTGGCATAGCTCTCATAACCTAAATACTCGATGGTTTGTTCCACAAGGATGATTGGAACTTCGGTTTGAGGCAAATGAGGCATCATGTAAAAGGTTTCAGCATGGATTAAATCATAATGCTGTTGACTTAATTCTTTTTTAATTGCCCTGATTGTTTCTGGTACGTGATTCCGGATAACTAAAAAGGGGTAGCTGGAAAAGAGTGTCTTAATAATATTTTTGATAGTAAACGGATGTTGAGATCGCTTAAAAACTCTAACTTTTTTACAGTATTTCTCAAGCTCTGGAATATATTTCTTTTCCTGCTCATCTTTGATTAGGGCGAACAAAGTTATCTCATGCTTATTGGCAAGTTTTTTTAGTAGATTATATGTTCTGATTTGACCACCAGAAAGAAGGGGGTAAGGCAGGTATGGTGTCAGCATTAATATTCTCATTCTTCCTTTCTAGAGGCAGAAGTTGTTCTTTGGGTTAAGTCTATGATGACCACTTCTTTATCTTGATGAATTGTAGCGAAGTTTTTTATTAAAAGATTGGTTTCATCATCATAACTAGTGCTAACATAATGAGTTGCTCCCTTAGAAATTTTGTCGTCGATCTCAAAACCAATCGGCCAACCGGTGCGATTTGTTTGGTATAGAAACATGGTATCACCCATGGCTGGAGCGATAACTTTTGCTTTTTCAGGGAGTAATTGATCTGCCTTTGCTCCTGCGTGGAAGTACTCCCAATGATTAATATTGTAGTAGCCTTTTATTTGTTGCCAGGAAAGAAGCCACGACAGACCTCCAATTATGGTTATACAAATAATGGACATTTTTTGGCCAAATCTCTTCTTGAGAAATTCAGCTAATAAACTCGCCCCCCGACCCATAGTGATAACCAGAATCGGAAGAGTCATAACCTGATAATAATCGTGGCGAACGTTGCCAGTTGAGACAACTATAAAATAAATTAACGTTCCCAACCACCAAGAACCATAGATGAACAGTTCTTTGTGCATACGTTTGAGAGCGAGAAAATTAGCAGAGGCAAAAATTAGCCCAAAATAACCAAAAATTAGCTTGCCAATTCTTTCCCAAAAAAGCCAGCGAAACCAGGCAGGTCGGAAGCGCAATTTGTCGCCGTCAAACAGCCAATCACTAGCTGGAATTCCCTCTGGGAAGTGGCTGATCCACTCACGCCAAAAAACAAATGGCAAAATTACAATAAATGGATAGAAGTAGAGTTGCCAACGTTTGACTAAACCAAGTCCTAGCTTTGAGAGACCTAGCGTCAACAAGACCAAGCTATAAACTAAGACAAATGGCTTGAGAAGTACAGCTAATGCCATCGATACTGCAGAAGCAAAAATCTGCCAATTTTTACTTGAGTCCAAAAACTCTGCAAACAGCCAAATCGCCAGAGTGTAAAAAAACAACAAGTAAGGCTCAGGCAGAACAACTCTAGAGTAATAAACGGAAAAAGGCATAATTGCAAAAAAAAGACTGGATAATGTTGCTACTTTTTGACCTGAGATTTTCTTTGTTAAGAAATAAAGAGAAACCAGTGTTAATAATGAAAAGAAAACCGAAGATAGCCTGCTTAGTAGGTCGATGGACGAAAGCCCAAGGCTTTTGGCAATTAGGGCAATACCAGCGTTGACAAATGGAAACTCAACCATTCGATATCCTTGGGGATTGTCCTTGCCCGACTGGATGTTGGAGTGGTCATGATATTTTGGTCGTAGTATATCGATGCCGTTTTTTAGGTATTCTCTCGTAACAGAGGCGGTATCAACCTGTCTAAAAGCATGCCAATCCAAAATTGGATTTCTAATGCCGTACAAACGGACGGCAAGCGCCAACACCAATAGTATAAATAGTATCTTTTTTTCTGTTAGAAATTTTGTCACTTTGTTTTTTTCTTCGTTTTCGGTTGATCAATTTTCTCTTTCATTTCTAGGTCAAAAAAGGCAATGGTCAGCCCTGTTATGGCCCAGTAAGTGAATGCAACCTTCGAGGCAGCAAAAACGTCAATATAGATGGCGTTGATTAACAAGCCAATTGAAGCAGTAATGAAGCCAATAGCTAAGAGTTTTACAGACATCTCACTCGAGCGAGTAGCTTTGATTGCTTTTTTAATCGCAAGCAGAATCACTCCGTAGAAAGTGATCACTCCCGCCAAGCCAGTCTCGCCAAGAGTTCTGAGAAAGTTATTATCGGTGCTATCGGCTTCTAGGAAATGATAGGCACCTTCTTTATTGAGAGTTCCATAACCACTGCCAAGGATTGGGTTTTTCAGAAAACCATTGATGGCGTTTGGCCAGAGGGTATCCAGACGAATACCCATCGACAAGCCATATTTGAGGGCATTTATTGACCAAGTTCGATCTCTTTCTACCTTAGCGATAATGTCGCTTCCGTCAGCGGATTTACTGGCTACTTCAACAATATCAGGTACGTCTACATAGACATCGCTCGGTTTGTCAGTTGTGGGTCTTGTATCGGAATTGACCAGAACCTTATTTTCTAAGGCAATCATTTCGTCAAGAGAAATCGAGTTCTCTGGTTTTTCGGGTTCCTTAATGCCGGTCTTTTCAAGTACCCATGAAATTGCCTTGATTCTGCGATAGTTGGCATCATGATAAGCATCGTGTAGCTTTGGATAACTATCAACAACTTGCATGAGTCTTTCATACATGTCATCACCAAAAAACAGCATCATAACAAGAATCACAACCAGAAACTTAACACCGTTGGAAAACAAGTTGAGAAACCTTTTAAGCCAAGATTTTTCTAGTGATGCGAGGAAAAGTAAAATAATTCCCACTGCTACAACAAAGGCAACAAAGGAGGTTCTGGAGGCTGTTAAGACAAGCAACCACAGTCCAGCTAAGTATGTAAGAAAGAGACAAAACCTGAGTTTTCGGCTTGTTGCCTTGCTCATCAAGGCATACACAACTGGTAGTAGTATCACCAGATAAGCAGCTGCATCATAATGCCCGCCGAAGGTTGATTGGACTCTTGCATGCTCAGTTAAGTATAGGCGTAAACCTTTGCTAAATTCCCGATTCATGGTCGAGTAAACCGGCCAATAGAAGTTCTTTTGCCCGTAACCATAAACTGAAACAGCAAGCAAGGTGGCCAAAAAAGCCGCTAACAAAATCTTGACGTCTTTTTTTGTTTTAACTGCTGAAAAGACAATGAAAAACAGTGAAAAGTACTCTATGTATCGGAATAAATGCAAAGCTGACTTCATCACATGGACTGTTTCGAGGGGCACAGTTTTGATTAAAAAAATCGCAGAAAGAAGCGACAAAAAGCCGAATAAAATATATCCCCCAATAAGGAACGCGAACTTCCTATCAATTGTTACCTTTTTTCTCCAAAACTGAACAAGCCAGATCAGACAAGCCGCTAAAACAAAAAAATCTTCCAAGCGCACCCTAACTAAATAACCTGGAATTGCGTCGAATAATGGCAACTTTGGGTACAAAGGAATGAAGGCTATTAAAAAAGCCGATACTAGCAGCAATAGTTTTTCATCAAGCCACTGAAGAAAACTCATCAATTTATCAAAACTTTTTTTTGGCATTGGATTAAATCTCTCTGAGAACTCGATTATAAATATCTCGACGCTTTTTATCTCTTAGGATTGTACCAAAAACAAGGATGCGAAGCATAGCGCCCAATTTAATTAGTAGTAACAACAAAGGCAGCTGCCAGTCAGGCATGTGTTTTTTCCAAATATAAACATAACCTTTAAGTTCTCCCATAATAGCGTTAGCTGATGAAGAGCTAGCACTTCCCAAGTGAACGACTTTAGCATTAGGGTGGATGGCGATATCCCAGTGGTGATTTTTGGCTCTTAGACAAAACTCAACATCTTCTCCGTACATGAAAATATTACTATCCAAAATGCCAATCTCATCAAGCATCTCCCGCCTGATCATCATCGCCGTACCACCAACCCAATCTTGAATTATCAAGCCCGAGTGTTGCTGATGACGAGTGCTTTTACCAGTGTGTTGTGTTGATGGAAGATGTTTGCCAATCCAGGGCAAGTCGTCAAGCATTAACATATGGCAAGCAATTGCTTTGAGACAAGGGAGTGACCCTCCTTGTGGCTGGACTGAACCGTCAGGGTTCAATAACTGCGCCGCCACAATTCCTAGATGGTCGATTTTATTACCTGCTGACTCAAGATGGGCCGTGCTTTCACGCCAGGGTTGGGTCTCGAAGCAACTCACAAGCATCTCTAAAGCCTTTGGTTTGAGTAGGGTATCAGAATTAAGAAGGAGAATTAATTCTCCTTTTGCTATTTTAATCGCTTGATTGTTAGCCGCGGCAAAGCCCAAGTTCTCTTTATTACGAATGACTTCAAAAATACAACCATGGCTTTTTAGGAGTATCTTAGCTAAATCTGCGGAATTATCGTTTGAATTATTATCAACAAGTAAAACTTGTGTGGTTAAAAGTTTTTTACTGCTTTTGAGTTCTTTGATAAGCGACTCAAGTGTTTGCAAGGTGATTTCTGCGGTATTGTACGAAACTACAATAATAGATAAGTCGATTTTTGACATATTATTGGAAAAGTCTTGCTCTACCTAATTTATAGTTAAGTTGGCTGCTTTGTCGTTCAGCGATGACTTTGGCAGGAACTCCAGCTACAATCGACATGGCTGGTACATCTTTAGTCACGATTGCCCCGGCTCCGATGACTGCGCCTTTGCCAACATGCACACCAGGCAAGATGATGGCTCTTGGTCCAATGAAGACATAATCTTCGATTATAACTTTCTCTTCGATTGCGTCCCAAGTTGGGCTTTTGAGGTCATGCTCAGATGTCCAGATCATCACCTCCGATGCGATGTCTACATGATTGCCAATTTTCAAACCACCTCGGGAGTTTGGCAGTTGTTTGCGGCCATCAAGTGAAGCTCTTTCTCCAATGATTGTGTCCTGGCCGATTTCAATATGGCGTGGATCATATATTCTGGCCATCATGTGCAGGGTTGAACCAGCTCCAATTCTCATGCCAGCCAGTCGATAGAAAAATTGTCTCACGCTGTGGGAGGGCAGGTTGCCAACAAACCACCACAAAAATCCAGTGATAAACTCCAAACCAATCGCCTCGAATCTACCTTTGATTTTGACAAAAACCTGATTTGTTGAAAGTTGCTGACCATCTTTATCTGTAATTGGCATTTGTATCCTAGCTTGCCGCGAAGGGCACATGTAAATGTTGATAGGCTCTCTCTGTCACAACCCTGCCCTTTGGTGTGCGTTTAAGAAAGCCAAGTTGAATTAAGTATGGTTCTAATACCTCTTCAATTGTACCTGAATCTTCGTGCAAACTGGCAGCCACTGTGTTTAGGCCAACAGGTCCTCCGCTGTGTTTCTCGATTAAGACAGATAAAAAACGACGATCGTTATCATCTAGTCCTAACTCATCAATAGCAAAGACACTTAAGGCTTGTTCCACTAGATTGCGGGCAATTTTTTGCTCACCTTTTACCTGGATAAAATCACGAACTCTCTTGAGTAGTTTAAGTGCAATTCTCGGTGTGCCTCGAGATCTTTTGGCTATTTCCAAAATATTATCTTGGTCAATTTCAATATTAAGTTTTTTGGCGGCTCTTGCTACTATTTTAAGCAGTTCATCAGGTGAATAAAAATTAAGTCGATGAGTAATGCCAAAACGATCCCGGAATGGCCCAGTTAATAAGCCGTATCTGGTGGTAGCTCCCACCAGAGTAAATTTTGGTAAATCAAGACGAACAGTTCTGGCCGATGGACCTTTGCCAATTACAATGTCTAGGGCAAAATCCTCCATGGCAGGATAAAGTGTTTCCTCGACTGCTTTGGGTAAACGATGAATTTCATCGATAAAAAGCACGTCACCGTTCTCTAGATTTGTTAGGATGGCAGCTAAGTCGCCGGTTTTTGCTAAAGCGGTTCCTGAGGTGATTCTAAAATTAACGCCCATTTCTTTAGCAATTAGTTGGGATAAAGTTGTCTTGCCCAATCCGGGTGGTCCATAAAACAGAGTGTGGTCAATTGGTTCACGGCGTTGTTGGGCTGCCTTGATCGAGATTTGAAGTGATGTTTTGATATTATCTTGGCCAAAAAAATCACTCCACTCCTTGGCTCGAAGTGACATTAACAAGACTTCTTCATCCTGATTGTGGTTGTTTTTATCAATCATTTTTTACCGATATTTTTAAGGGCGAAACTTATTGTTTGTTCAATTGATAATTCTTCAATTTGGCAATTTTGTAGAGCTTTAGAGATATCAGACTCATTAAAACCCAATCCCAACAAAGCATCATAGGCTTCTTGCTCTTTGCTTGAGAGTGGCTTGAGGTTGAGTTCGCGAATTTCTCCTAGTTTTGATTTTAATTCAATGATGATTTTTTGAGCAAGCTTTTTACCAACTCGAGGAATGGCAGTGAAAAAACTTGTCTCAGCTTGTTGAACACTCTCAATTAGGCGGTTTTCACCGGCGTCGACGATCGCTAGAGCTGTTTTTGGTCCCACTCCAGAAACGCTCATTAAAAGTTTAAAAAGGTCTAACTGCTTTTGGTTAATGAAGCCATATAGATCAAGTTGGTCTTCGCGTACGTGTGTGTAGATGAAAAGCTCGATCTGTTCTCTTACACCGATTGTCTGTATGACTTTTGTGCCAACCAGCACCCCGTATCCAACACCATTCACCAAAACAATCAGGCGATCTTTAAGAACCACGGGTTTGCCAACTAGATATGCGATCATAAATTGGTTATAGCTTGTTGCAGAGAAGATTGCAAGATAACAAGCGGTTTTTTTGGCATTATAAATATATAAATAAAACCTGCTGGCACCTAGATTTTTAGTTGTTAGATCCCTGCGAGTTTAGCACTTGCTTGATGAGTGATTAAAATTGCTAGTGCATCTAGAGTGTCATCGATCATCTTTTCTTTGATTGCTAATTCTAATCTAACCATTTTTTCCACGGCTTTTTTATCTGCTTTGCCGTAGCCAGTCACTGTTAACTTGACCTGATTGGGCATGTACTCGAAAACTCGCATTCCTTTTCTTAGAGCGGTGGCGATAATTACCCCCCTAGTTTCACTTACTTGTAAAGCAGTTTTCTTATTAGTGGAAAAAAAAACCGTTTCGATAGCTAGTTCACTTGGTTGATATTGGCCAATGATGTTCTCCAGTTGGTTGATCAAAAACCTGTAACGTTCCAGTAAAATCATTTTTTTGTCTGTTTGAATCAAACCATAGGCCTGAACCTTGATTTTATTATCTTTTTTTTGGCCAACTGCCCAACCCAAGCGGTCATAACCAGGGTCTATGGCGAGGACTACTTGTGGAATTGGGTTCAAACTCATTTAGATACTTTCAAGTAATTCCAAGACTTTTGCTGCCGACGTTTGCCAAGAGAACCTGGCCACCTGCTCCCTAGCCTGTTTTCGATAAATGGCAATTTCTTTATTGCTGAGCCTCCAAACCTTTTTAAAGGCATCTGCGATTTTTTCTGGTTGGCTGGGATCGACTAAAATACCAGCTGAGCCGACAACTTCTGGTAGACTTGTTGAGTTGGAAACGATGGGAATGGTTTGGTTTGTCAATGATTCAAGCGGCGGAATTCCAAAGCCCTCGTGCAGACCAATCAAAACGGAACATTTGGCGTTCTTGTACAAATCTGTCTTTAGGTTCTCTGGCACATAACCTGTCAAGATTATTTGTTTTTTGAAGGGTGATTTTTCCACCGTCTGAAGTACTTCTTCAGCTAACCAACCAATTTTTCCAGCTATAACCAGCTTGGGTTGTTCAAACGATTGGGCTTTTTTCTGAGAGCGACGAGTTTTTACTTGAGAGAAGGCCTGTCCCTGAACGAAAATCTCAAAAGCTTTGATAAGATTGACGAGGTTCTTGCGGGGTTGGATGGTTCCAAGATAAAGAATATATGGTTGTGTGATCTTATTTTTCTTGAAAAAAAGCCGAGATTTCGTCTGGCTAGTGCCGGGAGATTGTTCTATCGAGGGGTAAACAACTTCAACTTCATCCGGACGCTTGTTATAAGTGGCCAAGACCTCATCTTTTGTGTACTGACTGATAGTGATAACCTTTTTTGCTGCTCTAACGCTATAAGCAGTCCAGTTTTTCAGCTGTATGAGATCATTTGTTTTAAATTGCTCAGGGTATTTTAGAAAAGCTAAGTCCATAACCGAACTGATATAAGGCACAGCTGAATATCTAGGTGCGTAGTGTCCCGGAGTGAAGAAAACATTGTAACGATTGCGATTTAAAAACAAATGAAGCGGCAAAGCCCACTGAGTCCAGAATGGCTTAGGTGTAACCACTCTGTATCGCCAGTGCTGACGCTGTTCTGGCATATCTGTGATTGGTGGACTAGAGAGTAAAATTGTGAAATGTAGGTCACGTCTCTTTTGGGTGAGAAGTTCAAGGTTTTTCAAAATTTGATAAGCAAAGATGTTGCTTCCCACTCGATTTGTGACATTAGCTTCGTTGCCATCGATCGCAATATGTTTTATTTGAATCATTTTTCTTTTCCTTGCAGTGCTTTCTGGTAGACCTGAATCGTTTTTTTAGCCACGCTATCCCAATTGAACATTTGTAGACGGATAATCATGCGCTGTAGACGCTTCTGTTGCTCTTCTTTTGTTTCGTTGAGTAACTTCGTCATACCATCTCTGATATCCTTGACGCTTTCTGGGTCGACCAGTTCAGCGGCGTTGCCAGCAACTTCAATTAATGCTGGCACATTTGAGGTTAACACTGGTGTGCCGTAATAAAATGATTCGAGGATGGGTAGGCCAAAGCCTTCATAGAGACTTGGATAAGCAAACATACTAGCCTCTCCGTACAAAACAGCTAGTTGTTGGTTAGAAACTTTACCTAAAAAGCGTAGATTGCTATTTTGGTAGTTAATTTTATCCCAACCCTCAGCCCCAGCAATTATTAATTGATAGTCTTTGGAGAGCGGTTTCCAGGCCTCGATAAGGTTTGATAAGTTCTTACGAGGTTCACGGGTACCGACAAACAAAATATAGGGTTGATCAAGCATCAGCTGTTGTTTGGTTGCTAGGTAAACATCTTCGGTCATTTTTTCTGAAACGTCAGCGATCTCTATTGGTAGCGCTTCTGGAATTACCGTGATTTTGTTACTGGGAATTCCCAATAAATCAATAATATCCTTTTTGGTTGCTTGGCTAACAGCGATAATTTCCGCCTCACGTTCTCTCAAAATTCGCCATGATCTTTGGTGCATTTCAAGGATTTTCTGGTGTGCAGTCTGTGGAAATTTTAGAATTGCCAAATCATGTATTGTAGAGACCAGTGGTAAGTCTTTGTCTGGTGGTTGTAACCAATCCCAGCTGTGAAAAACCTGGGGGTTTGAGAGTTGGGACCGAATACTGTTAAAGCCCAGTTTCCAGATAATTTCTTGCAATGTAGGAGGTATCGATTGGATGATTACCTCATGATTACCCGGACGATTAGTTTTTGTTAGGATGTGATAGCAGAGTGATTCGAGCTCGGCTTTTTGCCTAAAAGATGAACCATATAAAGATAATTTGATATTTGGTTGAGAGGCAAGAGCCGAAACTAAATTTGAGGTGTATCTTGATACACCTCGGTCATAAATCATTGCGGTAACATCGATGGCAACATTCATGAAGTGCTTTCCCCTCTTTTGACGTAGATTCTAACGAATCCGATATGGGGATAGTCGATCACACCCACTCCTTGGTAACCGAATGCTTCAATTTCTTGTTGTAGCCTGTTATCAGGATCCGTTAGATCAGTTAAATAATCGAATAATAGTACGTAATCATAGTTGTAGATTTGTTTCAATTCTTGAACAGTTTGTGCGTTCACTTGGTAGTAGTAGGTTTTAGTAGAAAAGGTTGGAAAATTTTGCTTGTCATACCAGGCCCAGGGTGAAAAAGGTTCCGTGAAGGCATTAACTATAATGGTGTTCTCTGGTTTAAACCGCCGATTAATTTCCTGCTGAAGTTGACGCCAATTTTCACGCTGATACTTGGGATTGGTGAACAACAAAAAACTACTAATAATATTGATTGTTAAGGTTATAGTTAACAAAGAGAAACCAGCCAATTTCCATAGTTGGCCAAACTTAACCTTTGTTTGACAAACACTGGTGATTAAATATGCCAAGTACATGTATAGAGCTGGTTGTATAAAGATTAGACGCTTTGGTTGCACCACTGGCACAATGAACGAAACAAGCCAAGCACTTATTGTGGGAGCGATCAACCAACTTAAGATGAAAAGACCGGATTGTAGGGCTGTTCCTCTTAGTGATTTATTTTTCAGATTGAGCAAGATTAAGTGAGCGACTGAAACAAGCAAAAAAAGGCTTATCAAAATAAATTGCCAGTTAAGTTCAAGATCAATTACGCCAAAATAAAGCTTGCCAATTAACAACGCAAGCGCCTTTAACTGAGGTGTGCTGACAACTTCTGACCAACCAGGCATCGAAGTGCGTAGAAGCTGACCAGCTTCAAGTTGTCTTAAAAACATTGGTAACCAAAAAACAAAGCAGATCGCCGACACAAGCAAGCTTATCAAAAAGTGGCGACTCACTTTGTTTCGGAAAATCACAAAAAACAATTGACCAAAAAGCAGAAAAGGATACAGATAGCTGCTGTACAGCCCTAGGACTGTTGTCAGACTATAGACTAACCAGTTTTTCCAGTTGTTTGGTTGTTTGTCAGTGTTTAACAGTAAATAGTACCAGGACACTAACGCCCAAACAGCTGAAAGACTATAAGGCCTCAACTCTTGTGAATAAAAAATATGAAAGGATGATGTGATCAAGAAAAGACTTGATATTAGAGCCGTCTTTTGATTGAAAACTTTCTCCGCAATTTTGTAACTATAGATAATTGTGATCAACCCCGGAATAAGAGCTCCGACAGCCCTGAGCCACCATTCACTTGTGGAAAATTGGCTAGCGAAGTGGACAATGAGATGAAGCAAGGGGGGTTGAAAGTCGGCCACTATCTCTAGTTGCTGTCCTAGAGGTCTGACACTTTCTAGTGCTTGTGCTGCCTCATCAAGCCAAAAAGAACCTGAAAGTCCAGGCACTCTTAATATTAAGGCCAAAAGAACAATGGTGGGTAAGGCCATTTTCTTTGCTTTTTCAATTAGAAAAACACGATTGTGCATGGATGTTTGTTTTCGTTGAATATCAGAAAATCTTCTGTTGTCAGTTTATTATATAGAGACAAGGTACCCGATTTTTAAACGATTTGTCTTTTCTGTTTGTTAATTAATACTTGCCTGTAAGCGACGGGAGGCATTTTTAATGCCGTGTGAATTCTCTCGTGATTGTAATAGTAAACCATTTGA
>JBMORQ010000040.1:0-26492 GCA_049322575.1 Patescibacteria group bacterium
TGAACCTTGGTCAGAATCTCATCCTTAATTTCTTTGGGAATGGTTTTGCCCTTCATGATTTTCCTTTCGGCACAAACTATTGTGCACTAGGAAAAGACAAAGTGTCTAGTTTTTCGGGTACCTGCCCGATTCGTGAACCACAGAAGTTAAGAAAAACGGCAAAGCTGCGCTTAAAAATATCACAGAAAATAATAGAGTTATTACAATTTTCCTCATATTTTTACATATACGTATTAACTGATACGTAATCCTTCACATACTCCGGCACTACCTCACGGTAGCCATTGAGTGCTTTAAAATCTGCCAATGATACCTTAGGGTTGGTCGCAAATCGACCATACTCTCTGGTTTCCACGATTTCCCGAATTTCGTTGTCGGTAATATATGCCTTGAGGAAGTTTTTAATCGGGTAGTAATACTTGCTATCTGGCTTATGAATTGAGACAAACTTCTCAAATTCTTCTTCCAGCAGTTCGTCCTTGTCCTTAAATTTGTCTAACCGGCCAAAGATTTTATCCATAATCTCCCGCAATGATAGGCGGCGATCAACTTTGACCGACTTACGAAGTTTATCCAAGCTGAAATAATCTTCAGGCTTATCAAAGACTTCTGTTTTTACATAATCCTCAACCGCCTGCATGTCGCCAGCCTCATACTTTTCTTTAATGAAGGAGTCAGCTTTAACCGCCTCTTCAAACTTTTCAAAGATCTTGCGATCCACCTTCATGCCTTGCAAACCGATGGCTTTTTCCTGGAATGTTTTGAGAGGATCCGGAGTACCGATGGTTACTTCATCGATATTGACTGGAGGCTCACCGCCTGGTCCGGTACCTTTTGTAACCTGGGGGAGTTTAATAATTTCGTCATAGTTATACTTTTCTTCGAAGTACTCACAGTTGGCAAAGAAGTCGAATAGTTTGAAGTTCTCTTTTTCAACCTTTGCGGTTTCAATCTCTCCATCTTCACGAGTCTCAAAAGCAAAAACGTGCTTGCGAGTACCTCGCCCTTTGATCTGAATAAAGTCGGTTGGCGAGAAGATAGGTCGCATCAGGCAAAGATTCAAAATGTCTTGACAGTCATACCCAGTCGTCATCATCCCAACCGTGACACAAACTCTGGTTTTGCTGGATTTATATCCATCTAAGAAACGGGTGTGACCGTTAAGATTGTTATTGGCAAAACCGATGGTAAACAGCTGTGCGTCAGAGACACTAGAAGTGACCTGAACAGCAAAATCAGAATTGTACTTACCTGGCCAGTAAGTATCTGCCAATTGGTTGAGCAATTGAGTGATCTTACTGGCGTGTTTTTGGCTAACGCAATAAATAATACTCTTACCAATCTCGCCGGAGATTTTATCCACCAAGGCGTTTTTCAAAAACGTCTCACAAAAAATTAAATTAGTTTTATCTGAGAAAAACTTACGCTCAAAATCAGAATGGTAGAAAGTTTGCTCTTCTTTGCCTTCTTCCGTATCCACCAACAGTGAGTAACCATCATCAGAAAGAAGTTGAGTTGTGATCTCAGTTCTGGCATCAGCCACAATTGGGTTGACCAAAAAACCTTCCTTTACACCATCGAGCAAACTGTAACGGAAAGTTGGCTCCCCAGTCTCACAACCAAAGGTCTTGTAGGTGTCCAGAAGTTGACGCTTTTCCCAAGCCCGAGGATCGCGAGCATTCAGCTGGTTTGGGTCAATTCCTTTGAGGTAATTCTTGGGAGTTGCTGTTAAACCTAATTTGTAGCCAACAAAATACTCGAATACAGCACGGCTATTACCACCGATAGAGCGGTGAGCTTCATCTGAGATAATCAAATCAAAGTCCGTAGGGGTGAAAAGCTTCTGATACTTGTTGTTGGTTGATAAGCTTTGAACGGTAGAAACAACTATCTCCGCCTTTCGCCAATCGTCTCGATTTTCTTTGTAAATGATGGTGTTGAAATCCTTACCTAAGTATTTTTTGAAATTCTTAGCGGCTTGATCCTCCAATTCAATGCGGTCAACCAAGAATAAAATGCGTTTGGCATTCCCAGTCTTTAAGAAAAGCTTGATTACTGCTGCACAAGTAAGCGTCTTTCCCGTACCAGTAGCCATCTCAAACAGATAACGATCATTACCCTGACTAGCTGATTCTTGAAGGGCCTGAATGGCTCTCAGTTGATAAGGTCGCAGGAATTTTAAGTCCAGTTCTTTTATAAGATTTTGCTTAAGAGATTCATCGTGCCAACGAGGATCTTTTTGGTAACTCGGGTTCTGCGTGAGAGCAATGTAATCCTCTGCAACCTCTTCCTCGACTAACCTCTTCGTGTCAGGTTTATAAGTAACAAAATGTTTAAGTGATTCCTGAGTTGGGAATTGGGTAATAAGAGATGGATTACCTCTTTCTAAATCCCAGAAATAATGAATATTTCCGTTGGAAAGAATGATGAAGCGGACGTTTTGCGATTGAGCATAACGTCTGGCTTGTTCTTTTCCGTCCAAGGGATCCTTGTCCTCAGACTTGGCTTCAAGCACAACATAAGGAAAACCTTTTTCATCCAGAAGTAGGAAGTCGATAAAACCATTTTTTGTTTTATCAAAATCATTTCCCAGCTCATCAACCGCTTGTTTGGTTAGTTTGGCATTGTTTTCGAGAACTATATTGGCCGGTCCACTCTTATCATCAAAGAAACGCCAGCCAGCCTCCTGAAGGAGTGTGTTAATTTTTATTCTGGCTTTAGCTTCTTTTTGCATCATAGTCATTTACATTCTTATTTTTGAACTATCCGGTTATTCCGGACAGTTGGTTTTAGGACTTCAACTTTTTTACACTGCTACTTCCCAGTAAGGATTGCATCTGGGATATGGCAATTTGATTAAGTTGCAGTAGTCGTTCTGGTTGTGGCAAACCCTGTCGAATCAGTTCGGCATTGATGCCTTCTAGGTTGGCCAACACTACAAGCTGGGTCACATCGGCGTAATCGCGAATGTTTCCATCCTTGCCCTTATTCTCATCTCTCCAATCTTTAGCGGTCTTGCCAAACAAAGCCACATTCAGCACATCTGCCTCGTTGGCATAAACCATATTTGTTCTATTTTTTGAGATATTTGCTGGAATCAAGTGAGCCTTAACTGCATCGGTATGAATTTTGTAGTTAATCTTGGCCAACATGCGTTTAATGTCCCATCCTTGCTCAAGTCGGAGATTCTCCTCTTGTTTGAGTCTCTGGAACTCTTTGATGAGGTAGATCTTAAATTCTGGACTGATCCACATGCCAAACTCAAAAGCGATATCTTTATGAGCATATGTGCCACCATAACGTCCTGTTGTCGCTTTTAGTCCAATAGCATTAGTCCTGCTTACCCACTCTTTAACACTGATCTTGTAGTTATTCAAACCAGCCTTACTTCTAATTGTGGCGAATTCGCCATAATTAAAGTTTGGATTATGTAATCTCTCCCAGATTCCTAAGAATTCAACAGTATTCCTATTACGAAGCCAGTCAGAAATGAAAAAATCACCATCCTTGGCTTTAAGCATATCTGTTAGAGAAATAAAGTCTTCATTCTCCGAATGAAGCATGATGCTTACCTGACGACCTTGAACTGTGATTTTCTTGATTTTGGTTTTCATATTACTTTTTCTTTATAAATCTCTTAATATCCTCAAGGCGATAACGTCTGATCTTCCTTTCACCTATACGGACAGCCACCAAAATACCTTTGCGATCCCATAACCGAAGTGTATTTGGGTGAACACTCAATATTTCCGCCGCTTCTTTGAGTTTTAAGAGTTTTTCCATGTGTACATTACTTACCAAGTGATGACACTAGCATACAAAAAAGTTCAGCTTTTTTCAATCGCTTTATGAGGAAAATTTCTATGATAGTTAACTGTAATAGAGAGGTTTGACAGAGTATTTTCCAGACTAAAAGCGAGTGATTTTCTATTTTGATTTTTCAGTTGTTCGGAAATCCCGAACAACTCACTTCTTTTTGAGTTGCTAAGGATTCCTTGACAACTGCGCCTGAGTAAAACTTGTAATAGAGCTAATACTAAGCAAGTATGTGCAAAATTTGCACAAGCTTGTTCCATTTTGGAACTAACTGAATAGTAAACACGAGCCCTGACCCCGCGTGGCCAAGTTTACGAGGCGTTTGCTGCCTGGTTGGGCTAGTTGTACCCTGGAAACAAAATCTGGAGAATTTGAAAGCGATTATTGAACCGTTGCCCTACTCACCGGTCCATTTAGTTCGTTGGAGAAGTTGATCAACTGACCGCCACTCGTAAAAGCAATGCTGATGCTTGGCGTTTCTGTGGACTCGTACACCTTAATACAGGGAACGCCGTTGCCATTGTAATACAAACCTTCAACATCTTTATTCAAGTCTTCACTGCATGTTTCAAGCGGTGGGTTATGTTGGACTTTTTGGGCTTCGCCTCTCCAAATGAAAAAATAATTTACCCTGCTGTTACCACTGTCTTTCTTGCCGGTTTCCAACGTCAATTTACTCAAATCAATATTGCCGATAGCAGAAGCGTGTTTGGCAATAAATCCTCTGGCAATTTGCTCTACTTCTTCCTGAGAATAATTGGCAGAATAGTCGTAGTCTTTTTGGTCACTAAACCAGCGACTACCATCGGTTTTGTATCCCCAATTTCCAGGAGTCTCTTCCACCTGCAAAACATAGTTAGTGTCAGGATCCACAATAAAATACGTCATGTCCACGGTGTACGTTTCACCTTTAGCAGGAATAAGCCTGTCTTCCTCCAGACTATAAAAGGCATTGTTGCACTCGTACTCCACTTCAGCGGTCGGCATTTCCAAGAAATCACGAACGGCAGCAACTGCTTTCTCACGCTCATCAGCCGAACGAGCGGTCAGAGAGCAAAGCTTTTCCCTTAACTGCTTGGTGGATTGTGCGGTGTGGTCCCGATATTTGGGATCCTCGCTAGCAGCCAAGGTGAGCTCTTTAATCTCTTGAATCTTTTGATCTTCAGCCTGTAGTACTTTGAAAGACTGGTATTTTGTCCGTACGAACATTAAGCCCAAAACTGTCGCCAACAGTAGCAGAACAACCAGAGGTAATCGTTTCATTGTCATATTCATAATTATGCTCCTTTCTTTAAGGTTTGCCGATGTTAGCTTCGTTCGGGAGCAATTGTCAAATCAAGAAAAGTTTCAAAGAAAGAAGGTAGGAAATTTTAGGAGTTTTCTATGAATTCAAGCAGGAAAGGAAACTTCGCATACTCTTCGCCATACGAGCCAATACTAAAATGCTTCTGACCTTTCTTAACAATAAGTTGGCCATCAAGTTTCTCTGCCAAAAATTCAGCATGCTCTAGCGGGCAATAAGGATCGTTGTCAGAGTGAATGAACACAAACTGTTTTGCCTTTTTCTTTATGAGATCGTAGTCAAACGGCTTCACAAATAACTCCTTCAAAGCGTCCCATTTCAGATCGTTTCGAAAAGCACCTACCAAATAACAAGTATCAACTTGAACATTTTCTGGCAGCGCTTGTAACAAGCCCAAGATGGCGACTGCTCCTGATGAATGACCAATCAATATAGATTCCTCGTCAAATCGCCAGTCGTTATTAGCAAAAATAAATTCGTTATAGCGGTCGATATTTGGTTTATTTGCTTGGGGTAAATCAGGAACCCAAACTTTCCAATCCTTCTTCTCTAGCTCCTCCCGCAACCAATCAAACCAATTCTCTTTAGAGTGACCATCTGTACCATGGAGGATAAGGGCGTTTTTCATACTAACTTTTCTAACTCACTCATAAGCTTTTCACTAATGCTAATTTCGTCAGCTTCTAAATTTTTCTTACGCTTTAAATAAGACTGCTCGCCAGGAAAGAAAATCTCCTTAACACCCTCAGCTTTAGGAGCATTTTTCAATTCATCGATTGCTTTTTGAACGTCATCTTTAAATTCTCCCAAGTCTCTAAACATAGAAGGATCAATAAGCAGGTAAAAAGAACCCCAACCTCCATCAACAGCTCCGCCAACTCTGGATTTTGATAAAGCACCGCCTAAAAGCTCAACAATAAAAGCTAGACCAGATCCTTTATGACCAGCAATCGGCAAGATCCCACCCTCCATAGCTTTAGCCGGATCAACTGTAACATTCCCTTCTCCGTCAATTGCTACGCCTTCTTTAATTGATTTACCTTCAGTTTTGGCAACCATGAGATCACCCCAAGTACATTGAGATGAGGCCATGTCCAAAATGACAGGAATGTTATTTGTGGGAACCGAAATAGTGAGTGGGTTAGTTCCCCAAAGATCTTTAGTAGATCCAAATGGGACTAGACCGCCTGGAGAGTTATGAAATCCGATGAAAATAAGGTTGTTCTCTGCAGCTCTGCGAGCATAATCGCCAATATAACCTGAAGCGTAAGCAAGGTCTTTTAAACCAACAGCCAGCATTCCTGATTGCTTTAATTTATCAAAAGCTTTTTCTAAAGATTTATAGATAACGTAGAAACCTGGCTTATATTTGCCATCAAAGTGAATAGCTGCAGGGTGTTCGCTTATTACCTCAATATCATCATCAATGACTTTGATACTATCGTTTCCAACCAGACGAGCTATTGCAGGTAGACGGACAAAACCATGAGTTTTCTTTTCTACTAATTCAGCCTCGATAAGATTCTGAGTAATAAGCTCTGCTTCCTCAGATCTAAAACCAAGTTTGGTGAGAATTTTATTTGATAGGTCTTTTGCTTCGTTTATTTTCATAATTCCTTGATTACCTGTATAAGAATATCCAGTCCTTCTTTAAGTTGGTCATCGGGAATTGTAAGCGGCGGCATAATCTGGATACAGTCGCCCGCATCAGCTAAGTGAAGTCCTTTTTCAAAACATCGGTCTACAATTGCTGTCGAAAGTTCACTGTTATCTTCACCCTCTTTATTGTCAGAACTAACATCAAAAGCTATTTCTAGCCCCCATCCTCTCAGGTTTCGCATATTCTTATCACCAGATAATTGTTTTTCAAGTTGTGCTTTTACTAATTTGCCTTTTCTATCTGCTTCTTCCCAAACTTTATCTCTCTGGTGAATCTCAAGATTTTTCAATGCGGCAGCACAAGCAAGAGGATTCCAACCGAACGTAGAAGTGGGTTTAAAAGCTCCAGCATATTCTTCAACCATTTTGCCTTTAGTCACCACAGCTCCAATCGCTCCTGCACCGTTGGATATTCCTTTTGCCAAAGTAACAATATCCGGTACAACTCCTTCATGTTCAATTCCAAACAACTTTCCAGTACGGCTAAAGCCTGTTCCCACCTCATCGACTACCAGTAATGTTCCGTATTTTTGGGTAAGTTCTCTGACAGCAGTCAGATATCCTTTGGGTGCTTGTAGCATTGAACCCCAACCAGTAATCAGTCCAGGCTCAGAAAATACTGCTGCAACCTTTTCCGTTTTTAGATGTTTCTCCAGTTTTGTTAAGAATTCCTCTAGGATTTTTTGTTCTGGTTGTTCTGCAAAAGCATTAGGGTAATCCATTTGTATAAATTCAGGAACCAGTGGGGCAATTTGTTTTACATAAGCAGGAACGAAACCTAGAGCTAAAGTGCCAAATGACTGACCATGGTAAGTATGAGCAAAGCTAATTATTTGAGATCTTCCAGTAACAGCTCGAGCAATTTTTAAAGCCATTTCATTAGCTTCTGTGCCACCAGTGGCTCGACAAACAACATCAAGTTCTTCGGGGAAAGCATCTGTTAATTTCTTAGCATATTTTGACTGCACTTCATCTGCAGTCCACATTGGAGCATAGACATTCTTCTGAGCCTGGTAAGAAACTGCTTTGTTAACTTCAGGGTGATTCCAACCTAAATTAGTGGTATTCCAACCACTACTAAAATCAATGTATTGTTTGCCACCTTTGTCCCAAAGTAAAGCCCCTTCAGCTTTTGCTAAATCAAATCGCCAATCAACTACGGGATTATAAACTATGTTGTGTTTAATCATTTTTAGCCTTGAAACTCTTTATTTTAACTAGCTGTAGTGTAACAAAAGTAACCCTTTCTTACCAGAGAATTATTACTACTTGTCTTCACCAGTAAACATAAATCACCACAAAGTTTATTGAGATAAACATAAGACTCCGGCTAGGCTGGACATAGTTAATTCAATTTTTTGAATACCTATGTCACAGTCACCGTATAACTCTACCCACTATTTGACCAGTGATCTTGCCTTGGTCACCACCCTTTCCCTCAAATTTCCCATAGAAGAAATCGACCGGTCCAATCCCCGCAAGGCAGTGTTTGTCTTTCGTAGGAGTCCTGAACTGGAAGCTTTAGCCGATCAGTTTTTCTCTAACAAGCTTCAAATTTCTCCCCAAGTTTTCTTTAACCAGTTGCGCGATGTTAAGAATCGTTTATATGCGGAAAAACGACCATGGTAAGCCTACAACTATTACTCGAGCTGAAGAAAATCATTGAAGAAGACTACGGAATTAAGTTGACTTTGGCTGAAGTCACAGAAGTAGCAATGACGTTAGTCGGCTTTGCCGAAACAGCTATGAAGATTGAAGCAAAAATGAATAGCTCTTAGCAGAGCTTTAAGTTACGAAAGTTAATTTTAATGTCAAAACTAACAAAACCATCAACGGATAACCTCTACCTCCAAATCTGGAGAAATCCCATTTTCAAGGAACTTCTTTTGGCACAGATCACAGCCGATCAATGGCACACTTTCACTGCTCTGGCGGTCTTTATGAACAAAAAGGGTGAATGTTACCCCTCTCAAAACAAACTCAAACAACTTCTTGGTTTAAACAGTGTAGCTAGTGTGAGTAGAAGAATTGCTTCCCTGGAAAAAGCCCGTTTCAAAGGAGAACCTCTGATTACAGTCTTTCGAGATAAAAAGATGAAGCACAAGGGCAAATTCCTCTTCGCCAGTAATGGCTACCAACTCAATCAAAACATCATCACTATCTTCGCTCCGCATGACACCACCGTCGCACGGAAGCAACAACAAATGGAAGATTTTCAAGCGAACAAGGCTAATCTCGTCAATAGATTGCACATCGATGCGTCACGGAAAGACGACAAGCAAACTAGAAGGAGTTTTTAACAAAAAATTTATCGAAAACAGGCCGTTTATGAAAGACAAATCAGTAGCAAAACCAACAGGAAAACTTATAAGAAAGATTGGTCAATTTTTGGTCAAAAGTTGGTCAGCTTTTCAGGGTGGGCAGAAGTTGGGCAAAATGAGGGCGGATTTAGAGGAGTTTCAGACAAGAGCAGGTGTACAAAAGGTGGACAGAAATAGGATGGAAGGGGTTCACCGGCGCTTCACTGAAACTTCACCGGATTTTGAAGGTCTTAGCCTGAAAACACTTCGGTATTGTGACGGTGAAGTGACGGTGGTTTTTGACCATTCGTTTGTCCTGTTTCCGCGTATAGCCCAGTATATACGGAAAAGTCCTGTTCAATTTGATATTCCCTCGAGTTACCTATATGGTGTTGTGTTGAAAAAGCTCTGCCTATGAAAAGCGTCATATTCTGCCGAGTCAGCTCAAAAGAACAGGAAGAAACCGGCTACTCTTTACCGGCTCAAGAGAAGTTTCTGCGAGAATACGGAGAGAAGCAAGGACTGGATGTGACCAAGGTCTTTGCCATCTCCGAGTCGGCAGCTGGTAAAACGCAACGTAAGGTTTTCTTGGAGATGCTTGGCTATGTCAGGAAGAAAAACATCTGTGCCATTATTGTCGAAACCACGGACCGCCTCACCCGCAACTTCTCCGATGTGCCAACTATCGACTTATGGATTACCGAGAGTGAAGAACACCAAATCCACTTAGCCAAAGAAACCTGTGTCCTGCACAACTCCTCGCGCTCCCACGAATGGTTTATGTGGCGGGTGAAAGTTGCCACAGCAGAGTACTACGTCCGATTACTCTCAGAAAATGTGAAGAAGGGTCAGAAGGAAAAACTTGCTCAAGGCTGGATCCCCACCAAGCCACCGCTCGGATATAAGACGGTTGGCGAAACTGGTCACAAGATCCATGTTATTGATGAGGGCGCTTCCAAGCTGGTCATCAAAATGTTTGAACTTTACGCCTCCGGTGACTATTCCATCAAGAAACTGGCAAACACGATGTATAACGAAGGCATGAGATCACCCATGGGCAACAGATTGGCAATTAGTAGAACTCACTCTCTGCTGCGCGATCCCTTCTACATGGGTAAAATGAGATGGAACGATGAAATTCATGATGGGAAACATCAACCATTAATCAGTAAGGAGTTATTTGATAAAGTCCAAACCCTGCTCAAAAGCAAAACTACCCCTACTTATATGAAACACAGCTACTTATTCAAGGGTTTAATCCGATGCGCTACCTGCAAAGGACTAATCACCTGGGAACTCCACCGAGGTCATCGCTATGGGCACTGCAATCATTACAACAGATGTGATCAGAAAACTTGGGTCAAGGAACCAGAAACAGAAGAACAACTTATAAACGGGTTTGAAAACTTGCGAATTAAAAACAAACGAGTCACCGAGTGGCTCAAAAAAGCTCTCAAAGAGAGCCATCAGGACGAAGTCTCCTACCACAACAGCACAGTCGGCGAATTGGAAACCCGCTACGAGGCAGTCGTCAAACGCATGGACAAACTCTATGACGACAAACTCGATGAAAAAATCACCCAGGAATTTTATAACCGCAAGTTTAAGCAGTACTCAAAAGAGAAAGACGAGCTGACTGAAACCATCAAACGCCATTCTACCGCCAGCACTGGCTACCTGAACCTCGGCATCAACCTCTACGAACTCTCACAACGAGCCAAGGATATCTACCTCACCGCCAAAAACAAAGCCATGTTGGACGAACAGCGAGCCCTAATCAGGCTGGTCTTCGCCAAGTTAACACTCAATGAAGGCAAAATGACTTGGGAATACTCCAAGGCATTCAGGATCCTGTCAGAAGCAGTAGACCAGACAAATTGTTCTAAAGTGGAAAATTTGGAGGGTTTTGAAAAAGAAACTTTCGAACATGCGGAAAAGCCCGACAGTTCAACAAAAAAGGACGCTTTGTTGCCTCTGCGTCCCATCTGGCTCCCCGGGTAGGATTCGAACCTACAACCTTCTCCTTAACAGGGAGCCGCTCTGCCATTGAGCTACCAGGGAATATGCATTAGGCCAAAATTAATTCAGCCTTTTTATGTAATGTGCATGATGGCCAGAACAAATCTCCAACCACTCACGAATGCCAACGGGCTAGATTATACCAACCGAATTGTAGATTTGCCAACTAGATGTCAGCTTCTGGTTTATTCTGGGCCTTATGCCAAGACCCAAAGGCTCATGCGTCATAAAACAAAAGCTATAAATCAAAGTCTACAGATTACCAAAACAGCAAATCAACTATTCTTTATCAAAAGTTTGTCGTCTCCACTCGTCAAATTTCCTGGACTCTTCGATGGTTTCAATATCTTTTCTTGAAATCGCAGCTGAATCTTTAGAGTTAAAGACAAATTTTAAGTAATCTGATAAATAATTTTCGTGGTCAGAAATATAGCTATTCATCAATCCAACTTGTACCAGAACATTTCTTTCAACAAAATAGATTTCATAAATTGTATCAAACATGTTTTTACCTGCTGGGATCTCTTTTTGTTGACTAGTCAAATTAAGGTTACATGAATAAATAACTATTTGTTGATTTGTAAATGAAGCCATATCCACTTGCGATTCTTTATTTTCGCAGACAAAGTTTTTGCCATTTTTAATGATATCTTGTTCTTTATCTGTCAGTTTTGCACCAAACTCAAAAACTGTAACTTGTAGCGGCATTAAAATATCATTTTTATCGATTCCGAATTTGTCCATAAGTGAGTAAGGAACTTGATAGTAGGCTACATAGGCACTTTTGACCGGAACTGTTTCTTCTTTACTCAGATAAAAAGTTGAAATTGGCTGATATTCACCGTCATAAACTATGCTTGCCTTATTTGTGACCAACAACAACCCATTCAAACTTTTGGAAATAAATTGATGGGATTCCTTTTGTTTTACCAACTTCCACGGAAGATCATTGTTGTAATCAGCGTTAACTTTTTCAAATGATTTTTCTATTGAATTGTCTGATTCAAGGGCAATTTTTTCTGAGGCAATCTCTCTTTGTCCAACTTGTAAATATTTGCTTACTTTTAAAAATAACGCTGCTAAAACTGCGCTTATTAGTAAGATGATTAAGACTATAGCCAATAATTGTTTGGTTTGTGAAATTTGTCTTGTTTTTGGCATGCTAAATAAGCTGATGATTACTGCTTCAATTTTTTTAATACTTAGTCTGTTGATATTTTAAAATGAAACTTCACCGGTTTGTATAGCTCATCCCCAAACCCTACTCCAAAAAGTCCTGGAGTTTCTTGCGTCTGCTAGGGTGCTTTAACTTGCGCAGAGCCTTGGCTTCGATCTGGCGGATACGCTCGCGGGTCACACCAAAAGTACGGCCAACCTCCTCCAGGGTCATGGTTTTGTTGCCGGCTAGGCCGAAACGCATGCGCAAAACCTTGGCCTCGCGGTCCGAGAGAGCACCGAGAACTTCCTCGACATTCTCGCGCAGCATCTGGCGACTGGTGGCCTCGTATGGCGAAATCTGCTTCTCGTCGGCGATGAAATCACCCAAGATGCTGTCGTCCTCACCGTCACCCACTGGGGTTTCCAGGGAGGTGGTGTTTTGGGAAATCTTTAAAATCTCGCGAACTTTGCGCGGGTCGAGGTCCATTTTCTTGCCGATCTCTTCTGGTGATGGCTCACGGCCCAGGTCCTGCATCAAGCGGCGGGCGGTGCGCATCAATTTGTTGATCGTCTCGACCATGTGTACCGGAATACGAATGGTGCGTGCCTGGTCGGCGATCGAGCGGGTAATGGCCTGGCGGATCCACCAGGTGGCGTAGGTCGAAAACTTGAAACCCTTGGTCCAGTCGTATTTCTCGACGGCGCGGATTAAACCCTTGTTGCCCTCCTGGATTAAATCCAAGAAAGTCATACCACGGCCAATGTATTTTTTGGCGATCGAGACCACCAAACGCAGATTAGCATCAATTAATTTTTGTTTGGCCTTGGGGTCACCAGCCTCGACCTGCTGGGCGAGACGGATTTCCTGCTCACGGGTTAACAGGGGAATACGACCAATTTCCTTGAGGTACATGCGAACTGGGTCGGTCACACCAACCTTACCCAGGCTTGCCAAACGGTCAATTTCCTGTTGAAGATAATCGTCGCTGGCCTCTTCCTTTTCCTCTGAGACAGACTCAAAAACATCGATACCACGGCTAAAAACTTGATCGTAGAAATCGTCGAGGGCCTCGACGTAAAGCTCTGGCTCAACAAAAGTATTTAAAATGTCATCTTGGGTAACATAACCTTGTTTTTTGGCCTGCTTGAGAAGCTCTTTAATTTCTTCTTCTAATGATTTGGGGAGTTTTTTGTCATTTGGCTCGGCCTTGAGGCTAATCAGCACTTCTGAGTTGCTACCTTCTTGAGTCTCTGGGCTTACAACCGACTCTACCTGGGCGTGGTCTTGCACCGTTTTATCATTTTCGGCTTCCGGCTGATCTAACTTTTGCTCTTCTAAAATTTTATCGGTAGATGGTGCTTTTTTAACTTTTTTTGCCATTTTATATCCTCTTTAGGTTCACCCCCAGGATTGTTTTTCCCAGAGGAGACTTGAGTATTATATTATTCCCAACAAACAACTGCAAACCGAGACTCTTTAAGTCGGTTTTGACACACATTTGCTGGTTTAGACCTCTTGATCGGTCTAACTTGGACTATCTGAAGGGCGAGAAATCGGCGTCCAGATGGCGCACCAAAGTTTGGAAGATATTATACCTTTTTGGGCTTGGTTGCAATAGCGGGGAAAAAAGACTTTCTACCCACCATGGGACATCTACTAAGATCTTGCAACGACCTCTTAGCAAACTCACTTCACCAGCTCCCAATGCTGTGTCGGTGTCAAAATTAGCGGCTTGTTTTTTTCCACCACCACCATAAACTCAAACATCACTGAGTTGCTACCGTCATCAGTTCGTACTGTCCAACCATCGGCATCAAGTTTGACCTCGGCCGATCCAGCATTAACCTGCGCCTCGACACACAAAACCTCGCCCTCGCGCAACCTGGGACCAGATCCAGCCTTGCCATAGCCTGGGATTCCGGGATCGTCATGAAGCGTCCGACCAATTCCATGGCCAATATACTCTCGCACCACTGAAAAGCCCGCTTCTTCCACACCGGTCTCGATGGTGTGACTAATATGCCCAGTGGTTTTACCCACCACTGCTTGTTGCGCCGCTTTGAAAATTGTTTGGCGAGCTTGACTCATCAATCTTAAATTTTCCTGGGTGACGTTTCCCAAACCTACCGTGAAACAATGGTCGGTGGTATAGCCGTTTTTTTGAATACCAAAATCAACTGTGATTAGGTCTCCATCGGCAAAAGGGCGATCATCAGGCACACCATGCACCACCACGTCGTTAACCTGAATGCAGGTGGCGTGCTGGAAAACTGAGTAGGTCCCTGGAACACCCAAAAAAGCTGGTTTTGCCCCATGAACCCGACATAATTTTTGAGCTAAATCATCAATTTGTAGCGGCGTAATGCCAATCTGCACTGCGTCATATAACTGACGCAAGATCTGAGTTGAGTCTTGAGCAACCTGCTTATATTCCTGTAATTCTTTGCTGTTTTTTATGATCATTTTTGACTACTTTTATCAATTAAATCGGTAAAATTGATTGATTTAACCATTAAATTATAAAACGACCGTCCTTATAAATAACCAAAGTCGTGCCATTTTTTAAGGTTGCTGTAACAGTTCGATTTGTTGTCGAAACCATATCGGTGTGCTCAGCAGCGTCGTTATAACCTAAACGCGCCCAATCTTTCTTGCTCAATTTTGTGGGGTCACCCTCATAACAATCTTGATACGACATGCCAATTGCCAAATGGGTATTACCAAATGGCCCGCCCATGTTTTCATCAAAAAGTGTCTCGGCCATGGGGTGAGTAATGCGCGACATGCGATTATCGGTTAACGAAAACTCACCAATTTTGTCAGCGTTTTTGCTCTTTAACATTTGTTGCAGAAACTTATCACCGCGTCGGGCTTTCGCCGCTACCACCAAGCCATTTTTGAACTCAAGCCGAATATCTTCGATGATATTGCCGTAGCGATAAAGTGGTTGGTTGTAACGAATCCAACCATTGGTGCCTCGCCAGTCGGGAGAAGTAAAAATCTCAAAACTTGGAATATTTCTACCTGATCCGCCTCGCCAGGCTCTTTTTTCGCCAATTTTTACTTGCAGCTCTACATCCGGACCCTCAACCCAGACAGTTTCGATTTGCATTAAATTGAGTTTTTTCATGATTGCGTTTTGCAACGTTGTCACCTTGCGCCACTCCGCAACTGGATCCTTTTTATCCAAGAAACAAGCTTGAATGATTTGTTGCCAATATTCCTCAAGAGACAAACCAACCATCTGAGCTTTAGCCTCAACGCCCCACAGCGCTGCAGTCCAGGTAAACTTACCAGCGTTTTCCTTGGCATTGAGCCAATCCCGATATTCTTTTTTAGCGTCACGTGCCAAGATAATTTTTTGTGGATCCACAGAAGACAATTCCATGGGATCTGGATCAGCAATAATTGCCACGTTGTGATCGATGAGTTCCACACGAGCTTTGATGAATTTTTTCGGGAAAAACTTAAGTTGCTGTTCATTGGCTAAAGTATAAAAATCTTTATCTAAGCCAGTTGGCAAAAGACGAATCATGGGATGACCACCGGCTTGGAGAACAACTTTTTGAAGTGCAACAGCCATTGGCTTTGCTACATCTGGTACGACGCACTGAACAACCTCGTCTTTCTTAATTCCTTTACCAGAATTCAAGGCGTAATTGACCAAAACCTCGGCGTATCGCTCAAGAATTTTTTGATCTGGTACATAATTGCTGTTTTTGTCAATTGCTGCCATTTTGACCTTTTTGAGATAAAATTTAATGATAAATGAGACTGCTAAGGGTGTGGACTAGGCTTTCAGGTAAAAATGTTTGTCTGACACTCTTAGCCAAAACTATTATAATCGAGAAACATAAAAACAAAGATACAAGATAGGCGAACTTGCGCAATTTGGCAACTAGTCGATGAAATATGACTGCTTAAGAAGCAAACTAACAAATAAAGGATTTGGCTATGGATCAATCACAAATTTATCAACCAGATCAATCATTACAGGTTGCTGATAATATTTTTAAAACCAAAATCAACGGTCTCTTCTTTTATCAATATAAAAAACACTACGATGAGAGAGGCTTTTTTACCGAGATTGCCAAAGTGCCTCACTTTAATAAGGCCGTTGTGGGTGTTGATTTTCAACCCAAACAATTTAACTTTTCTTATTCCAAAACCAACGTTGTTCGTGGTTTCCACGCCGAGGATTGGAATAAAATGGTAACGATTGTTGGAGGTCAGGCAGTCTGTGTATTGGCTGACATCCGCAAAAATTCCCCCACCTATACTCAAGTTGAGTATTTTTTGATGGGCACTGACTTAGAGTCAGAATACGGTGCTGGGCTGTTTATCTCCAGAGGTATCGCCAATTCCATTTGCGTACTCAACGGACCCGTAAGTTATCTCTATGCTGTTGATATGCTTTATGAAGATCGCGACAGAACAGGCGACCGTGCTATCTCGCTGTTCGATCCTCAACTCAATGTTCAATGGCCAATTCCCAGAGAAAAAATGATTATTTCACAACGTGATCTCGATTCAGTTGAGTTAAATATCAAAGAGGCTTCCTAGTCAGGGATAACCACCTACTGCTGATTTTTTGCGTTCATTCAGATTGAAGTGAACAATCTGCCGACGTAAAGCCCGTTGTTTTTGTAACTAGAGAATCAACTTCCAACAAAATGAAATTGAAAAAAAATCATGCGGCAAAAACTAAGCTAACTTAAGTTCAAACGCCTCAAAATTCGGTTTACTTGGATGTGATGACGCCGAAACTGCTTGATAGATTCATCCTCATCGAAGACGGTTTTGTAATCCATATTGGTCTCGATAGCACGAGTCCTTTTGCTAAAATGCGCAAAAGCCAATAGTCTCCTCAACTGAGAACGACAAAAAGGCGGCAATTTGGATTTTTTCAAAAAGGAAATATTTTCCTCTGCCTCTGAATACTCACCAAAAATCACTTGACCTCGCGCAATTGCTTCCACAGCTGCAAAGTAATCGTTTTCCTCAATGCCATCATTGCACTCGATCAACGATTTAAGATCGTTCTTACTTGAACAAAATTTTTCGTAATCTCCTAACATTGCCAAATCATTGACAATGATTATTTGAGCTCTAATGATCTTGGAGTCTTGATGACTACTAACCATACGCAACTTCTCGTACGACTCATTCCACTTTTCTTCGATGTATAGCACCATTCCCTCATTAATAATTGTTTCGAGAAGTAGTTCATGGTTATGTTTCTTAATCGCGATTCGCTTAACAACATTGTTGTCACGCCAAACTTTTTTACGAATGTCCACTTTTGAACAATACTCTGAGTAAGTTCTAATTTTCTCATTTAGAAGAGCTGCGTATTCATCTTCATCACCTCTGGCGCTTAAGGATTCAAAGACCTTAGCTATTGATATGGCCTGCTGCAATTGCCCAGTTGATCTGCAGGTTTTAATAATCGACGAATACCTGCTGGAATTGTTATTAAAAACGCGCTGAATCGAATCACTCGAGAAATTCCTTTGCAAGAAATCCTTCATAGAACTCTCGATTAGACCAGCTGTCTCCAAACTACTTAAGTTCATTGCCTGGGCAAAAGCCAGAAGCTGCTCTTCGGTAAAAAGTCTCTCCCCAGAAAGAATCCGCGAGAAGGTACTCAATTCAAATGATCTATTTCCGAGGATCTCCCAGATTTCGAAGGCTAAATCACTTGAGCTCTTGCCGTTTCTGAACTGGAATTTCTTTCCAGACCTGACATAGAAGTTCTTGAGAAAGAAGGCGGTATTGGTATAAGTCATCTCAAGATACCATATTAAACATTATTCTGAAAATAAATAATTGACAAATCTGACAAGTGCGAATGATCGGCTGGTACTTACTCGAGAAATTTCTTTACTAAAGAGTCAAAAATTTGATGATTTTGTCTACTGATTATGTATAAAAATAACCATAAGTAGATTAAATCACATCAAAAATTGAAAAAATTTGCTAATTCGGTCAACAATTCTTTTGTCAAATACCTCAATTAGCAACTAACATGCAAAATTGTTGCGACTTATCATTATCAATAGTCAACCACCCTGCAAACGGAAACCACAAGTACCCCATAGAAGAAATTAAATTCTGATGGAACTTAATATTTTAGGAAGCGGAACTATACTCTGGATTGTTTTTCATGTCCTCGTCGATCAAGTCACGCAAATAAACTGATCTAGGAACCTTTTTACTGCGACAGATCCAATCCAAATAGCTTTGATGTTTTGGCGAGATGAAAAAATTAAAACGCGTATCTTGAGTTTCGGAAGCAAAATCAATCGCATGCTTTAGCACAGTCGAAATCGACTCGGCTGAATACTCAAGTACCTGAAGTTTTTCACTTTCTATACCCATTGCGAAAACTGGCTCGTGGCCCTTGAGGTGTAGTGCGATAACTGGCTTACCACTTTCCAATGCTTTGTGCATCAAGTAACCCATAGACAAACTGTGTTCCGAAACCTCAATGACTAAAACATCGCATTTTTTGATATTAGCCATCGTCGCACGGAAATGAGCTACCTTAGACTCGTGGTCGGTTGAGTAGAGATTTTCCCTATACTCAATGCTCGTCAAAGGCCTGAGGTTGGTGTGGCCATTTCTTTCAATTTCATGATAGATGTCGGAAAAAATTTTTCCGTGTTTATCAACAGCTCTTCCAGAATAATCAAAGTATATTTTCACTTTTCCTCCAAATGCTTTATATATGAGTCTGAGCATTATTGTAGCAATTCTCAAACAAAAAACAAATGTAATCCTTAGCCTTGTAAGATACTCTCTTACAAGTTGACGATTAAGAATAATGTGATTTTTCTTACTTATACCATGTACTAGCACAAGAAACCGAAGCGTTACTCAGAAAATGTTGCCAGTCGTTTTGAGAGAGTTGAAGAATTGAAATCTCTCAATCACAGCTCTTGGTAGACAAAACCGTATATCTTTCTTTTCCTGACGGAACCACCCTCACCACACAAAATTTTACTTGGCTAGTTGGCAACTCCCTCTGTCAATTTGATAAAACAAAATCAGATTTTTGCTCGCAACACATTTCGGAATTTGACACCATACTTTCTGGAATACAAACAAATGAGTGTGTTATACTTAACCAAGAATCAAGAGGATGGCTAGAGTTCTGGCTCGAAAACTGTTTTGCATAACCATCCAGCAACCGTCGGCAACTGCCAAGCGGTGCTTCGTCCAGCTCGCAAGAGGGAGATTCGCTCGTGTTACGAGAAATATTTAACTCCTCAATGAGTTTTTATTTTTTCCCCAGCGATGAACTAGTAGTTTTTGTTTGACAAGTTGGTCAAACTTTTCTGTTGCGTAGTTGCGCAACAGAACGAAAGAAAGGTTGCATGTTTACGCAATTCGCCTCCGAATCAGTTGCGGCAGGTCACCCAGATAAAATCTGTGACCAAATATCCGATGCAATTGTAGATGCTTGCTTAAGCGCAGACCCCAAAAGTCGTGTAGCTGTTGAGACCCTAGTTACAACAAATCAAGTTGTTCTAGCAGGCGAGGTGACTTGTTCAAAAAATATTAATTACGAAAAAATTGCTCGAGAAACTATTGCGGAACTTGGATACACAAAGCCAGATTATAACTTCTCAAACCAATCGCCAATAGAAACTTATATTCACCAGCAATCAGCCGACATTGCCCAGGGAGTTGATTTGGGCGGTGCTGGCGACCAAGGCATGATGTTTGGCTATGCTGTCAACGAAACACCTGAATTAATGCCCATGCCAATCATGATGGCACATGCTCTAGTAGAAGAACTTGACAAGTTGCGCAATGAAAAATCTCTGCCGTATCTTCGACCAGATGGAAAAGCCCAAGTGGTGGTGTCGTATGAGAACTCCAAACCAATTGCAGTATCAACGGTCATCATGGCTGCTCCTCATGATCCAAGCGTTACTCAACTTCAACTCACCGAAGATCTTTTTGAACTAGCTGTTAGGCCTGTCGTTAATAGGTTTCTTCCCCAGCAAAAAATCACCCAAAACAACATCAACTTGATTATCAATGGTACTGGTGCGTGGGAAATAGGCGGTCCAGCCTCTGACACCGGTGTAACAGGTCGGAAAATAATTGTCGATACATATGGAGGTATGGGCAGACACGGAGGTGGTTGCTTTAGCGGAAAGGATCCGAGTAAAGTTGACCGATCAGCCGCATATGCATGTCGCTATTTAGCAAAAAATATTGTGGGTAACCGGCTGGCAGAGCGCTGCGAGGTCAACGTCGCGTATGTGATAGGCAAGCCTAACCCGGTTTCATTGCAAATAGACACTTTTGGTACAGCTGAGAAGCCAGAGAGGGTCATTTACGACTTTGCTCGGGATTTGCTGGATATGTCAGTTCCAAAAATTATTGAAAAACTGGATTTGAGAAAACCAGTTTATAAAAAAACAGCAGCCTATGGACATTTCGGACGGGACGGATTTAGTTGGGAGAAAGTCGAAGCATAGACTTGTCACTACCAGCAACCTTGTTAGTTTTGTAGACTTGTTTGATTTTCTGCAGAATTGCATCCGATCTGGTCGTTACGCTTGGCGAGCTTGACTGGCCGAGCATTCTGTGATTTCTCTTGACTAAAAACATAAGCTGCTAAAAAAGTCGCCAAAGGAGCAGCAATCACTAAGCCAATACTACCTGTGAGCATTTTGACAATCTCTTCGGCAATTACTTCTAACTCGATGACATCAACTATTGTTTTTTGACTATCAAAAAATAATAAAAGTAGAGGTAAAGCAGAACCTGAATAAACCAATACGAGAGTGTTAACCATTGATGATATATGATCCTGACCAACCTTCATGGATTTTTTAAAGAGTTCCCAGAAAGTGATCTTTGAAGTTGCTTCTTTGATTTGTTGCGCAACCGAGGCTTGCCCAATTGTAACGTCGTCGAGAATTCCCAAAACACCAATAATTATTCCGGCTAACAACAAGGATTTGATATCGATCAATCCACCTTTTTCCACTTGTAAGAATCCTGCTTCTTCGGTTGCAAGTCCTGTCAAATGGGTTCTCGCTGTGAAATAGCTAGCTAACAAACCCGTTGCTACCAACGACAAGAGCGTGGCAATAACGCCTACGTGGGTCTTTTTGTTAAATCCGTGTGAGATGTAAAAGGTGCTCGGAATAATGATCGCTGAACCGAAAATCGCTGACCAAACCGGATCATATCCCTTGATAATCATAGGCAAAGTGATTTTAAAGATTACTAAAAACGATAGCCCCAATCCCAACAGAGACAACACGCCCCAAAACCTACCAACCAGTAAAACAACTACAACAAATATCACGAAAAGCTGATAAAGAGCAATTCTTCTAACCCTGCCATCAATCGAATAATGAAAACCACCTTCTGAGTCCTCTTGCGCAATAATCTTTAAATTGTCTCCGGTTTGATATTTTTGGTACTGACTATTCCCATAACCAGTTTCGACGGCGGAATTTTTAACTTGAACCGTTTGGCCATTTTTTTCACCGCGAGTCAACTCTATTTCCAAAAGCTGGAAATCTACCAACTGGTCATTAACACTCTCTTTGCCAGCTTCAACTTCTTTAACAACCTTTCCTTCCAAAGTTTCAATTTTAAAAATATCCTGAGCTGAAATTTCTTTTCCATTTAGAAAAAATAATGAAAAGAAAAATACAATAGCCATGGCAAATATTTTTTTCATTTGATTTTTCTTTAACAAAAAAATTATTTTATATCTCGGCACTTTCTAAAGTATTCGACTCAGAATCTGCATGACGTCTGAAGAACTGTAAAATTTTAAATTTCCTGCTTCACTAAGATCTTTCCAGCAAGCGAGACTAGCATATTGTTTTTCATGTTCATCAAAATATTTGGTTGAAAGAGTACCTCCAATAACTTTACATTGGTGATAAATGTGAATTGAATGAACAAAACTTCCAACAAACGGTAATTTAAAAAATGATTCGTGACAATGAATTAATCTCCCAACTTCAACTAATAAACCAGTTTCTTCTTTGACTTCTCTAATTAGTGCCTGTTCATTGGTTTCGCCTAATTCGATTGCGCCCCCTGGAAAATCATAACCATCCCATTGCGGCGAAAGCAAAATCTTACCGTCACTAACAATTACGCCATAAATAGCCGGACGAAACTTAAGCTGTGTGCTGTCAACAGTGTACGAATTGCCCTCAATGTCAAAACAGGTTGTGTTCATTTTTGAATTTTCCTAGAAAAAGACATTCATGATAAATAATATCGGCATTATAAACCTATTATTCTTTCAAATCGCAGCCTGTATTGATCACCCACTTGCCAGAATGAATCGTACCCAATTCACAGTGGGCTTTTTTGTGTCTTTTTAAGTTTGGTCAAAACAATAAAATCACACCAGCATTCTGTTCTTGTAAGTAATTGATGTGTATAATATGCGCCATTCTTAGATAGTTACTAAGTAATTATGTCAACTAACACCGGAGTAATTTCTCTTTTCGATATTATCGGTCCTGTTATGATTGGACCTTCAAGCTCTCATGCGCTCGGAGCAGCAAAAATTGGTTTTGAAGCATGCAAGCTGCTCAAAGAAAAAATCTTACACATCGATCTCACTTTGATTAATTCATTTGCTGACACAGGAAAGGGTCATAAAACTGATTTGGCATTATTAGGCGGATGTTTGGGGATAAATCCTGGTGACGAAGCCTTACGCTCAGCTTTTGAAATTGCCAATCAACAGCAGATTTCATATCGAATTGATTGGCAAAGCAATAAGATTGAGTATCACCCCAACACTGCAATCGTCAACCTGACTGGCGAAACAAAAAAAGTTACCTTAGTCGGGTACTCTGTGGGAGGCGGCAGAATTGAAATTGCTGCCTGCGAAATTGTTGATACAAAGAACAACCAACGACTTGAAGAGAATTACTGTCAATTCTCCGCTTACAAAGGAGGAGTTACTACTAGGGATACTTATTTGAGTTGGCAAAGTCTTATCAACAAACTCGACAATGCAGATGACCTAATTGACCAAGTTGTCAAAACAGAGTGCCAAACAAAAAAAATCAGTCATGAGCAAGCCAACTTACAACTAGAAGAAATTTGGTTAACAATGAAGTCTGCAGCAAAAAAAAGCTTTAAAGACCGATCAAAATCAAGCAGTGGCCTAACTGGAGGAGATGCTTCTTTACTCACTTTCAATCATCGTTCTTTGCTCAGCCCAGTCATGCACCTCAGCATGGTTTACGGTATAGGGATTGCGGAGTACAACGCCAAAATGGGTAAGGTTGTTGCCTGTCCTACTGCCGGTTCTTGTGGAATTGTTCCAGGAATTTTGATCGCTATTCAAGAACAACTTAATATGGATGATCGATTAATGAAGCGCGCTTTGGTGATTGCCGGCGCGATCGGTTTAACCACAGCGAGGCAAGTTGAGTTGGCCGGAGCAGTTGCTGGTTGCCAAGCGGAAATCGGAGTTGCCGGAGCAATGGCTGCCGCTGCAGCAGTATATGTTTTAGGCGGATCACTAAAGCAAATAGAAAATGCTGCTTGCCTAGTACTTAGCAACTTACTTGGACTAACCTGCGATCCAATTGCCGGCTTGGTAGAAGTACCGTGTGTAACTCGAAACGGTGCAACCATTGCTATGGTTTGGGGAGCGATTGAAATGGCCCTCTCACAAATCGATTACCTCATTCCCTACGATGAAGTCGTCAATGTCATGAAGCAAGTTGGCGAAGAAATGTCGGTTAAATATCGTGAAACAAGTCAAGCTGGATTAGCAAAAACGCCGACCGCTTGTCAGTTTTGTCAAAGATGTTTTAAATTGTAATCCTCAGCAATTTCCATCTGAAATTTCTTGATTGATTTGTTTAAAATTTTTAGTTTAAAATCAGACTTGATGAGTCAGATAAAAATTGAGAATTGATTTATAAAAAGGACTTCCAACGAAAGAAATCTTTTATCGTCAGCATGATTTTTGATGAAAATAATAACAAAGAAATATGAAACAACAATTCGTCAACAGATTATCAAAATCTTCAATTAGTACTATTGGGGCTCTTGACACTCCTCGCAAGGTGCAAGATTTTATCGATCAAAAAATCGTCTATGATCCAAATAGAGAAGATCGTTCTGTTGAACAAGTATTGGAGGATGGGCAAGCTGAATGCTACAACGGCGCTCTGCTCGCCACTGCATGTATGCTATATGCGGGATTTGAAGCGTCCATAATCCGTTTAGCCGCAAGAGCAGACGATGAGGAACATGTTTTATGTGTCTATAAAGAAAACGGCTATTTTGGTTCGATCGCTCAGAGTAAATTTCTTGGCCTTAAAGGTCGCTTGCCGATATACAGAAATATCCATGATTTGGCTGTGAGTTACCTAGAGTTTTACTTTGGTTTCGATGGACGCTACTCACTTTACGCCTATTCAGATTTGTTTGATCTTGCCTCATACCATTTAGACTGGCTTAACAAGACTTCTGTCGTTGCAGAAATTGAAAAAAAGCTTAATTGTAGCTTCCACCAACAATTGATAAAAATTGATGATCCATATTTTTATGTAGCCCCAGAAAGATATTGGAAAGAAATTCTTTTCATTCCTCCAGGAGTAATCATTCCTGAACCATACTTGTCAACTCAGCCAAGTCGACAAAGAGGTATGATATAGTATTTTCAATACTTGCTCAGAAGAAGGGGGGGTAAGAAGATCTAGAACAATAAGAGCGTGTGGCCCTTTGAATAAAAGGGAGACGAGGAATGGGCTTGTTGAGCTTTATACTCGACAAAAATCGGACTTCACTGTGTAAGAAAAGCAACAATGAAAGTATCTGCGGAAACCCATCGGCATGCTGGTGTCGAATATTAACTTCAAAAACTTTTGTGATAAAGCAACAAAGAGTTAATTAACCAGTTGGATCTTCAAACAAAAATAATTCATCGTTTGTAACACACCCGCACTTTGCAATTGGATTCAATTGTTTGTTGCGGACTCTTTATATTTCAACTTTTTAAACACAAAGGAATTTATGTGTGGCATTTTTGCTTATAGTGGCGATCGTGATGATGCACCTGCATTAGTTTTTGAAGGAATTAAACAACTCGAATATCGAGGATACGATAGCTGGGGAATATCGTATTTGCCTGGTAACAAAAAGCAATTTATAACAGAAAAACATTTAGGCAAGATAGGACAAGCATCATTACACAATTTGGAAACTTCATCGTTGGCCATAGGTCACACCCGTTGGGCAACACATGGCGGAGTGACGATTAATAACACTCACCCACATTTCGACCCAGATGAAAAATTAGCCTTAGTTCATAACGGCATCGTTGAAAACTATCAGCAACTAAAAAATGAATTAGAAAGAAAATCCTACAAATTCGTCTCAGAAACGGATAGTGAAGTAGTAGTTAATTTAATTGCAGATTATTTAAAAGAAAATGATTTTCTGCACGCCTCACAAAAAGCCATTCAAAAAATTACGGGATGTAATGCCTTTGTGATCGTAAACAAAGAAAGCCAAGAAATTATTGGCTACAAAACAGGCTCGCCTTTGGTTGTTGGAAAAAACGACAACGGATTTTTCTTTGCTAGTGACCCAACTGCAATTAGTCAGCATTGTCAATTTGTTCATTACCTATTTGATGGCGAATTAGTGCTTCTACAAAAACATGGAGCGGCGATATTTAATTGTGATGACTTAAGTAAAAAATCGTTCAAGTGGGAGAAATTAGATTTTTCCAACGAGGATATTGGCAAAAATGGTTTTGAGCATTTTTTACTTAAGGAAGCATTCGAGCAGCCAGCAGTCATAAAAAGAATTGCCGAAAATCTTCATCCACATATTGAAAAATTTGCCCAGAATCTTGACAAAGAAAATTATTTTGTTGGTTGTGGTTCAGCATATCACGCCGCATTAATTGGAAGATATCTATTCGGAAAAATTGCCAATAAATCAGTCCAGGCATTTATTGGTAGTGAGTTTTACTCGATGAGAAACCTCTGTCGACCTCAATCATTCACCACATTCATTTCTCAGAGTGGAGAGACGATTGATATTGTTGAACAAGCACAGTTCTTTAAAAAAAATAATTTAGGCTAATGTAAAACAAATGGGTTGCTAAAATTGGTATTTCTCTTGCTTGTATCAATCCTTTTTTATGATATTTTCCTCAGAATGAACAAAATCTAGTCTCTAGACCATACAATATAGGTTGTCC
>JBMORQ010000041.1:0-3135 GCA_049322575.1 Patescibacteria group bacterium
TTGGACAACCTATATTGTATGGTCTAGAGACTAGATTTTGTTCATTCTGAGGAAAATATCATAAAAAAGGATTGATACAAGCAAGAGAAATACCAATTTTAGCAACCCATTTGTTTTACATTAGCCCACATGGGTTTTATAAGAAATATGGCTTTGAAACAAAAGCTCAAAGGTTTGTAAAAAAGTTATGAAAAATTCACTCATCCTCCATGGAACCAATGGCGACCATAACGAGAACTGGTTTCCTTGGCTGCACAAGCAGCTAGAAGAAAAAGGTTACAAGGTCTGGACGCCAGATCTACCAGAAGCAGATACTCCAAACATTCAACGATATAACAAGTTTTTATTAGAAGAGAATGATTGGACATTTGACCAAGATTCTATCTTGATTGGTCATTCATCTGGAGCTGTGGCAATTATTGGACTGCTTCAAGCTTTACCGCCGGGAACAAAAGTCGATACTTGCTATTTAGTTGGTGCATTTAAAAACGATTTGGGATGGGAGGCACTTGCTGACTTATTTAAAGAGCCATTTGATTTCGAACTAGTTAAATCTAAGGCCAAGCGTTTCGTTTTTATACATTCCAATAACGATCCCTATTGTCCGTTAGACCATGCCGATTATTTAGCGGAACAACTAAACGGTGACCTTATCGTAAAAGAGGGTCAAAAACATTTCAGTGTTGGAACTTTTGGTGAAGAATACAGAAAGTTTCCTTTTTTATTGGAGCTTATTGAAAAGAATTTTTGATTGAAATTCATCCATATTATTTAATCAACTTTTTAGTGGTCGCAATCTCTTCCAATCTATCAATGTAAGCAAATTTCCAAAACCACAGGGCGGGTTTGCCAATTAGCAATTTACCCAACAATTTTAAATAATTATTTTTTATTTGAACTTCATTTCGATAAATTATTTTTGTTCCTTCGGCAATTTCCTCCATCATAAAACTTTCGTTTTCGATCGCTACAATTGAAGTGTTTATGGATTTAAAACCTTTGTTGGGGAACAGTTGTGTCTCCATCAGAACTTTAAAAGGAATGCCGAATGTTTTGGGTACCGCTTCAATGGTTAAGTTATTGCCCTGTTTTTTAATTATTTTTAACGAATTAGCGACTAAGGGAAAATATTTAGCTGCCTTTTCAAAATCAGTTACAATTTGGTAAAGACGCTGGCGTGGAGCTTTTATAACCCAACTTCCAGCTAAAATTATTGGTTTCATAGATTTAACACCACTATCGCTCCATTTAAAATGGTCGCAAAACTAACCCACAATAAATAGGGGAGCAAAAGATAAAAAGCAGGTTTTGATAAAGGATAAAACTTTAGCATTGTTTGCATGATTAGCGCCCACATCATGATTATCACAACCAGTGCCAGCATGGGCGACTTAAGCCCAAAGAAAATTGGCGACCAAATAAAGTTAACTCCGAGCTGCGCCAAAAAAAATTTAGTTGCAGTTGCGACTTTTTTCTTTTTCCAGCCCAACCGCCAAATCAGAAAAAACGATACACCCATTAAAAAATAAAGCATGGTCCAGACTGGTCCAAAAATCCAGTTGGGATGTGCGAAGGGCGGTTTATTTAAACCTGCGTACCAAGTGGGAATGGCTGAAAAAGTAAAAATACTGCCGAGAATTCCTGATAACTCGCAGCCGATGATTGAAGCAACAAGTTTGGACAGATTTTTCATATATAGTAGTATGGAGCAAATTCGGCAAAAGGACAATGAATTAGGTATTTTTAAACTATCTTTGAAGATGATTGCCTAGCTATAAAATTTTTATATCTCGTATAGAATAGTAAGAAATATTAAAAAATTATACAATTTCGAAAAAATCTCAAATCATTAGTTGAAAATAATTTATTGACAGTTAAGAGAAAGATGCGTATGGAAGAGATAAAAAAATGTCCGAATTGAGATATTGATATGGAAAAGGGATCGTTGCACAGTAGCGGACAAATTTGGATTAAAAAAATGATAAAAGATCATACAAAATGGATACCTGGGTTACTTCAGAGCAAGATCGTACATGCTTGGAGTTGTCCAAAATGCGGAATAGTATCACTTTTAGAGAAATTGAAACTTAGCGGGGTGATAGGTTTTAATTATTTTTTGTAAAAATGAATTTAATATCTGTCTTAATTTTTTGTTTATAATATAGCTTGATGAAAAAAGGCATTGATTACATCGGAGTTTCGGTCGGGGCAATGATTTTCAATGATCAGGGCGAAATATTTTTGTCGAAACGTAGTCAGGGTGCTTCTAACGAACGTGGTTGCTGGGAAACTCCAGGAGGTGGAGTTAAATTTGGAGAGAAACTAGAAGAAGCTGTTAAACGGGAAATTCATGAAGAATACGGTGTAGATATGGATTTGATTGAACAATTCCCAGCGGCAAATCATTTTATAGCTATGGAAAAGCAACATTGGGTTGCTACAACATTTTTGGCGAGAATTAAAAAAGGCCAAACACCCCGAATCATGGAGCCAGAAAAATGTGATGCAATTGGCTGGTTCCCTTTGAGTAATTTACCATCACCGCTTTCCTTGATCACAAAATATGATTTGAAGGTTTATGCCAACAAAAGAAAATTTTTCCAGCAACATTCGGAGTGAGTTTCAAGAAATTTTTGACAGAATCACGCAAATTATTCATGAAGCTAATGACCAATTAACTTGTGAGGTTAAATGGAACAGATTGACCTATGGATTGTCACAAGATTATCATCACTGGATTTGCTCAATAGATCAAACGAAAAAATCACTTAACTTAATTTTTCATTTTGGTGGTTTATTAAACGATCCCAACAACCATTTTATAGTTGGCACTAGTTTGTTTTTGAGAAAGTTAGAATACAAATCCATTGATGAAGTGGACGAAAAAATTATCACTAATTTTGTCAAACAGGCGATTAATAAACTCGGATATTTTAAAGAAAACTGGAAAAGATTAAGTCAAAAAAAATAACTATTTCGTCAATCGTATTTAAAATATGTATAAATGGACAGGGCATCTGCGTTCTAACTTCTCATCTTGACATAAAAAAAGAGAATCTTGTTTAATATTAGGTTGATACACCAAACGAACAAGACTCTCTTTGTATGAAAAAGTATACTTCAAATTTAGTTAAA
>JBMORQ010000042.1:0-25823 GCA_049322575.1 Patescibacteria group bacterium
AAGGGGCAGCCGATAACATACTGACGAGGGATATGATTTTTTTCACATCCGAGAAAATACCACGACTTTAGATTGATTCACAGGGACAAAAACCACTTTTCAGCAACTGTTTTGGTTACTTAAGCCATAAAATATTGTTTTCATCACCAACCATTAGGAATTCGCCCACATGAAGATAAAAGCCTTTTTAATCGTTGTAAGCCTCTTGTTTTCCACCATCATATTGAGTGGTTGTTCAAATCGTAACCAAACATCTGGTACCCTAAACTCAGATACTCCCAAACAACCCGCCACAACTCAAGAACAAACTGCCACCAGCTCTGCTTCCGATAGCCTTCCTTCAACTAACCTGGAGAACATCGAAAAAGAGATTGAAGAGATTGGTATACCTGAGATGGACTTTAGTGATCTGAAAATTTAATGAACTTCCTGTCAAATTGGATTTAGTAGTGAAAAACTAATTTATTTGTGCGAAAGCTGCTGTTTTTTAGAGTGAAGTAGTAGCACAGCTACTTGGAATGAGAAAACAGACCTGGCAGCACTACAAAGCAGTTCTGCAATAGAAATGTTACTGCGCAGGAAATCTAATCAATAAAAATCTTACTTAACAAGTCTGGGGCAGCAAGCCAAGAAATTTTCAGCTGCTTGAGTCTTGCAGAGAAAATCCCAAAAACTGCCAAAAAAGCAAGTTGTGAAAAAAACAAAATGATGGCAAACTGATGAATATGAGTAGCCAAAATTGCGCAACGATGCAAAATCTGAGTAAAATCTTCTTCGACTTGGAAAAAATTACCAACACAGTCCTCAAACACCGCCAAAAAGGCCAACGTATCGTGCTTACTCAAGGATCTTTTGATCTACTGCACATCGGTCATGCTCGCTATTGCCGCGAAGCAAAATCGTATGGCGATGTCTTAGTGGTCGCAGTGGACAGCGATGAAAAAGTTCGTCAGCGCAAAGGCAAAGACCGGCCAATTGTGCCCCAAGAGGAAAGATTGGAAATGTTGACTCATCTAGCCTATGTTGACTACGTCTTTTTGAAGGACTCAGTTTTAGCAAAATGGGCTCTAATCAAAGCAATTAAGCCTGACACGCTAATCGCCACTGCCCAAACATACGGAAAAGACCAGATCAAGGATTTGAAAAAGCATTGCCAACAAATCGTTGTTTTGGAACCTATGGCAGTTACCTCGACCAGCGCCAAACTACGAAGAATGCAGATTGGCACTGCCAAAAAAATTCAGAAGGATCTATCAAGCAAGTTGATAAAAACAATCGAAGAAGTTCTTGAACAACTAAAAAATTAGTTGTACGACATTAAGAATTCTGCCTATGGCAACAACATTTGCCTTTTAGGTTATGAGTAACTGAGTAAAATTATGAACAAAAAAAACAGCCCAGCTTTCATCGTCTATGTTCCAGTTTTACACCAAGGATACAATCAATTCTTTGGGCAGTTTCCAGAGGTAAAGAGTATTTTCTTAATCAACAGAGATGACTACTTACAGTTTGACGACTTGCGCAAGGATGTACGTTGCCTTTCTGTAGACTTGGTCAAAAGATCATTGTCTGCTTGGGGAAGATTCGAAAAAATTGAGGTCTTAGATCCAGAAAAAGCTGAACAGTTGCGGATTCTGTCAAGTCAACTAATTTTACCTGATGATGACTTTTCTCATTGGCTTGTTAAGCAGTTTTTTTCTGATAATCCTGTTAGTTTCGCCCCGATTTTTTTACGCTGGAATAAATATAATGTCGGCCAAGAAAATGACCCAACACCTGACAATCAAATTTCTGCCAGTGAATTCAACCAAAAAATAATGCTCCTCGCCTACGATCAGGCAAACAAAAGCGCCGACTGGTGGCGTCATGTCGGGGCCGTACTAATGAAAGATCAACAAGTGGTCTTTACTGAACACAACCAACACCTTCCCAGTGAGCAACAACCCTACTTCGACAGTGACCCCAGAAATCTCTCTCATAAGGGCCAGAACATCGAGTTATCAACAGCCATTCACGCCGAAGCAAAGATCATTGCCGAGGCCGCAAAAAAGGGCTTCTCTACCCTGAACAGCGAAATGTATGTCACCACTTTTCCTTGCCCGCTTTGCGCCAAACAAATCGCCTCAGCGGGAGTGAAAAGAGTTTACTACTCTGAGGGCTATGGCATGCTCCATGCCCAAGACATCTTCAAAACTGCCGGTATCGAGTTAATTAAGGTTAATCTCACCTCAAACCAAATCGAGAACATTAAAAACCACGAGAAAAGCTTTGTGGTCGATAGGCTCACGACAAAATAAAAACGGCTTAAGGCATAGGGCATAAGACTTAAAGCCTAATGACAAAAAAGCCTTGCGCATGACTCATTTTTTGCTTTTGCCAATTTTAAAACGCACTGGTTCATAATCTGGAGATTCAACATCAGGTTCGAGCAGCTGGGCGTGGAGGTGAGCCACAGTCCCTGCCGAGTAAACAGAGTCACCGAAACGCATACCCACACCACCCCCGGGCATCTTAAACTCATTTTCTGCCCAAGCCAACATTTCGAAAAACTCTTTTCCTGCCTCAGGCTGCAACTTGGCGAAACTCTCAAGATGTTCTTTATGTATTAACAAAAGGTGGTGCTTGGTGTGATCGTATGGCCATTGATTTTTCGTTAGTAGCCAATACTTACCCTCTCGGAGAATTGGTTCCTTGTGGTACTTGGATAAGTTTTCAGCACAGAAAGGACAATGAGCCTCTTGTGCAATTTCGACCATAACTTGCCGCTGATCCTCCTGATGTGAGTTGTCGATATCAACAAAACGACTAGCGTTACCTTTGAGTTTTTTGTAGGACATATTGTTCCCCCTATGTTTTAGCTAGCTTGACTAAGTCAAAATATTACTGATTTTCTTAGTGATCTGTTAAACCGCCACCGGTATGTCCCAAATTCCTGGGTGTGGTTTGTAATCGGTTAGCTCAAAGTCTTCTGCACGGAACTTAAAAAAGTCCTTAGTTGGATTATTAAGCTTCATCATTGGCAAAGGTAACGCTTCGCGACTTAACATTTCCTTAACTGCCTCGATTTGGTCTACATAAATGTGCGCATCAGAAATCGTATGAACGTACTCGTATGGCTCGAGCCCTGTTACCTGCGCAATCATCATCAGCAGGGCTGCATACTGCACCATATTGGCAGGTACACCAATAGGTACATCACCAGAGCGCTGGAACATGTGCAGGTAAAGCCTGTTGCCCAAAACCCGCAAATGGATCCAACCATGACAGGGACAAACTACCACTTTCTGGACTTTTCCTTCACCCCGTATGGTGTATTGAGGTACCCAAGGCGTGATGAAATGCGTTCGTAGATGGGGTTGCTCCTTGATTTGCTCGATGATATTTTGAAACTGGTTGTAGCCCGGACCTTCCGAAGTGGGAAAATCATGGAAAGCTGCACCGTATGAACCTGGGCCGAGATCGCCAGTTTCTAGACCTCGCTTGTGGCATTTTTTCTCTGTAACCCAAGGAGCCCACCAATGGCAACCATAAGATTCCAGCTCTTTCTGGGTGCGGGCACCATTGGCGAAACCAATAATCTCGCTGATAGCCTGGCGCCAAATCTTTTCACTCAGTTTTCTCTCAGTGATAACTGGAAAACCTTCTGACAAACGAAAACGCATTGGCCTCGCTCCGATTAGAGTCAGGGCATCGGTCTCTTGTTGGGTCGAGGTACGAACTCCCTTTTCCAGAATCTCGGCTAGTAACTCTCGATACTGTGTATCAATCTTATTAGCGGTTTTTTGCTTAGTCATTTGCCTCCTTTTTTATCCTAACACCGATTAAGTCGATTGCTGAGAAAGATTTCCTCACCTCATCCCAAAATTTATCTGCCAAACGATGCGAATAACCCCCGAATTGGCCACGTCCCATTGAGGCGCAAAGACGCCTCTCCCAATCACGGATCACGTCAACAACATCTCTCCCGATTTCGTTAAACTCATCCTGATGTGCCAAACGATTTTTTAAAAAGAGGTCATGAATTTCACGGAAACTCTCAAATAGCTCTGTGTTTTGCTCTACCATTTGTTGAAAGTATTGTTTGTATTTTGTCATTTTTTTATTGGTACAAACCATTCTCTCTTATATACTCGGCTACCGCTGGTGAAACCAAATTTTGGCAACTCTGACCAGCCTTTACTCTCCGCCTGATTTCGGTCGAGGATACGTCGACCGAAGTTAATTGATCCAAGGTGATCATATTATCGTATAGTGGAAAGAAGGGAAAGCCAACCCTCGGGTAAACATAAAACTTATAACTTGCCAGCATAACCTCGAAACTATTACCTTTCCCATCATCCCAGAGGTGGAATTTGGGTAAGTTATCTGAACCGATCACCCAAAAAAACTCATCTCGCGGATAAAGCCGAGACATTTCTTTAAGCGTATCAAGAGTGTAACTGACTCCGGGGTGATCAACTTCAAATCGCTCGATTCTGGTATGGGGCGGTAAAATCAACTCCAGCATTTTGAGTCGATGTTCGACAGCAGCCAAATTCTTGTCAAAAGCGTGGCTACCAACTGGCACAAACCAAACCTGATCGGCAATTTTTTTCTCCACCAATTCTTTTGCAACTTGCTCGTGTCCAAGATGAGGAGGATCAAACGCCCCACCAAATAAAATGACTTTCATATTTTCGACTGCGATTATTTTAGCTAGCCTTATTTGCTTTGGTTAATTTCCTTGCACTTCCAGTTTTCTTAATAGCTCTAGTTTTTGTGGAGGCTCTTTTTCCTGAGGCTTTCTTCACCACCGTGCCCTTGGCTTTTTTACTCGCCTGACTTGATGAACTAGCCGAGGTTTTCTTGCCAAACCTGCCTGATCGTTTTGCCTTCCGTTCCTCACGAGCGGCTTGTTGAGCTTGCCACTCCTCGGCCGTGATGGTGTAACCAGGTTCTGGCTTCTGCCAACTAGCCCACTTGCATTCTGGGTACAACCCACAACCATAGAACGACTTACCCCAGCGGGTCTTTTTAACCACTACTTCGCCTTTCTGACAAAGAGGGCAGCTCATAGCCTCAATCTTTTCAACAATGTTTTCTGTGTATTTGCAATCTGGAAAACGACTGCAGCTCCTAAATTTACCAAATCTACCAGTCCTGATAACAACTTTCCCTCCCTCACTCTGACCACAATCGGGACATGGATCACCAGTTTGCTCAACTGGAATCTGTACTCTATCAGCTTCGCCTAAGGCTTTATCAATGCGCTCGCTTAGTGGTTTGTAGAACTCACGCACCACTTGTTTCCATTGCTTCTTTCCAAGTGAGACCCGATCCAGATCCTCTTCAATCTCAGCTGTGAAATCATAGTTCATCATCTCGGCAAAGTTTTTGATCAAAAACTCGTTCACGGCCATACCCACGGGTGTTGCCCAAAACTTTTTATCGGTTCTCTCGACATAACCCCTAGTAACAATTACCGAGATGATGCTTGCGTAAGTGCTTGGACGACCAATTCCTCGCTTTTCTAGTTCCTTGATTAAGGAAGCATCGTTATATCTTGCTGGTGGCTGAGTAAATTTTTGTACCGGATTAATCGCTTGATAAATCAAACTTTGTCCTTGCGAGACTTCGGGTAAAATTGTGTCCTGGTTATTAGCAAAAAGCTTTGTCCAACCATCAAAACGCATTACAGAACCTGAAGTTCTCAGTTTATAGTTCTTCCCTGCCTTGGCCAAGACAATCAGACTGGTTTGGTCGTAGACGGCTGCCTCCATTTGGCTTGCTAGGAAACGGCGCCTAATCAGGTCATAAAGCTTATAATGCCTCTCGCCAAAACGTGAGGATTTTCGACCGATTGTTGCTGAGTCAAAGTTCACATCCGTCACTCTAATTGCCTCATGTGCTTCTTGGGCATTCTTGGCTTTGTTAGCGAAAAAGCGAGGTTGGGTTGGTAGATAGTCGGTACCAAAGTTTTTTTCAATATAACTCCTGGCATCACTTAAAGCCGAGCTTGCCAGATTAACAGAATCAGTACGGTGGTAAGTAATCAAACCTTCCTCATAGAGTTCTTGCGCCAACTGCATGGTTTGTTTGGCCGAAAACCCAAAGCGAGAAGCGGCTGCCTGTTGCATGGTTGAGGTGGTAAAAGGCGGTAAACTCTGGCGACGGCGCTCCTTTCGTTCTATCTCCTCAATAGTGTAATCAGCTTGTTTAAGGTCAGCCACAATAGGCTTAACCTGCTCTTCATCTGAGGCTGTGAATTTTTTACCCTGAACGTGAGTTAACTCGACAACTATGACACCGCTTGGAAGTTGATCAACGACCTTACCTTCGGCAAAAATCGTCGGGGTTTTATCTAGCGGTGAGGTAGACAGGCCGACTGCTACTTCCCAGTATTCTTCTGCTTTAAAGGCGTTAATTTCTTGTTCTCGTTCAGCAATCAAGCGCAAAGCAACCGACTGCACTCTACCAGCTGACAAACCACGACGCACCTTCCGCCATAAAACTGGTGAAACTTTATAGCCCACCAAGCGATCGAGAACCCGACGCGCCTGTTGAGCATCAACTAGGCTAAGGTTGAGTGATCCCGGTTCAGAGATAGCCTTGAGCACTGCGGGTTTGGTAATTTCGTGAAAAGTCGCTCTCATAAAGCGCGGATCGGCCTTGCTTCCTGAGCTCGTCGCCTGACCGCTCAATAAAAACTGCACGTGCCAGGCGATAGCCTCTCCTTCACGGTCAGGGTCCATTGCTAGGTAGATTTTCTCAGCATTTTTGGCAAGTTTCTTGAGTTGCGAGACGACCTTGGTTTTTCCTGAAGAGACCTCGTAGCTAGGCTCAAAATCATTTTCGATGTCGACACCTAGGTTTTTCTCTGGCAAATCTCGAACATGGCCAACCGAAGCTTCAACAACATACTCATTACCCAGATAACCCTTTAGTTTCCTGGCTTTTGTCGGTGACTCAACAATCACAAGATTCATAAAAAAATCCCTTTCTACTCGAAAAGATGGTGGCCAAACGTCTGGTTACCCCCTAGTCTGCATTAACCTTCCAGTAACTCCACATGTAGTTACTGGCAACGCACAGTATTCTACATGATCGATCAAAAAACAAGTTTTGTTGGTTGCCACTTACCGAGCTTTTTCCTTATAAGATCAAATAATTGCAACTGTGTTAGGTCTGTAGACACCTGTGCAGCAGACAATCCTGTCCTTTCAACTAACTCATCATCATTCAAGCAACTATCACAAATCTGTCGCAAAATGGTTTGTTGGTTGGTGGATAGTGAATCTGAAATCAAGAGGCTCGTTCGTTCTGTTGAGCCAAGTTGATTGGGCTTGCTAGTTCTCAATGATAAAGCAGTCGTCGCGGCTTTTGACGATCCTACTTGCGGCATTTCTTGCTGATGCGTCGTCCCTGTTGCATGTTGAGTTGTATCTTCTGTTCCCAATCTATCAAAAGAGTAACCGAGTTCGAGTAACAAATCTAAACCGGAATTAATTAAAACAGCTCCTTGGTTTATCAAGTTTTTCGTACCAACACAGTACGGGTTGCTAATCGGACCTGGAACGGCCGCGACCAAGCGACCATAATCCAATGCGGCCCGAGCAGTAATGTGGCTACCACTTTTCTCAGCAGCTTCTACTACCACCACCGCCTGGCTCATTCCCGCCACTAATCGGTTGCGGCGAGGAAAATTAGTACTGCTTGGTGCCACACTGGGTGGAAACTCGCTGATAAAACAAGCCCCTTTTTGTAAAAAAGTCTCAAACAGTTTATGCTGAGAAACTGGGTACATGTGATCAAAACCAAAACCCAAAACACCGATCGTTTTTCCTTGTAACTGGATCGCTTGATGCTGAGCACAAACATCAACGCCATACATGAAACCAGAAATTATTGTTGCCCGATGAGTAGCTAAGTCGGTAATGATCTTCCTACAAGCCATTTCTCCGTAGGCTGTCATTTGGCGGGTCCCAACTACAGCAATAGGTAATTGATTTTTTAGCAGACTCATGTCACCTCTGCTAAAAATCACTGGGGGCGGATCGTCGATTTCTTTAAGTAGTTTTGGATAAAAATCATCAAGGATAGTGATAACCGAAATGTCCTTTTTTTTCAGCTCTTCAAGGTATGTAGACAAATTATGTTCATCAATGAACTTTTTTACCTCTTCAGAGGCCTTTTCATTAATGCCACATGAACGATGAGCATCGTTCTTGCCCACCCAAAACTCATGCCATCTATTTCGGTCTTTTTTTAGGTATCGTTGACAGTTCCAAAAGTGACGAAATCCAATACCTTTCACCGACCAAAGTGCTGTCCAGTTGTTTTTTAGTTCATAGTTTTTCATCTCAATGGAGAGTATAAACAGCTTTGCTAACATTTAGCTTACTTTTGCTAGTTTGCTTTGGCTAACTATCACAATAGACTTACCGAGAAATAAGATTTTGTAGTGAAAAACTGACTTTTTTGAACGAAAAGGCTTTTTTCAGACGAAACTGGAAGATCTGGTTAAATCCCAAACCCTGGTGAGCGAGGAACCAACTCTTGATTAGGAATTTGATGTGGATTTGTTAAACTTACCGTCTTTCATCCAATCGATGATCGACTTGGCAACAGGCGCAGCATCTTTTGAACCCTCTTTATATGGGTTGTCTTTATCACTTTCGACCAAAACAACGATCACCAACTCCTTGGGAAATCCGTGTTCGGCAATTTTTCTCAACCATGATTGATGCTGAAAATCATTGTTCAGTTTAGAGACATCAGCTGAACTGGTTGCCTCAAGTAGGCTGGCTCCCTGATCTACCAAATTATCAGACAGGTTAGCTCTTTCCGCCGTTTCACTTTCATCGTCGCCCAAAATCGAATCACCAGCTGATTTATCAAGCTTGATGGCGTTTTCTCTCTGTTCCTCAGCAATAACTGATTGGTATTTTTCAATCAAGCTCTTGGTATCTAGGCCAACTACTGCAGTAAACCAGGCATGAGTTTGACGATAACCTTTCTCATTAGCGCCACCAAACTCGGCTGTGCCTGTTTTGCAGGCTATCGCCCCATCTTCAATCAAACTACTCGGCTCAAGACCGGAAAAATCATCTGAGCCTTCCAGGCCAATTGCCTGATTGTGGCTAAAAAAAGGATAGGCTGTCCCTCCACTACTGCATGCAGCTAACATCCCTTGGAGCACTATCTGCAAATTTTCTTCTTTTACTCCGGTTTCTTTGCAATTATGCTGATCATTTTTGAGTAAGCTGGGACTACAAACCCGACCACGGTTAGCCACCCCTTGCACAAGCTGCAACATCTGAACTGGGGTAACCAGTACATCACCTTGTCCGATTCCAAAGTGGTAGGTATTGCCCAAGTACCATTTTTCACCAATCACTCGTTCCTTCCAGGTTGGATCGGGAACATTTCCCTCAGCTTCTGCACCAATCTCAATGCCCGTAACGCTGCCCAGACCATACAAACGAGCCATTTGGGCAAGTTTGTCTGGTCCAACCCACTCGGCCACTTTGTAAAAATAAATATCGTTACTTCGAGCTATTGCCCGACGGAGCGATATTTGACCTTCAGTACGACCATACTGGGTATAGTACCAATTGGCATACTCATAATCGTTAACCTTAAGAACACCCTCGTCCAGAACACTAGTTTGTGGGTCAATCTTTCCTTCTTCCAAGCCTGCCAAGGCTGTAATTATCTTGAAGATCGAGCCGGGTGGATAAGAACCACTTACTGCGCGATTAAAGAAAACTTGTTGCTGGTCATTTAAAAATTGGCGGATTTGTTGTTGGCGTTGCTGGCTATCATTTTCCTCGACAGTCAAAACACTAAAAACATTGGCGTTATATGTCGGTGAACTTACCAAAGCGAGCAGCTCACTATTGCTTGCATCAGCAATTAAAACTGCGCCCGATTGCTGACCAAGGGCTTGTTGCGCCACCTCTGACAGGTATGGATCTATCGTGGTAGATAGGTCCTGACCTGCTCGAGCTGGCCGAGTCTGATAAAAAAACTGTCTTCTACCTCGAGCATCAATCTCATAAACCTCACGTCCAGGCTGGCCACGCAATAATTTATCGTAGATTTTTTCCAGAGCAATCTTGCCGCGCTGATCACTTATCAAAAGTGATCGATCAGATAACAAATCTTCCTTACTAACAGGACCGACGTAGCCCAAAACATGTGCCAAAGACCAAGGATAAAGATACTGCCTCATCGTTTCGTAGCCGATCTCTTCTTCGCCCTCAGCCAATAGTTCCCTAGCCCGTTGCTGACTAATAAATTGTTTCTGTGCAAAAAGTGCTTCTTCTTTCCCCATTTGAAAATAGCGGCGTGTGTTTCTAACCAGAGGTTGATCATAACGATCAAGAACAATACCTCGCTCGGCGTTAACTGTTTTGGAAAAAAAACGATTATCATCGGCAAGCTGACGGAAGTTCTCACCTTTAATTAGCTGTACATCAATCAAACGAACCATAAGTAAGCTAAACAAACCAATGATAACAAAACCTAAAATACTAGCACGTTTTTTTAAACTAGAATTATCTGTCATATCAATTAAACTGCAGGCTTTCTCGTCTCATTTTTCTTATGGTGAAAACCACCAACAAACTTGACAAGACGCCTAAATAAATCCAAAGATGACTTGCGATACCAAGTTGGAACCCAAGAAGTACGCTGAACAACAGGCTTACACCACACAACCAAAAAAACCTGGCCAGTTTAAACATCTTTGTTCTTGTCCAAAGGTTATAACCAACAAACAAAACTAGACCAGCCTCAACCAATGGTATGGCAAAAACTCCTGCTAGCAGGACGGTCTGGACGATAAATAACCACAATTGCTGTCCAAGTTCGCGTCTGTTGAGTAAAAACAATGAAGCAATAAAAAATGAGATAGGTAAACCAATCACCTTATCCCAATTTATTAGTAAGAAAAGTAGTAGAACTTTTATTGTTGCTTTAGTGATTCCATAAACAATTCTGTGCATATCTATCTTTGAGTTATTAGTCCGCTATCATAAATCTGTATTGAAAAACGGTTGTCTTGCCGTTTTCATCGTACTTCAACCAAACTTACCTCATAGAAAGAAATTAGTTGGTCTATAACTGCGCTTTGAGCTGAATCAGAGGGTTTGGTCTCAATTTTGCGAATGCGACCCACGAAAATACCACCCTCAACACCTTTCTGTCCGACCGTTACCACCCTCTCATTGAGATTGAGTGGCTTCTCAATTGACACGTCTGTCAACATAACCCTTCTACCATCGCCTCGGATTAATCCTTGAACGCCCGATTCAGTTTTTACAATGATTGGCTGGCTGGTTAACTGATCTAGCAGTGACACCGTAGCCACATTCTCTTCTGCTTGGTCGATGATCCCAAGTAATGTCCCGGCAAACATCACCATCATGCCAGTCTTAACCTCATCCTTTGTGCCAACAGAGATCGTTGGCTGGGCGTAGGATAGGATCGGGGCTGCAATCCTGGACCTAGCCAACTTACGGTCACTATTCTCCAGCATTGAGCGTAAAACTTCGTTCTCGCTTTTCAAACGATCCAGCTCACTCAACTGTGCCGAAACCTCGGCATAGCGTAACTCCAAATCCTGAATTTTTTGAGCAGTTTTGTTGAAGTTTCTCCAAGATTGAACTGGTTTGACTAGAAAATTTACCACTCTAGCGTTGAGATGCTGCACCGGAGCAGAGATCTTCACAGTTATATTCTGCAAACTTTTCCCCAAGCCAACCAGGTCAAGGAACAGCAGAATCAGCAGCAGCAACACCCACCCGCGCCAGCGCAACCAAACTTGACGATCAACTGATCTTAACCTCATCTTTTACTTTTTTGATAAACTTTTGCCTAATAACATTTCTATTCAAAATCACATTTGGCTGGAAGTCTAATACAACTGTATGCAAATTCCAACTATTTATTGTGGAGAGGTGGTGGTTGGCCATCGGCCATCATTGATAAGCCCATAACTCCGTCGGTTTCAGGATGAAGTGTTTTAATTACCTCAACCGAAAGTCTGGCACTTAGAAACTCGGCTAAGCCCTGTAATTTGCTCGTCCCTCCAGTTAGAAAAATTCCATCCATCATTGAATCGGCCACAGCCTTAGCAGAGATATCAGCAAGAGCTAGTTGTACCTCATCCATCAATCTACTGGCAAAGTTTTTTGCCAGTTTGTCAAACTGATTGCTAGCGATCTTTTCTGTCCTAACCAGATTTGTCAACATATCTTTACCACGAATGATTAGCTGCCTTTCTTTTTGTTTATTATTCTCATCGCTCACAAGAACTACCTGACGCTTTATCTCCTCTGCAGTGATCCAACCGATATCGATTTTTTGCTGACTTCTAACAATATTTACGATCTCATCATTGAGACTGTTTCCCGATATGTCGATGCTTTTCTGGTATACCAACTCACCCAAAGAAAAGATACTTAGCTCAGCTTTTGTCGCGCCCAAATCCAAAATGCAAAGACTTGAATCAGGGCCTCTGCGACGATATAACTCGAGTAAGCCCCGGTTCTGCTCGATCATCTCCATTCCCCCAAAACCGCTATTCTTTAAAATTTTGGAAAAAATCTCTTTTTCAACAGGAGAAAGCTCTATGGCTAAACCAAACTTACCCTGCACATTCACTACTAGTCCTCGAAAGGTTGACTGCAAAACATCGCGATACAATATGTTTAAAAGGTCAGAAAAAGCACTTCTGTCCACCACTCGGCCGTTTTCAATCGGAAAAACAATCTCAATACTCTGTGGAGTCTTGCCCAGGAAATTGTGGGCTCGCTGACCATAGGCAACAACTTCACCTGTTTGTTTGTGAACTGCTAAACAAGTGGGCTGGTTAAAGACCAGCTTTTTCCCCAGAGAAATACGACAATTCGCCGAACCAATATCGCAACACGCCTCGATGGTGAAGCGAGAAAAAATAGGATTGTCGTATGAAAACCAATGGCTAATCCTGCTCATACTGATAGACTCGCAGTCAAAAATGGTTTATCGGACTTCCTACAACCAAAAAATTAAAATGCATAATTGCACGGAAGTCTCTATCTGCGCCTCATCCAAGACTAGCAAATGCCCAAGGCAAAAACTAGAGACAAAATAGACTTCCTGAGAAATATGATTATCTGGTGAAAAGCTGATTTTCTGAACTAGGCGGAAAGTCCATTCAAGACCTCAGCCAGACTCTTCCATTTGTCCTGTCTCATTAATTGCTCGGCTTCATCGAGTTTCTCAAGTTTATGTTGGTCATCACGGTATAAATCTCTGAGGCCATTTATCCGTTCCCTGACCATGTCTTCTTTCAACTCCAAAGCCTTTTCTAACATGATTTCCTCTAGATCGGGAATCAATTTTTCTAAATAATCAATTAATTTCTCTTGTTTCTCGGTTGGGTTAAGACCAACGTCATCAGTGACTTTTTTGACTTCAACCATTTCTTCAGAGGTCACCAACAGAGCAACATCGTTCTCAACAAAATCATCCCAGATCACTTGCTGCAACTCGTCCAAAAAGCGTTCCTTTTCCTCTTCTGTGCCAGAACTAATTCCCAATAGCACGAAGACGTTCTGGGTCTCTAAGGCTTCATTGTCTGCCGAGGCTGCAGACTGGGCAGATTCCTCTAGCGCTGTGTCGGCCTGTTGCGGAACACCGCCTCCCAAGCTTGAATGATCTGTCGACATAGCGTTATTGGACAACTCTGACTGGCCTTGCTGTTCAGCAACGGGTTGAGGAGTATTTCCCCATCCACTGGACTGATGATTAACTACATTGTTTTGGTCTGTCATATCGCACCCCGCAGGCTTTGGGCCATAGACTCTTTGCAAAAAAAATATTTGCAATGAATTTATTAATATTTGACTTCTTACAGAAACAAAACTCTAGAAAAAAATTTTGTCAGTGTTATGAAGCCTATTGACGACTCTCTACAAAATCGGCTTGACTTAGTTTATCAAATATTTCCACAAGCTAGTAGCCAAAAAAAATACGAAATAGAATGATAAATCTGATTTGCTGAGAAATTGCTACTGCCCTCAAACGCTCGTGGTCTTAGCAACTAGCCGTGTTGGTGACAAAAATGCCATTTGACACAAAAAATTGGTTGTCTCCAATAAAATGCGGCAAATATCACCTCCCCCAACCAATACATATATAGTAGTATAAGCACTTATCAGCTTGTCCCAACAAATCACGTCAAAAAATGCCAAAGAATAGATCACTCTTCAATTTTGCTCATCTGGCATTGCAGTTCTCTTTCCAGCTAATGTTTTTGGTTACACCCTTTGTTTTCACCTGGGTTAATGATGAGCTTTTTGAGTTCAACAAAATGCTTTTCGTTTATGGTTTAACTGCTCTCACAACTAGTTTGTGGTTGTCCAAGATGGTTCTGGCCAAAAAAATTATTTATCGTCACCACTGGTTAAACTTCCTGCCACTGCTTTTCCTTTTATCGCAGGTCATTTCTACTCTCTTCTCAATTGAGCCCAGAACCTCATTTTTTGGCTACTACACCAGATTCAACGGCGGCCTGCTCTCGATCATCTGCTATAGCCTGCTTTATCTCAACATCGTTAGCAATTTGAGCAGGTCAGCTATCAAGAAGCTAATCTGGACACTTGTCATCTCCGCTGGTTTAAGTTCGCTTTATGCCATACCTGAGCATTTTGGCCATTCGCCAAGTTGTTGGTTGATAACCGGAGATTTCAATGTCGATTGTTGGGTTCAGGACGTGCAAAACCGAATATTTGGTACCTTTGGCCAGCCCAATTGGCTCGCAGCCTTTGCAGTTAGTACCCTGCCTCTCAGCCTGTTTCTGGTTTATAGACCAATCAAAAAAAATAAACCAGCACTTGCCCTTGATGGATATCAGCTACTGGCTCTGACTAGTTTTGTGTTACTCACCCTAACCACGCTTTTTACCCAATCCAGGTCTGGCTTTATAAGTCTTTTGGCTGGATCTCTCCTCTATCTTAGTTTGTCCACGGTGATACTTTCTAGGCAAAACAAGACCATCAAAAGTAACCAGATCCAAATAAAGCAACTGCAAAATTTTTGGCCAACAATTGGTCAGCTCATTGCCTTACCGATCAGCCTATTTTTAATTATTGTTCTAACTTTTGGTTCACCTTATACCGCACCCATTTGGAAGAAAACGCTCGATGCCACTCCAATAACCAGCCCTACTCCCTCGGCTGGCAACTCGCTGGAAATCGGTGGTACTGATTCCGGTGAAATAAGAAAAATCGTCTGGGAAGGTGCTCTGAAAGTTTGGCAGCGTTACCCTCTATTTGGATCAGGTGTTGAGACGTTTGCCTACGCCTATTACCAAGACAGGCCGATGAGACACAACCTCGTGTCGGAGTGGGATTTTTTGTACAACAAGGCACATAACGAATTTCTTAACTTTTTAGCCACCACTGGGGTGGTTGGTCTTGGATGTTATCTGTTGCTTTTAGCTATACCCAGCACTTATGGGCTAATCTGGGTTTTCAACAACTGCAATAAAATTGATAAGCAATCAGATCAATTGCTGCTAATTGCAGTAATTAGTGGGCTGGTCGCAATGTCTATTTCTAACTTTCTAGGTTTTTCGACAGTCATGGTTAACGTGATGCTCTTCTTTTTCTTAGCGGTCATCACTAGTATCACTAATCCATCCCAGACAGATGATCAGCAAAACATCAGGAATCTCCAAGAGAGAAAACTTGATCCAGCCACATCTTTCCAACTAATAATTATATTTTTGATTCTCCTGGGCAGTCTAAACTGGATCTACCAAACTTGGCTGGCAGACAAATACTATGCGATTGGCAAAAACCAAATACAATCCGCTCAATACTTCACTGGCCTTCAATACTTACAAGAAGCAATAAAACTCTCCCCGAAAGAACCTTTTTTTAGCGACGAGTTGGCTGACCTTTACTCTAAAATGGCTGTCCAATACGGTCTAGCTGGAGAAGCAACTCAAGCAAGTCAACTAGCCAGTGCTGCCGTTCAAACTAGCCAATATACACTCAAGCTTAACCAGCGCAACATCAATTTTTACAAAACTCAGTCTCGCATTTACATCAACCTCTCCCAGCTTAACCTTGAGTTTTTGCACTACGCTAAACAATCACTGCAAGACGCTATCGCCCTTGCCCCGACAGATGCCAAGTTGATGTATAATCTGGGCATAGTTGAAATAGGCCTAGAAGAAAACGAGCAGGGACTAACTGACTTGCGCAAAGCCATCGAGATGAAACCAAATTATGCGGCGGCTCGGCTAGCTCTTGCTAAACAGCTCGAAAGTCAGGCAGATTATCAGGGTGCTATTGAACAATATCAATACATTCTCGAGAAAATCGTTCCCGACAGCCAAGAAGTAGCCGAGAGACTGCGGACAGCTGAAGCTTCAAGATCTGCTAGAGAAAAGGCAACCGAGAAACCAACTAATTAAAACCGTAACCTGAAGCATGAAAATTATTACTATACCTAACCAGCAACTTCGGCAAACCGCCAGAAATGTCGAAGTCTTTGATAAAAAGGTCCTTGATCTGATCAAGGACATGTCTCAGACCTTGTCTCAGACCGTTTCTCCGAGGGGAGTTGCTTTGGCGGCGCCCCAAGTTGATAAGCTCTATCGTGTACTAATTACACGTCTACCTACGGGAGCGAGTGCAAAAGACAAACAAAACACAGTCGACCCGAGTGCTTTCATCAACCCGGTCATCACCAAGCACAGCCAAAAAATCACCACCGGTGCCAACCCCAAAGATCCAGACTTCGAAGGCTGTCTTTCAATGCCAAAAATCTGGGGACCCGTACCTCGTTGGGAATGGATCGAGCTTGAGTACCAAACCGTTGATAAAACAGGCAAAGTCTCTGATCACCGAGACCGTTTTGAGGCATTCTTTGCCAGAGTCTTGCAACACGAAATCGACCATTTTGATGGAGTACTGTTCACCGATTATGCCCTCCAATATGATCTACCGGTCTACCTGGAAAACAAAAAAGGTGAACTAGTAGAAATCGAAGACTACAGTCTACTCGAATCATTCTAAGTCAGTAGTTCTCGAAACCTGTTGTCACCATGTCAAAAAAAATACACATCGCCGTTGCTGGAAGTACCGAATACACAACCTTGCTGGCTGGGGTTCTACACCAGCACCAGTCATTCCATATACCCTGGATCTTGACTCCACAACCCAGAGCAATTGGTCGTAAACAAATTGTTACCCCAAACCCACTCCATAAATTTGCCCAAGACAACTTAATAAAGACCATTCTGGTTGATAAGAAAATTGACGTTGGCATCCGCCAACAAATCGAATTGGCTAATCAAGTTAAGCCAGCAGATTACCTGCTGGTGGTCGACTTTGGCTATCTCATCCCAGAGTGGTTAATCTCATTACCCAAGAAACAACCCCTCAATGTTCATCCCTCCAGGCTCCCAGAATGGCGGGGTACCTCACCCGGACAATATGTATTGCTTTCTGGATCAGAGTACTCTGCAGTAACGCTAATGGTCATGAACCAATTTTTCGACCAAGGTCCTATCTTGACACAGCTGGAGTTCCCCACATCTGGTCTAGATCAAAAGAAATATTATGATTTGTCGTTTGATTTAGTTAGCCAACAGCTTGCCCAACTGATCCAGCAGTATCATTCTGGGCAAATCGTCGCTAAACCACAGCCTCAGCTTTCCCCCACTCCCAACAGCGGCAAAATCAACAAAGACGACAGTCAGCTCGATTGGTCGATCTTTATCAGAAACCTAGCAAACAACAAAGCCGCCAAACCACTCTCAACCAAAAACCAACAATTATCGACTACCATTCTCAATCAAGAACTGGGAAGAAAATCTCCGGTATCTTGCCCACTTCTAACCCAGGTGTTGGCAAATACTCCTAGAGAACTCGAGCCGGTTATAATTGAGCGCGCCTGTCGAGCTTTTGCTCGCTGGCCGGGAGTTTGGACCAAAATCACAAATTATCCCAGGGAAAATAGAGCCGCTACCGATCAGGCTATTTCTCCCCACCTGGAAAAGCGTCTCAAAATTCTCAGTTGCCAACTAACCGAAGAAGAGGGTAATATCAAAATCCTACCTCAAGCCGTACAACTTGAGGGCAAAAACCCCTGCAGATGGAACGACTTACGAGCAAATTTGCTTTGAGAACCAGCACAATAACAATACTAGTGCCACTAAACCTTTTGTGTGCTACGAAATCCAAGAAAAGCAGAGGACAAAAAGAAAGACTACGAAGCAGAAACCACTGACTTGTGGTGAGTGGTAATGCCAGACTTCTTAAGCATCTTGAGAATCTTAGTTGGAACGCGTAGGCGTTTCTTCTCACCACCGACCACAATGGTAACTGTGTGCAGATTGTATTTGAAGGCACGGCTATGACGATTCTTGGCGTGAGAAACGCGATGACCAATGCTGGCTACCAATGGAAACTTGAATGCAAAACCTTTCATAAGTGATGACAGATTATAACACCATGTTGGGTTTTGAGCAAACGGATGTTTTTGCTGATCTTTAAATAAACGTTCTTACTGTCGCATCAGCCCGGATGTGACACCGAGGATTGCGTCAACAACCATGTGAAGACTTGCTTTAACTAATTTTTTTCTGTATATTGCGGAAACTCTAAGGAGGTATATATGCTTGGTCTACTTAGCGAATTCCCGCTTGCTTTTGCCATTGTCTTCCCCGTCCTGTTGCTATCAATCACTTTCCATGAATTTGCCCATTGCTGGATTACTGACCGATTGGGTGACCCAACTCCCCGAGCCAACGGACGACTAACTCTAGACCCCAGAGCCCACCTTGACCCAATGGGCGTGGTAATGATTTTACTAACAAATTTTGGCTGGGGAAAACCAGCCCCCTTTGACCCTTACAACCTACGCAACCCAGTTCGAGACGCAGCCATAATCGCTGCAGCTGGACCAACCTCAAATTTATTCCTAGCCGCCATTGCCGCTATTCTGCTAAAACTATCCCTGGTTCTGGGTATTTTGCCTTTCGTTTGGTGGCAGATGGCCATGGTACAGATCATCCTTATCAATGTCTCTTTGGCGGTCTTCAACTTAGTGCCAGTTCACCCACTTGATGGAAGCAAGATTCTGATGGCGTTGCTGCCTCGCAACTTGTCTTATGATTTCGAAATATTCATGAGACGCTATGGCACAGTTGTGCTAATAATGCTTTTGATCCCCTGGGGTAGCAGCGGGTCGCCAATTGGCTCACTCCTCTCACCTGTCATTAGTTTCATCACCAATCTTCTTATTAGCTTCATGTAGCATGCTACAATGAGTTGGTCGGCACGGAAGCTCTGTTCAACTAAGTATTTGTAAAAGAGGACATAATATGCTCAAAAATGCCAAATCCCTCGTACTTGTAATTGCTGTTTTGGGTCTGATTTCAGCCCTAGCAACGGGTTATGTTAAAAGTGGCTACGGACGGGATTCATCGGTGATGGACGCTCTGGTTGAAAATAGCCCCTCAAGGCTTGGTGGCTACAAACCAACCCTGCCAAAATCGGCCAATAACGGTGAGATCAACAAAATGATGGCAGAGGCACCCGCATCAATAACCGCTCAAGATACAGCTTTCGCCCCTATGCCAGATGGCTATGGTTATGACGCTCTTGAGGTGAAAGATCGAGTCTACCAAAAATCTGCCACCTTTCAGCTGGTGGTCAAGGACGTAGACAATTACCTCCGCCAAATCAAGGAATATACCCTGAGCGTCGAGGGTCGGATCCTCTGGGCAAATCAGTATTCGTCACAATCGCCAAAATATAAGATTGGTAACCTTCTTATCAAGCTGCCTGTCTCAAAATTCGAGGAAGGCACAACTCGGGCTGTTACCAATGTAAGCAAGGTCTTCTCTGAACAAATTAGCGCTAACGATGCGACTGGTCAGTACGTCAGCACTCAAGACCAAGTTAATCAGCTCAAGGAACAAAGGTCAGAAAAAGAAATACAACTTCTCAAGGCGAACAACGAGGTAGAAAAAAAACAAATCGAACTTGACATCCAACGGCTCAACAACAGAATTGCCAGCGCCGAGAAACAAGCCCAGTCAGTTGAAAACCAAGTGGAATATGCCACCATCAATATCTCGGTTACTGATAACGAAGATTACTTCCAAGGCCAAGCCTTCTCTAAGCCTGACTTTTCATATCAGCTTCGCCAGGCCTGGTACTCGGTCTTGAGATGGTTAATCATCATTGTAGTAGTTGTGATCTGGGCTGCCGTCTACTCCGTACTCTGGCTGCCACTAGTGCTGTTAGCTTGGTTCCTGATCAAAATCAAAAGAAAAAAGACGACCGATGGTTAAGGGGCAAGATTTGAAGTAATGCTTCTGACCGGAAACAAGATTTAGAAGTAGCTTTTGACTGTCACCGCCACAAAAATCGCAAAGAAAACAAAAGCAGCCAAAATCATCCCAACCCTCCAGGGAGCGGGACGAATTTCCTTTCTTAGCCTGGTGCGATTTAACCAATAAATGGCCGGAAACGAGACCATCATCGCCATGGCGTTAAGTACTGCCGAGAGAGTCAGTAAAACTCGCGGCTCTCTAAAACCCATCAGGTAAACTAGAATACCAACCCCGATCTGCAACCAAAGCGCGAAGTAAAAGCCTAACGACATGTTGCTTTTCTGCCCGCGTCGATAAAAAAGTAGCAAAAAATTTTCGGAAACTATCCGAGAGGCAGATTCCAACACCCCAAGCTGCGTGGTAAAGAGCATTAAAGCAGCAATAAGCAAAAAAATCACACCTAAGGCTGGGATGGTTCTAGCTGCAATTAAGTGAGCTTCGGTGTAGATAAAACTCAGCCCAGACTCAACCTTCTGGCCATAAACCAAAGCGTGAGCTAACACGGCTAGGATTAGTATTGTCAAAAAACCCAGGCAAGCAAAGACTAAAAAATGCTCTAAATTTACCAGCCTCCACCATGCTCTCCATCTTGCAGTGTTGACCGCAGTTGCATTAAAAGTTTTCCCCTCGAGGTTAACAGGCTTATTACCCCCTGCCAACAAAGAAGTGATTTTGGCGGCAAATTTACCCATACCAAAACCTTTTTCCTTGACGTAATAAGACTGGGCTAAGTTGAGATTACCACCAGCTCCTGAGTAAGCAAAGGCTCCCAAAAAAGCAGATAAGGAAATACCAGTCGGGAAAAACCACCAACCATCACCTTTGCCCACCAAACCCCAAACCGCCAGCTGCCAATCAGTCTTACCAGCCAAAAGAACCGTCAGGAAAACGATTATTGGCAAACCCAAAAAAATCACACTCCGCTGAATCACCTCCATAGTTTTATAAAGCGATTTACCAGCCGATAAAACTAAACCAGTAAAGAGCAACAATCCAACTGCTACAACCTTCTCCCCTAAGCTCGGCTCTAGTGACTCAGACCCAGAAAAAAGATTAAAAATAATTTGTGAAGCAGCAGAAGAAAACCCAGGTAGTGACCAAGGGATAACTGTCGAGACAATAAACCAAAGAGTGAGTGGCCAGCCCAAACGTCTAAAACCCACAAAAACACTCTCTCCCCAAGCAAGAGAGTACCTCATCACCTCAGTATTTAGCACAAACTGGAATGAAACCCCTAACAAGGCACCCCACAACAAACCCAAACCATAATTTGCTGCCAAATATGGCCACAAGATTAACTCACCGCTTCCCAAAGCTAAGCCAAGTAAAATGAATGATGGGCCAATGGTCCTCAAGAGACTGGGTGGGGTTGGAAGATTAGTTGCTTGAGCATTTGCTTGTCTCGTTGGGCGGGTCGTTGGGCGGGTCGTTGGGCGGGTCGTTGGGCGGGGCACAAAATCATTGTGACCGATGTTTGTTGCTGGGTCAAGTTGTTTGTCCTGGTTGTTGGCTGTCTGCGCAAAATAGAAACTTCACCTTTTTGCACCATGTTGAAATATCCTTTTGCTATTCCTTAAGGGATTTTGGCATTGACTTTCTTTTAAGAAAAGGTTGAGGAAGTTTGGCTTAGAATCCAATAAAAGCTATAATAAACATGCTGCCAAATAGCATGGACTTTCTTTTAAGAAAAAATTGAAGACCCTCATATTTTGCCGGCAGTCTAATACATGCGTGCTGCAGTTAAGAGGTATTCCCAGAAAGCCGCATAATAGATGAAAAAAAACCTGATAACCAAGCGAGCGTTCTTTGGGGCTTTTGAAGATCTTGGCCGTCATCTGTCAAAGACAGGAATGTTGCTGTGTTCAAAAATACACCGAAAACTGCAAACTACGCCCAAACCCCAGCTTCTTTTTTTCGCTGTCACGGTGTTCGGCTTGATTTTAACCCTCCAAATCATTGGTTATCGTTTCCGTTCATTGTTAGAGGAAAAGCAATGGCAACTGTCGAAACAGCAGTTGAAACTCGAACGGGATAAAGCATATCAGGCAGTAATTGAAAAACAACAGCAAAGAAAACTGCAAAACCAAGAAGACAAGTCCAAAAAGACCGTCTCTCAACCAAAACTACTCGGTGTCAATCATCTCTATATCTTTTTTGTAAAACCTAGCAACACTTCTAACCAATCCATTCAGCCACTTATCAATACGCTTACAGCTTATCATAGCAATAACTACTCTAGCCTAAATTCCATCCATACTTTTCTTCATAGAGAGGCCAAAAAATACTCGCCAGACTATTTCGAGGTGATTATTGATGTATACCCAGAGGTTGCAACTTTAGACATTAATCGAGTTGGTGATTTTTCAAACTATTGGGGCAAGGACTCTTTTGGTTTGAGTAGACTACAAGATCAATTTGCCACCATCCTTGACAAACATAATCTAAAACTAGACGACAGACATCATGCAATTTTTATTTTCTTTGACGATATTTATATAGCTAGTGCGGAATCGGACGGCTCGTTTTATGAAAGCAAGACCTTTCGTTCATTTTCTAACCAAGACAAACACCTGGCATATGTTAACGCTTATGATTTCTCAGTTAACTTTGCTCCTTTGCTGGTAGAGATCGTGACACACGAAACCCTGCACCTATTCGGTGCAAGTGATAAATACCTGGAAAATGAGTATGGGTGTAAACCAGAAGGTCGAGGTGAACCAGAGAAAACACCACTCTTCCCTCAAACCACTAGCGACATCATGTGTGGTCTAATTGAATACCAAGCCAAGAAATTTATACCGGCCTACATAGATAAGGACCAAGTAGTTATCAACTCATATACTGCCAAAGAAATCGGCTGGGAATAATCCCAGCCGATCTGATTTTCTGAAAAGTGATCAAGTAAGCTAGAACTTATACTTGAGTTTTAAGTTGTCGTACTCCTCTTCAATAGCCGCATAGCTGTCATTCAGTTCTTCTAGAGCATCTTTTGCCTGACGATCAAAGTTATCTTCAGCTTTCTCACTATCATTCTGGACTTTTTGCATATCCTCGGCAAATTTCTGACCAGCAGAGCGAATCTCGTTCTGGCTACGATTTGACACCGCTGATGCCATCAAAACCATAAAGTTAGATGTAGCATCAAATGTACTGATCACAACCTGATGGGTCTCAACAAACCAACCTTTTGTTTCAATTTTCTTGAAAGTGTCAGCAATTTCAGCCTGCTTCTTAGAATATTGGTTAAGCTCTGAGACATATTTATCTGGATCATCAAACATATACTGAGAAATACCTTCCATCTTAACGTTAAGATCCTCTAATTCTCGGAATGGACCAACATACTGCTCACTCAACATCGCATAATCTTTTTGGGCAGCGATGATTTTCTCAGCGACATCCCTATATTTTGAAACCGCTTCTTTATAATCTTCCAGTTGTCCGAGAGTGATACTCTCTTCTAAATCAGCAAGCTTTTTGTGATTGTCTTCAGCATCCTTCAACAAAGATTTTGCCTCTTCTGAAGCTCTTTCCATGCCATCGGCCGTTTCAACTTCGTCGTTGACCATCACATCAATCATTTCATCTAAATCTTTTTGATAGTCGTCTATTACCCGCTTACTCATCACAACCTGATCTCGAATGCGAGCCGGACGCATCATAACCTCAGCCAAGAAAAAGATTCCAAGAACAGCAGCTATAACTAATCCAATAGCGGCTCCAACGACCATCAAAGGTTTTTTCTTGTTTTTTGGGACAGTTTGACTTGATAACGTATCTTGTTCCAAGTATGCAGCTTGCTCCGAAGCAGATTGATTCTCTTTTGGGCTAAGAGTGGTGCTAGTCATAATTTCCTAAAGTGGTTGTGCAGCTTGACAAAAAACCTCGGGCTTAAGGACCAAGCTACAAACATGATTTGTATTACGTTATTCTAGAACAGACCAGTCATCTGTTGCAAGTATTTGTACGCGTCGCTTACATTTCACACTTTTTCATTATCAGAGGAGTGCAGAATGTATCACAAGCTATTTGGTATCCAAACTCGCCACTTAATCATATGAAACTAAAATCATTCACTCAGCCCCTTGCGAAACTCAGTGCCATCACACCATATTTAGCTTTTTGTCTGAGTTGACTTGGCTCAACCTGGCATCTGTCTCATCGCTGCCAACTTGACCAAGATGTCAATTACACCGACTTAAAAAGTTATTAAATTAATTAGACTTGTAGCGAAATAGAATTTTGTAGTGAAAAACTGTTTTCCATGAATGGGGGGGTATTTGAGAGAGGCAGTGACAGAATTTGCCATGACTGGTTAGAGCGAAAAAGCAATTTTGAGAATACTTTAAAAACAATTTGTCCACAGATCCTTATTAGGCATGAAACCAATCGAATCTAATACAGTAGTAATATTTGTAAAAAAAATCTTATTTTTTTTATTCCTACTACTGACCACGAAAAACTAAGCACGAAAACCATAGTCTTCGTTGTCAAAGTAGGGTCATTAACAAGAGTGTTCGGTGATTAGACCTCGTCACCCAGCTTATGAACGCTACAAAAAAAATAACAAATTGTGCCATGAGACTACTATTAATTTGTGAACACTATTTTTTTGAAAAATCTCTAATCGATAATCTCAAAAAGATCTATGTTATTGACCTCGAAAAAGACTTAGAAAACGGCTGTTTTCAGGCCTATCTTTATCAGTACGACTCCATCATCATCTGCTCTCCCAAAAATGAGCACCGGCTGGCAATACAGATTAACAAACTGAGAGAAGACAAAATATCATCTCCCATAATTTGCCTCTGCTCTTCTCATAACCAAAAACTACGTCAAAGTCTTTACCTCTCTGGTGCAAACGACATTCTCTTGCTGCCAGTTAGTGAACAAGAGCTCACCATCAAGCTGAGACACCAAATTCAATTCCTTCAACATCTCAGCGCACAGCCGTCAACCTCCGGTAACCATAAAATCAGGCTCGATCAACAAGCGCGCTTATTGTTTTATCGGGATCAGTCCTTAGCTCTAAGACGAAAAGAGCTCTTGCTCATAGAATGCTTTCTACGAAACCCAAAACAAATCCTAACAAAACAACAAATCAAGGAACGCGTCTGGCTCGATGATCTATCTGTTTCCGATAATAACTTTTGCGTCAGCCTTTGTAGCTTGCGCAAGAAAGTATTCCATCATTTTAAAGTTGATCCCATCACCACTTGTCGTGGTTACGGCTATAAACTGAGTGATGAAATATCTTGATTTATTAACAAATTTTTACAATTATGAACAATTTTTGTTTTAACAGATTCGAGCTAATGTAAAACAAATGGGTTGCTAGATGCTAATATAAACGACGTTTCCACATATCCCATAGTTGTTTAAGTTGTTGTTTGTTTTGTACCCTCGATAACGCAAGTTGCCAACACATAATTGAAAC